>NZ_JAMYVL010000096.1:0-530 GCF_040323955.1 Mesorhizobium sp. M0018 | reverse complement strand
GTCGGCACGTTCGAAGAGCCCGTGACCGTTTTGCTGTCCTCGGGCAAAGTCAGTGTTTCGAGCACCCGCGAAGCCGCCGAAATGCTGCTTTACCGCTGGCCCATTGGAGAAACCGCGCGCCGCATCCAGGCTCGTATGGCATGCATGAAGGTTCTCGGCGGCGGCAGCGCACCGGATGTAGCGCGCGTGGCATTTCTCAGCGCCGCCAAGGAAGCGAAAATCCTGAACGCCTGACATCGTCAATGCGTGCCCCACCACTGTCCATCATGCATCACTCTTGCAGCAAACATCCTGCGTCGATCATGCGGAGACGCCGAATGCTTGCGCGAGAAGGCTGGAGCCGCGGATCTGCACTCTACGTGGACGTATCACAGCTCCGGGCAAAGCGGCCTATGGATCAAAAGTTACGTGGAAACCTGCCCCACCAAACTTTGTCTGGCAAACGCATGTCGGCCCTGCCGATTTCGTTGCGAGGGGCGAAGCTGGATCGCGCGCACTCGGTCTTCATCGCGTGTTTTCGAAAGAGTTCG
>NZ_JAMYVL010000095.1:0-531 GCF_040323955.1 Mesorhizobium sp. M0018 | reverse complement strand
GCACATGCCGCTCCAGGCTGAAGCCGTAGAACAGCTCCTCCTGCATCACACTTTGCTCGCCCATCATCGACTCAATCTCCTCTTACGACGAAGATTGAATCAGATGGGATATTCGGCTTGAGCCCCATCTTCGACGGTGATGGACGGAGGTGCTGCGCTCCGAGCTGATGATAGAACGTGGTCTGCAGCTACAGCCACAAGCATCAGGAAAGGAAACGCAGCATGAAGCATTATGCCGGATTGGATATCTCGGTAAAAGAGACCGCCGTTTGCATTGTCGATGAAACTGGCAAGATCTGCCGCGAGGTCAAGGTGGTCAGCCACCCCGACGACCTCACCGCGGTTCTGAAAGATCCCGCCTTGCGCATCGAGCGGATCGGGCTCGAGGCCGGACCGTTGTCGCAATGGCTGTTCGAAGGCCTGGCCAGGGCCGGTTTGCCGGCAATCTGCATCGAGACCCGACACACCAAGGCATTCCTCAAGGCGCGGCCGAACAAGACGGATCGCAATGATGCGCGCGGCATCGCACAG
>NZ_JAMYVL010000094.1:0-539 GCF_040323955.1 Mesorhizobium sp. M0018 | reverse complement strand
CCGGTGCGCACGGGAACGGACACGGTCGACTACGACATGATCGACCGAGCCGTGGCTGCAGCGGTGAAGTCGGGCATCCCGATCAGCAACATCGTTCCGGTCTATCAGGCCTTCGGTGGCGGCAACTGGGAGACTTCCGATGGCGGCAGACAGGTCATGCCCACCGCCGAACAGATGCAAATCATGATCGATCATTGGGCCAAGCTGGTTCCGTCACCTGCCTTCGACTACACCTACAAATGGGGAACGCAGAACGGCGACACCGCATTAGAGAGCTCTCCGGAACTACAAGCCGTTTTCCGGGAGCACAACCTCGCAACGACTGGGACCGAACCGCCTCCCATCGACACAAGCGACACCTTGTATGGCACCAGCGGCGACGATGTGTTTCACGGCGCCGGCGGCCACACGATGATCGGCTATGGCGGCAATGACACCTATTATGTCGATGACATCCGCGACAAGGAGATCGAGGCCGCGGGCGGCGGTACCGACAAAGCATTCGCCTCCGTAAGTCATGCGCTTGCGGCCGGATCGGA
>NZ_JAMYVL010000093.1:0-587 GCF_040323955.1 Mesorhizobium sp. M0018 | reverse complement strand
GACGATCGGCTGGAAGCCGTACTCGTCATGGTGGGCATTGAACAGGCGAAGCTGTTGGCCTCCGTGCACAGCGTCGAAGGTGTCGTCAATGTCGAGTACGATCCGCTTCGGCACCTGCGGAACGAGGCGCAATAGAGATCGACCATCGCCCGTCCCATCGCGACCAGCTCCCGCACGCCGGGTAGGTTCTCCAGCCGGCACAGCGTCGATTGCGACGCCAGATCCCGACCCGACGGCAGCGCATCCTGGGTCATCTTGAAGACCGGATCGCGGCGCAGCCGGTTGGCGTCGTTGCCGTCCTCGTAGCCGGCGGCGATCATCTTCATGCGAAAGCCGATCATGTCCGCCAGGCTGTGGACGACCTGGTCCGGGCAGCGCGGATCGTCGATGCAACGCGCCAGACGCTCGGCCACCCGCAACCGCTTTTCCACCTCGGCCAAGGCCAGAACGCCGCTGTTGGACGACAGCATGCCGCCGTCGAAACGGGCGACGACGGACTTGCCGCCGACTGATGACAAACCGCTCAGCGGCAGCGCAAGATCGTTCATGGTGGGTGTGGTCTCCGGGAAATGGTTCGGATCGGCTTA
>NZ_JAMYVL010000092.1:0-646 GCF_040323955.1 Mesorhizobium sp. M0018 | reverse complement strand
GTCTTGATTAAGGTCGACGCGACCTCCTCGCCTTAAGTGGCTCGGACGTTTGTTCCGAGGGTGCAAATCTTGGCCAATTTCCTGAGGTTCTGGGCGATGGCTGCAAGGTGGAACTCATCGCGGGCACCACAGGGGCCGCGCAATCGCAATCGATCGAGCTTCAGGATGCGCTTGAGGTGCGCGAACAGCATCTCCACCTTCTTCCGCTGATAGCGTGAGGTCTGGTAGGCGTCTGTCTTTGCGATGTCGCGGGCCATGTCGCGCGCGCCCTCATAGATCGAGCGCAGCACCTTGCGCGCCGGCTCCTTCGGGCAACAGCTGGGCTTCAGGGCACAGGCGTCGCAATCCAGCTTGCTGGCGCGATAGCGCATCATGCCATTCTCGTCGACGAGAGGGTGTGGCATCCGATAGGTCTTCTGGCGCTGCCTGAGCGTCTTCCCGCCAGGACAGATGTATGTATCGGCCTTATGGTCGTAGGTGAAGTCGTCGCGCGAGAAGGTGCCATCCTTGCGCCTAGACTTGTCGAAGACCGGGATATGCGGCTCGATCCCACGCTCATGCACCAACCAGTTCAGCATTTCGGCCGAGCCGTAGCCGGTGTCGGCAATCAGCCGCTCCGGCCAGAGGCCGAGCTCGTCGTGCGCCC
>NZ_JAMYVL010000091.1:0-698 GCF_040323955.1 Mesorhizobium sp. M0018 | reverse complement strand
AAACGATCGAGCTCTTGATCAGTAAGCTGAATGAATATGCCGAATCTCGATATCGCGTCGTCAATTGCCGAATGGGCCGGGAGCTATAGGGGCGATATGTCGCCCACAATCGAAAAGGAGGCGCGCCGAAGCCTTGTCGATACCGCATCTTGCATGTTTGGCGGCAGAACTACGGCCGTGTCTGCCCTGGCCGAGAAGGCGATATCGTTAGAATCCGGAGAGGGTGCGGTTTCGATTGTCGGTGGCGGCATGCTCAGTGTCGGTGGGGCTGCCTTTCTCAATGGCGTGCGCTCCCATGCTCTCGATTTTGATGATTACGAATTCGTGGGCTCGACGCACCCCAGCGCACCGATCCTTGCGGCGCTTCTTGCCGTTGGCTTTCGCGACGGCTTGACCGTTGGTGACATCCTTCGAGCCTGGACGGTCGGATATGAGGTTATTGTTCGTCTTGGTGAATCTCTCGGCTTCGGGCACTACCTGTCGGGATGGCATTCAACATCCACGCTTGGTCCGATCGCCGCTGCCGCCGCATGCGCTCACGCCATGGACCTGCCGAGCGAACGCATCGCGGCCGCGATGAGTATGGGGTCCAGCGTATCTGCGGGGCTTCAGCATCAGTTCGGAACAGACATGAAGGTTGCCCACGTTGGGTTAGCTGCCAGGGGCGGAGTATTTGCGGCTCAGTACGCGAGGGCTGG
>NZ_JAMYVL010000090.1:0-747 GCF_040323955.1 Mesorhizobium sp. M0018 | reverse complement strand
CGTCGTTGTCCTGCCGGACACGGGCTTGCCGGCGAGCGAAGGGGCGACGGGAAAGAAGCGCGGCCGCAAGGCCTTGCCGGAAAACCTGCCGCGCGAGCGCGTCGAGTATGACCTTCCCGACGATCAGAAGGCTTGTCCTTGCTGCCGTCACCAGATGCATCGCATGGGCGAGGCCGTTACCGAGCAACTTCATATCGAGGTGAAGGCGAAGGTCCTGCAGAATGTGCGGTTCAAATATGCTTGCCGTCATTGCGACCGTACCGGCATCAACACGCCGGTCGTGACCGCGCCGATGCCCGCGCAACCCTTGCCGGGCAGCATCGCCACGGCCTCGACGCTGGCCTTCGCGCTCGTTCACAAATACGTCGACGGCACACCGCTCTACCGCCTGGCGCAGGCCTTCGAGCGCGCGGGCGTTCCTGTCAGCCGTGGCGCTCTGGGTCACTGGATGATCGGCTCGAGCGAAAAGCATCTCGCCCGCATCTATGACGTGCTGAAGCTGCGGCTCAGATCGCAGCCCCTCATCCATGGCGACGAGACCACGGTCCAGGTGCTGAAGGAAATGGACAGAGAGGCCACCAGCACCTCGTACATGTGGGCATACCGGAGCGGCCACGACAGTGACGAGCCGATCGTGCTGCTCGATTATCAGCCGGGTCGCGGCCAGATACACCCGCAGACCTTCTTGGGCGATTACCGCGGCATCGTGATGAGTGACGGTTATTCCGCCTGGCGCACGCTGGAAGG
>NZ_JAMYVL010000089.1:0-785 GCF_040323955.1 Mesorhizobium sp. M0018 | reverse complement strand
GGATCAGTTTCCGAAACGCTTCGGAGACAGACTGATGGTCTGCTTTGTTGCTGGTTGCCATGGAAGTCCCTCCCAATGAGCCGCAACTCGCCCGCAACGAATGGGTTCCATCAGGACGTCGGAATATTAAGTATAAATCTCTGAGCGGGAGATCGCATAACCGGCTCGCGCGAAGACCCCCCGTGCCACCTTCGTTTGCCGCAGCATTATCCTCGCTCTTTGAACTGAAGATTCGTGTCGGTCTGGCGTCGGCGTTGCACATCGTGAACGTTGGAATGCTTCTGTCCAATGTTTGCTCACGCTGCCAATAGGGCAGGCTCTTGCGGCAGGGTGCCGCAAGGCCGCGACGAATGAAACGCCGGCCCAGTTCAACCCGTGCGACGTCGTTCAAAGCTGGGGGGATCGATCTCCATCAAGCGGTCTGCGGCCTCGACCGCAGTTCGTATCCTGCTGCACAGCGCGAGATTTTCGGCCAGCATCTCTTCAGTACGTTGAAGCGCGAGCTCGGTCCGGTGGATGCGCTGCCTGGCATTGGCAACTTCCGATGTCAAAATATCGACCGCTATCCCGTGGCCGTGGGGTTCCATAGTGTCCATGGGTTTCTAATACATGGGGGGCGATATCGTTCCCTGATGTCGGGCGAAACGGCGGGCCGCAGAATAGCGCTATGGGCCGAATGACCAATGCACTCCCTGTCAAAACAGCGCCAGAAACAGGCGAACGGCTTCGGCCGCTCTACCTGCCACGGGCAGAGGCGATCACGGTCCAGAGGGTCATTGATCTGT
>NZ_JAMYVL010000088.1:0-789 GCF_040323955.1 Mesorhizobium sp. M0018 | reverse complement strand
CCGGCATCGTAGGGCCGCAGCCGGTGGACGAATAGCAAAATGAACTGATTGATCGCCAGACCGAGCAGGAACGCCAAGCCGGCGGACAAGGCAGCATGGCGCACATGGTAGCGGTCGGCCTTTGCCCACCATTGCAGGGCAACAGCCAGCACCATCAGCGGAACGCCGATTTGTGAGACGGCGATCATTGCCTTATCAAGAAAAGGGCTGATCCCGGCTGCCGCGTTGATCCAGTGGGTTAGAGCTGCATCCATCGTTTCTCGTTTCCGCTGTTGTCGATCGCAAGGTGAATTTTGTGAAAGCAGTAGACGAACGCCGCATCCATCAGATTTTCGAGCTCAGCATCTGGCTTAAAGGGGCGCATGCCCTGATCGAATGCGTGGGCGGGATCCTGCTTTATGTCGTCACCACCGACGCCATTGCCTCCTGGGTCAATACATTCACCCAAGAGGAATTGATCGAAGATCCGAACGATTTCATAGCTGGCTATCTGTCGCAGATGGCAAGCCACTTTTCCGTCGCCAGCAAGGAGTTTTATGCCTTCTACCTGCTTAGCCACGGCCTGATAAAACTGCTGCTCGTTGTCGGGCTTTTGAGAGGCAAGCTGTGGTCGTATCCGGCATCGCTTGCGGCGCTGGGCGCATTTATGTTCTATCAAGTCTACCGCTACTCCTACACTCATTCGTTCGGCCTGCTTGTCCTGACCGTATTCGATGCTGTCGTCATGGTGCTGATCTGGCATGAATGGAAGGTCGTGCGGCAGCACAAGCCGGCATGACAGCGAAGTTT
>NZ_JAMYVL010000087.1:0-795 GCF_040323955.1 Mesorhizobium sp. M0018 | reverse complement strand
CTGATTCAATCTTCGTCGTAAGAGGAGATTGAGTCGATGATGGGCGAGCAAAGTGTGATGCAGGAGGAGCTGTTCTACGGCTTCAGCCTGGAGCGGCATGTGCCGGCGGATCACCTGCTCAGAGCGATCGACCACTTCGTCGACCTGTCCGCCATCCGCCAGCATCTGGCGCCCTTCTACAGCCCGATCGGCCGTCCCTCGATCGACCCTGAGCTGCTGATCCGCATGCTGATCGTCGGCTATTGCTTCGGCATCCGCTCGGAGCGCCGGCTGTGCGAGGAGGTACATCTGAACCTGGCCTATCGGTGGTTCTGCCGGCTTGGCCTCGAGGGTGATGTGCCTGACCACTCAACCTTCTCCAAGACCCGCCACGGCCGCTTCCGCGATGCCGACCTGCTGCGCGAACTGTTCGAGACCGTCGTCCGGCGCTGCATAGCTGAAGGGCTCGTCGGCGGCGAAGGCTTTGCGGTCGATGCCAGCATGATCGTCGCCGACGCCCATCGTCAGCGCGGGATCGAAACGGCCGAGGACCTCAATCCCAAAGCCAAGCGGGCCGTGGCTGAGTATCTCGCCACTCTGGATGACGCCGCCTTCGGGGCCGCCACGCCGGTGGAGCCCAAGTTCGTCTCCCCTGTTGATCCCGCCGCGCGCTGGACTGCCGCTTGGGGTGGCCCAGCCGTCTATGCCTATTGCACGAACTATTTGATCGACGTGGAGCACGCCATCATCGTGGACGTGGAGCCCTCGACCGCGGTGCGCCAAGCCGAGGTGACGGCCGCCAAGACTATGATCGAG
>NZ_JAMYVL010000086.1:0-815 GCF_040323955.1 Mesorhizobium sp. M0018 | reverse complement strand
GTCGATGCGCATCTGCGCTATCTCCAGCGCGACGGCGTCACCAGGGACGGCGAGAAGGGCAGGGTGTACTCGGCCTTCGACGACGAGGCCGACAGCAAGGCCTTCGTCGAGCGCGGGCGCGGCGACCGGCATCAGTTCCGCTTCATCGTCGCGCCGGAGGATGCCGCCGAGATGGAAGACCTGCGCTCCTTCACCCGCGATCTCATGCGTCAGATGGAGACCGACCTCAGCACGCGCCTCGACTGGATCGCTGTCGACCATCACAACACCGGTCATCCGCATACCCACGTCCTGGTGCGCGGCATCACCGATGACGGCAAGATCCTGAACATCGCCGGCGACTACATCGCCCATGGCATCCGTCACCGGGCAGGCGAGCTGGTCGAACGGGAACTCGGGCTGCAAAGCGAGATCGAGGTCGCCCGCAAGCTGGCCAGCGAGGTGGAAGCCGAACGGCTGACCCGGCTCGACCGCATGCTGATCGCCGAACAGCAGGAGCACGATCTGGTCGACCTCCGTCCCAATGCCAGCGACAGCTACACCATTTCCAGCAACCGCTACCTGCTGATCGATCGGGCAAAGAGGCTGCAGCACTTCGGCCTGGCGAACGAGATCGAGCCCGGCCGGTGGTTGATCTCCGACCGGGCTGAAAGCACGCTGCGGGCGCTTGGCGAGCGCAACGACATCATCAAGACCATGCACCGGGCGCTGGACGAGCACGGCCTCGCCCACGAGCGGGGTCCGGCGCAATATGTCATGCACCGCCAGACCATCACCGAGCCGGTCGTCGGCCGCGTGCTCGCCAAGGGTCTTGC
>NZ_JAMYVL010000085.1:0-843 GCF_040323955.1 Mesorhizobium sp. M0018 | reverse complement strand
CTTGATGTCGGGATGGGGATAGCGGGTGTAGATTTCCGCGCCCGGTGTCGCCGGATCGATCTCGACGGACGCGTCGGGATAGAGCGTGCTGGCGAAGGACGAGGTCTTTTTCGCCCGCGCGCCGTCCGGGCCGTAGAACAGCGACACGGTGTTGGCGGCTTGGGTGACCGTCTTCAGCCGGTTGGCCTCGTCCCAGGCGAGCGTCCTGGTGCCGTCGGAGACCATGTTGCCATTGGCATCATAGGTGAGCGTCTTGGCGCCGACCGCTGTTGGAGCATGCGGACGAGCGGCACTCGCCGCGGGATAGACATAGGTCCCAGCAACCCGGGTGCGCGAGGTCAGATTGTCGTTGGCGGCATAGACAAACGTCTCGTCGAGCGTGTTGTTGCCGAGATTGTCGCTCGAGGTCAGCCGGTCGGCCTTGTCGTAGCCATAGGTCCAGCTGTCTGAAGCCGTCAGCCCCGTCGTGCCGGTGATGCGGCCGATGAGATCGCGGGCATACTGGTCGTCGAGCAGGATTGTCGCGCCCCTTGCCGTGGTGACGCGGGTGACCCAGCGGCGGGTCGGCGAATAGGTGAAGGACGTCTTTACGCCGTTAGCATAGGTGATCTCTTTCGTCTGGCCGTCGGTCTCGTAGATGGTCGAGGTGATGAAGCCTGAAGCCGAGAGCAGCTTGTTGGCGGCGGTGTATTGCAGCGGGGCGGCCAGCGTGCCGAAGTCGAGCTGCACCGGCAGATACTGGCTGCGCAGCGTCTGGCCGGAGGCATCGCGCACGCTGGTCGTGGTGTGGGTCAGCGTGCCCAGCGTGACGTCCTGGCGCGCGGGTTTGCCGAAGCCGTCATA
>NZ_JAMYVL010000084.1:0-854 GCF_040323955.1 Mesorhizobium sp. M0018 | reverse complement strand
CGTTCGAGCTCCGCGATGGTCTGGGGTGGCACGACGGCACCCCCGTCACTGCGGCGGACTGTGTGGCCTCGATCCGCCGCTGGGGCCAAGTGGCTCCTGGCGGGCAGTTGCTCATGGCGCGGGCCAGGGATATCTCGAAAAAGGGTGACAAGACCTTCACAATCGCGCTCAAAGAGCCGTTGGGGGTTGTACTCGACATCCTGGCTTTCCAAGGGCCATTCATCATGCGCGAGAAGGACGCGAGTCTTCCTCCAACGCAGCAGGTGACTGCGAATATCGGATCGGGGCCGTTCAAGTTCAATCACGCTCTTGCCAAGCCCGGCGCGAGCTTCACCTACGATCGCAATGAACAATACGTCCCGCGTAACGAGGCGCCCGACGGATTGGCCGGCGGTAAGATCGTTAAGGTCGATCGCGTCATCTGGGAAAATATTGGCGATCAGCAGACTGCCTTCGCGGCCCTGCAAGCGGGTGAGATTGATTTCATTCAAATCCCGCCGACCGATCTTTTGCCAGTCATCGAGGGCGATCCCAACCTTGCACTGCAAGTTCTGGACAAGTCGGGCAGCGACATGTTCCTGCGCATGAACTGTCTGCAAAAGCCGTTTGACAACGTGAAGGCACGCCAAGCGATGCTTCACCTGATCGATCAAGAGGCTGTGTTGCGCGCCGCTTATGGCGACGCAAAATACTTCCGCACCGTCACTTCGATGTTTGGAAACGAAACGCCGGTGTCCAACGACGAAAATACGGGATGGTTCAAAAAGGGCGGCGATCCGGAAAAGGCCAGTCAGCTGTTGAAGGAGGCGGGATATGCTGGCGAGAAAGTCGTCATCCTGCAGTCCACAGACTGG
>NZ_JAMYVL010000083.1:0-873 GCF_040323955.1 Mesorhizobium sp. M0018 | reverse complement strand
CCCAGACCCTCGAGCGCATCGCCAATGGCTGGCCAAACAGCGCTATCGAGGCGCTCATGCCTTGGAACTACCATCGCTGAACGGCATCAGCTACCCGCTTACGGTCATCACGCACATAGGTCCATAATCGGGCGGTATCGGTCTTGCCCTTGGCCAGGACCGGCACCGTCGTGTCGTCGCCGTGCAGACGCGAAGCGGCCAGCACATGGGCTTCGAGCCGCTTGAACAGCGGCATCAGCGCCGCGACGCCGGCGCCGACCTGGTCGGCGAGCGTCGACAGGCTGAGCGGCACGCCTTCGCGGGCATAGCGTTCGGCCTGACGGTTGAGCGGCTGATGCTGGCCGAACTTCTCGAACAGGATCATCGCCAGCAAGCCGGGACCGGCCCAGCCGCGCGGGGTGGCGTGGAACGGCGCCGGAGCCTGGCTGATCGCCTCGCAGTCGCGGCAGGTGAACTTCTCCCGCACGTGCTGGATCACCTTCCATTGCCGCGGCACCACCTCCAGCGTCTCGGTGATATCCTCACCCAGCCTGCGCAGCCGATGACCGCCGCAGCAGTGGCAAGCGGTCGGCGCCGGCTCGACCACGCGTTCGCGCGGCAGGTGCTCGGGAAATGGCTGGCGCGTCGGTCGCTTGCGCATGTAAGGCGCCACCTCGGTGGTCCGGGCCGCTGCCTGTTCGGCGGCGATCTCGTCTTCCGTCGCGGTGCTCTCGAGTTCCTCGAAGGTGAGTTCCATCTGGTCGTGCAGGCGGGCTGAGCGTTCAGAACTTTGACCATGCAGCGCCCGCTGCAGCTTCCGGATCGTCAGATGCTGATGCGCGATCAGCGCCGCATCATCCGATGCCTTGGCCCTGGCGACCGCCAGTTCGGCCT
>NZ_JAMYVL010000082.1:0-941 GCF_040323955.1 Mesorhizobium sp. M0018 | reverse complement strand
AGTGAGCGACCGGTCCGAGTGCTTCAACGAACTCGCCTCATCCATCGTCCCGCGAAGGACGTGCTTCCGCCGGTGGCGGAACTTGTCTCTCTCCTTACGGCCTTTCCGGTCAGATAGCGGCTGGCGAGGCCTCCCGCGTCCAGCGGAATTCGGTGCCGTCCACCCACATGCGGTGCATGATGACCGCCAGCCGGCGGGCGAGTGCCACGATCGCTTTTCGCAGACCGCACCGCTTGGCGACATTCATCGCCCACGCCTTCAGCCATGACCACTTCTTGACGCGCGTTAGCATCACTTGGGCGGCTTCGTAGAGCAAGGTGCGCATCATCCCGTCGCCGCACAGCGAGACGCGACCGACGCGGTGACTTTCACCTGATTGGTTGAGCACCGGCGTCAGTCCCAGGATGAACCCCACCGTTTTGGAGTTTCTGAATCGCTGTGGAATGTCGATCGTCGCGGTATAAGCCAGCGCCACCACAGGACCAACGCCGGAGATCGTCATCAAGCGCCGACAGACCTCATCGTCCCGCACGATTCTCAGAAGTCTGCGATGTAGAACTGTAAACTGTTCTCGCAGCTTGCAGCGCGCCTCCAGCAGCGGCGTGACAATTTCGGCCAGTTCACAGCGTCCTTCGACGAGCTCGCGAATCCGATCCTCAAACTTGACGGTCCCGACGACGCCAACCTTGAGCCCAAAATTGCGCAACAGGCCGCGCAGGTCGTTCTCGATGGCGAGGGCCTTTTCCTGCAGCAGCTTGCGCGCCGTCAGCAGCGCGCGGCGCTTCTGGCTCGTCAGCGTCTTGACATGCACCGGGCGGAACAGGTTGACGCGCATCATCTGTGCGATGCCGCGCGCATCATTGCGATCCGTCTTGTTCGGCCGCGCCTTGAGGAATGCCTTGGTGTGTCGGGTCTCGATGCAGATTGCCGGCAAACCGGCC
>NZ_JAMYVL010000081.1:0-946 GCF_040323955.1 Mesorhizobium sp. M0018 | reverse complement strand
AAACGCCGGAGAAGCCGCAAGCTCGAAAGCGCTTGACCTCAACATGCCGAATAGAGAAGTGCTTCAGGACTGCTGCAACCCGGACTTTTTCAACACTATCGGTGGCAAGCCGCCGTTCAACGCCCTATGCGAGCACGAAATTCGGCAGTCGAATTGGTGCGTGGAAACGGTTCGGAAGGCAACTGTACACCGAGAAAGGCACAAAGCGGCTCCCACCCTTCGGAGGCCTGATAAGTAAGAAGGCGTTCAGGTGGCAGCGTTGATTTCACGGAAGCGTTATGTGCTTCATAGACAGCGATTGCGTGATCACGGTTATCAAATCGACCGCCAAAGACAGTGTTTCCAACCACCGCCACACCAAAGGACTGTGGATCATTGGTAGCAGCATCCATCGTGAGCCCTATTGTTTGCGCCATGCTGTCATACCAGGCTTCCGGGTCACGAACTGTCAGGATAACCTTTGCATGAGGGTAGTGGTCACTCACTTCGCGCCAAAAATGCGCCGTTGGCCAATCGACCGCGGAAAGATAGCCGGCATATGCCGCATCCCAGGTCGGGAGTTGTCCCTGTCCGGCGGCGCGCCACAGCGCCTTCTGCTCGGGATTGGCGTGGACATCTGCCATGTGATGACACGGCCCGAACCCAAGA
Source organism: Mesorhizobium sp. M0018 (assembly GCF_040323955.1). NCBI lineage: Bacteria > Pseudomonadati > Pseudomonadota > Alphaproteobacteria > Hyphomicrobiales > Phyllobacteriaceae > Mesorhizobium > Mesorhizobium sp. M0018. The sequence continues at coordinate 298 of NZ_JAMYVL010000081.1, read as the reverse complement.
TGCTCCAAGGCGAGCTTCAGCGAATATGTGCCAGTGCGACCCATGCCTGCGCCAATGACATATAGAGCCATGAGCACCCCCCGACGATTTCAATTGGTCAAAATACCGCTGTTTCCTTTACTTCGCTATATGTTTTGAAGGTCAGCTCCCGGTCGATAGTGTTGAAAAAGTCCGGGTTGCAGCAGTCCTGAAGCACTGATTCAATCTTCGTCGTAAGAGGAGATTGAGTCGATGATGGGCGAGCAAAGTGTGATGCAGGAGGAGCTGTTCTACGGCTTCAGCCTGGAGCGGCATGTGC
>NZ_JAMYVL010000080.1:0-953 GCF_040323955.1 Mesorhizobium sp. M0018 | reverse complement strand
TTGGCCTGCCATTTGGCGATCCACTGCGCCAGGTCGCGTTTGACCTCGGCAAGGTCGCGCCGGTCGTAGAACCATCTGAGCTCCATCAGGCAATCGTCGTCGATCTTGCGCGGCACGTAGTCGAGCGCGTTTCTGAGGAAGTGCACGTAGCAGCGCTGCCAGACCGCCTCGGGCAGCACTTCGCGGATTGCCGCCGGCGAGCCCGCTTGAGCTCTGTCACGAACTCGCGCCGCTGTAGAGCGGGATTGAGATAATTGCTTTCGGTTATCCCGGTAAGCCTCATGGGAGCCGGTCTAGGGCCTCCGCAACTTTTACTCTCAGTTGTGCTTCGTCAACATAGAATCTAGGATTCTCTCTAATCAAGCTGATATCGGAAGTGTATGAGTCAATGTCAGCAAAGATCTCATCTATCACCTTAAACTCCTGCTCTGGGATGGCTCGCGTCTCATCCTTAAATTTCTTTAAGTAAATTTCTACCAACTTAGGAGCATCTATTTCCCTTGCGAGAAAGGTTTCAACCAACGCACGATATTCGCCAGATACGCTGCTCATAGTCCGCCTCCCAGTTTTCCGGTCGTCAAGACATATTCTAACTGCTTGGGACTGAGCTTCCATCCAGACAGGAGATTTCCTGAACTATCGCGAATGACATTCAAGCCGGTTTGCGGGTCGACGAAGTGCGTTACTGATTGCCCTTGATAAGCTCCTTGGATGGCAACGCTTTCAACTCGCCCTCTGCTCAGTCTAATTTCTCGATTGGTCATGGCACTCCCCTTCCACGGGAATAGGTAGTCGAAACGTCACCAGCGTGCCATGGCAGCTCGCCCCTCAGAGCAAGCCCCGTTCTCTCTCCAAAACTTTTTGCAGAACCTTCAGCACATCTGTGGACGCCCCCGTGAGCGCAAGAAGAATCTTCGAAAGGCAGTATAGCGGCGCGTAGTCGGGTGCTGACA
>NZ_JAMYVL010000079.1:0-1095 GCF_040323955.1 Mesorhizobium sp. M0018 | reverse complement strand
CTGAGCGCGGTGCTGGCGCAGCCCAAGGTCAAGAGGCTTCTGTCGACGGATCACTTCTCGGTCGACGGGACGCTGATCGAGGCCTGGGCGTCGATGAAGAGCGTCAAACCGAAGGACGGCCCAAGCGGCGGCCATGGCGAGCCGCCGGCTGAAGGGGGCGGGCGAAACGCGGAAGCGGACTTCCATGGCCACAAGCGCTCGAACGACACACATGCCTCGACCACCGATCCGGATGCCCGGCTCTATCGCAAGGGCAAAGGCAAGGAGGCCAAGCTGCGCTTTATGGGACATGGCTTGATGGAGAACCGCCACGGGCTGCTGGTCGACGCCTGCCTGACACTGGCCGACGGACATGCTGAGCGGGTGGCCGCACTGCACATGATCGAACCTCGCGCCGACCGACCGCAGGCGATCACGCTCGGTGCCGACAAGGCCTACGACACAGAAGACTTCGTCAATGAGCTGCGCTCGATGAGGGTGACGCCGCATGTAGCGCAGAACAACACGAGTGGCCGCAGTTCCGCGATCGATGGGCGCACGACGCGGCATGGCGGCTATGCCGTCAGCCAGCGCATCAGGAAGCGCATCGAAGAGGCATTCGGTTGGATCAAGGTCGTGGCCGGCCAGCACAAGACGAGGTTCCGCGGCCGCGACCGTGTCGGATGGGCCTTCACCTTCGCAGCCGCTGCCTACAATCTGGTGCGACTGCCAAAGCTCATGGCGGAGACCGGCTGATGGCCAAGGTTCCCGGCTTCGCCAAGGCCTTTGCCGGCCGCTGGCGCATCGTCGAGATGGATGTTTGGGATAACGACTTCCTCGATCTCGTCGAGGAAGCGCATCTGACATTCAAAGGCTCGGCGGATGGCGAGATCGCCTTCGGCGCACTCAAGGGCTTCCTCGATGTCCGATATGGCACCCGCGATGGCTCAGCATGCGCGGAATTCTCGTGGGAGGGGCATGATGAGAAAGACCCAGCCTCTGGCCGCGGCTGGGCTGTCTTTGGCACTGCAGGCCGCCTCGTCGGCCACTTCTACATCCACAACGCCGACGATTCAGGCTTCGTTTGCGAAAGAGCCTGACTTCTTCAACAGCCTG
>NZ_JAMYVL010000078.1:0-1111 GCF_040323955.1 Mesorhizobium sp. M0018 | reverse complement strand
CATGGCAAGACGTCGCTGACGGCGGCGATCACCAAGTATTTTGGCGAATACAAGCGCTACGACCAGATCGATGCGGCGCCCGAAGAGAAGGCGCGCGGCATCACCATTTCGACGGCGCACGTCGAATACGAGACCGCCAACCGCCACTATGCCCATGTCGACTGCCCCGGCCACGCCGACTATGTCAAGAACATGATCACCGGTGCCGCGCAGATGGACGGCGCGATCCTGGTGGTGTCGGCCGCCGACGGCCCGATGCCGCAGACGCGCGAGCACATCCTGCTCGCCCGCCAGGTCGGCGTGCCCTCGATCGTGGTGTTCTTGAACAAGGTCGACCAGGTCGACGACGCCGAGCTGCTCGAGCTGGTCGAGCTCGAGGTGCGTGAGCTTCTGACCAAGAACGAGTTCCCCGGCGACGACATTCCGATCGTCAAGGGTTCGGCGCTTGCCGCCCTTGAAGACAGCGACAAGAAGATCGGCGAGGACGCCATCCGCGAACTGATGGCTGCGGTCGATGCCTACATTCCGACGCCGGTTCGTCCGCTCGACAAGCCGTTCCTGATGCCGATCGAGGACGTGTTCTCGATCTCGGGCCGTGGCACGGTGGTGACCGGCCGCGTCGAGCGCGGCGTCGTCAAGGTCGGCGAGGAGCTGGAGATCGTCGGCATCCGTCCGACCACCAAGACGACCTGCACGGGCGTCGAGATGTTCCGCAAGCTGCTCGACCAGGGCCAGGCCGGCGACAACATCGGCGCGCTGTTGCGCGGTGTCGACCGCGAGGGCGTCGAGCGCGGCCAGGTCCTGGCCAAGCCCGGCACCGTCAAGCCGCACAAGAAGTTCGTTGCCGAAGCCTACATCCTGACCAAGGACGAGGGCGGCCGCCACACGCCGTTCTTCACCAACTACCGTCCGCAGTTCTATTTCCGCACGACGGACGTGACCGGCATCGTGTCGCTGCCGGAAGGCACCGAGATGGTGATGCCGGGCGACAACATCACCGTCGATGTCGAGCTGATCGTGCCGATCGCCATGGAAGAGAAGCTGCGCTTCGCCATCCGTGAAGGCGGCCGCACCGTCGGTGCCGGCATCGTCGTCACCATCACAGAGTAAT
>NZ_JAMYVL010000077.1:0-1270 GCF_040323955.1 Mesorhizobium sp. M0018 | reverse complement strand
TGTTTGGACCGGAGACATCGCGAACAGGTGTGCGAGGACATCGCGAACAGTGCTCCATGCTATCTCTCGACGAGGTTGAGGTCGATGGTTTGGATTTTCTGATGGCGGAAGAAGACGTTGAAGACGCCGTCCTTGTCGGTCGCACGGAAGGCGACGGCGCGCCCGGCGAAGGCATTGCAGATCTTGAAGTGGCGGCCGAACAGCGAGGTCGCGCCCTTCTGCTGGATCTTGCGGATATGGTCGCCGGGCGCATAGTCGAAGGGCTGCTGGGTCTCCCTGAAGTCGCGCGGGGAAGACCGGTAGCGGTCGAGCGGCACGGCGCCGGCGATCGCCTCGTGCGGGCGCTCTGCATTGTAGATGTGGCGCCAGCGGTCGAAGGCCCGCTGGGCCGCCGCCAGGTTCTCGAACGGCGGTCCCTGCAGCGCCTCGGCCTTGAGCGTGCGGTGAAAGCGCTCCTCCTTGCCCAGCGTCTGGGGATGATACGGCCTGGAATGCCCGATGGCGATGCCGATTTCGATCAGCCAGACGCCGAGCAGGGTAAAGTCGTTGCGGCCGCCATCGCCCCAAGGCGGGCCGTTGTCGGTGGCGATACGAAAGGGCAGGCCATAGCGGCGGAAGGCCGTGATCAGGCGCGTTTTCACGGTTTCGGTGGTCTGGTCGGAGCAGGCCGACAGCACGATCGAGAACCGCGAATGGTCGTCGAGCACGGTCAGCGGATGCAGGCGCCCGGCGCGCAACGGCACATGACCCTTGAAGTCCATCTGCCACAGATCGTTGGGCGCTTCGTGCTCGAAGCGGATGAAGGGCTTTGCCCCGCCGCCCAGCGCCCCGAGCTCGACGCCGTTGCGACGCAAGATGCCGGTCACCGTCGAGGGCGACGGACAGCCAATCCCCTGGCGCGCCAGGACCCGGGCGATCTTGCGCCCGCCCCAGGCCGGATGTGCCGCCCGCACCGAAAGCGCCGCTGCTTCGACCTCCCAGGCGCTGCGCCTGGGACTCGAGAGCGGTTGGCGCGAACGCTCCAAAAGCCCGGCCTCGCCCTCCGTCCGATAGCGCGCGATCAACTTGTGAGCCACGGTCCGACCGATCCCAAAGCGCCGGCACAACGCGCTCACATTCGCTCCCGGCGCGCTCGCCAACCTGACAAATTCCAGCTTCTGTTTCATCGCGCTCGTGTCCTCGAATGGCATCCCGAACCTCCCGGCGCAAAGCGCGCCAAACTGTTCGCGATGTCCTCGCACACCTGTTCGCGATGTCTCCGGTCCAAACA
>NZ_JAMYVL010000076.1:0-1354 GCF_040323955.1 Mesorhizobium sp. M0018 | reverse complement strand
TGGCTCATGCTGTGCTGCTAACTTCGCTCGTAAGGGCGACCTTAAGAGCGCAGCCTCGCTACCGTGCCGTCCTCTCGCAAGGCGGCCTTCGCCGGAGGGTATCCATCTACCGATGGTGATGCGCGTACATACCGATAAGGGCAGCGGTCACGAGCCGCGCTGTCCCCACGGGCATTGCTCTACGTGCGCCCTTCAAGGAAAAGGAGCATTGTGACGGGGCTTAGCTATAGACGCTGTAGCGTTGATCTAATGCGATTTATCGCAGCATCGACGCCTTGCCTAGGCAGACTTTCAACCTTGTAAAATGAAAGGAACGTAAGCGAGGCTTGAGGAGCACAGGTATTCAGAATAGCTGTCTTGAGAACACGCCGCACTGGCCGCCTGAGGATCAGCCAATCGACCCACCAAGGTGAGCCCAAAGTTGTTATTGCAACCACCTTCCTTAACTGGCGAAGTCGCGGTTGTATGGCACCAAGATCGGCTGCGTGATCGTATGCAATACCAGGCACCCATACCCTGTCGAACCAGCCCTTCAATATAGCTGGAGGTCCGAACCACCACGTGGGAAAAATCAAGACGATAGTCTCGGCCCAGAGAAGATCCTCAATCTCTTTAGCTACCTCTGTGGTCTCGAATCCGGAATAGTAGCTCGCACGCTCCGCCGGTGTAAGAGCCGGGAAGAAGCCAGATCGATACAGATCAACATGTCGGCACTGGTGCTTCGCATCCACCAGGGTGTCGATAGCTGCGTTCGAAAGCGTTTGGCAAAGGCTTGGATTGAGTGGATGAGCCGTGACAATCAAACATCGCATACTAATATTTTGAATCCTCCCCAATTTGGTTGCGCTGCGCGTCATCATTCGTGCGGCGCGGTGCTCGGGCAAAGCTTCTCATAGCAATCATGGGATTTCGAAATAGCTGTACGCGCCACAGTCTTCAAAGAGCAATTGCTTTTCAACGCCGAGAATGGCCCTTCTCGTCGCCTTGAGGGACTAGAGGCCACCATGCAAGGACAATCGCCTACATCTGCCGGGGTATTATCGCTTCCGCCACTCTGCTCTCGGCAGCTCGCTAAGACTCCCCCTCATTCCCACTCGATGGTTCATAGCTATGGTAACTCGCTGATTTGGCTATCGCAAATCCTTTGCGCATGACGAAGAACCCTCTTGCGATCCGTCAGAAATTTGCGCTCTTGATTTCAAACACCAATTTCGACGGTCCACGATTTGCTCGTTTCGGCGACTATCGGTAGATAGTGTTGAAGAAGTCGGCGATGAAGCCGTGGATCCACTCGCACCGAAGCGTCTTGATTAAGGTCGACGCGACCTCCTCGCCTTAAGTGGCTCGGACGTTT
>NZ_JAMYVL010000075.1:0-1374 GCF_040323955.1 Mesorhizobium sp. M0018 | reverse complement strand
GCGTCACGGTCTCTGGCGCACTGCGCAGCGCCTACAAGCTGACCTACGACCAGGCGCCGTTCTCCAACGCCTCGCGCCTGACCGCCGTCACCCGCTACGGCACCGATGCGGCCATCGCTGCCGACGGCACCATCACCGGCGGCACCGCAAAGCCGCTCGGCCAGATGACTTACCAGAATACCGATGGCGTCTATACGACCGTTAATAGCGTGCTCTCCGCGCTCTTGGTGCCAGGAGCACCCAACGAGACCGGCGATCTGGATTTTGACGGCCGTGACGAAATCTTTGGCGACCGGGTCTGGCAACAAACGTCGGGAACACAGCAAAATCCTGGTGCCATCACCTACAATAGAACGAAATACACGTACAAATTCAATTCGAGTGGCGCGCTCATCAACACGACATCGGTACCCCTCAACGCGGCAGAGGACGGTCTATATTCTTCCAAGCCCGGTAGGCTCTTGCCCAACAAAAGCACGATGGACTTTGCCGATACGGTCACGGCGACTTCTCAGTCGAATGGCGGCCAGTCGGTGACGGGAACACGAGGCGCGATTGTCCTCACCGACACCCAGCTGGCGTTGACCAATGCCAATTGCAAAACGTTCCTCGGCGCCCCGTCGCCGCCGGCCGGCTACGAGGCCGCATGTGATGCGCTCTCGGATGGCTCATATATTGTCGCTGACGCGGACGGCGATGGCCTCGACGTGGTCAACAAAAGTAGTGGTACTCTATTAAATCCGAGCCTAGGCGTCGGCGACTTCCTCGGCAGTGGCCATCAGCTGCCGATATACATATCGGGAAGCAATCTACAAAAGGGCGTGTTTTCGGTCGACAAATGGCAGCCGGGCGGGACGTCGTTCGAGATCACTTGCCCGGCGGTGCAATTTTCTGGCTCCGGCACTTGCGTGCTGGCCGATGTCAATGGCGATGGGGCGACAGACATTGTCAACTACGGCCAAGGTGGCAGCGTCCGGATATCCCTGTCGACCGGGATCGGTTTCAAGGGCTACGTCAAGCACGACGCGGATGGCGATGTTGGAATCCTGCGCGACTTCGACAATGACGGCCGCATGGACCTCATCACGCTGAGCAACAGCGATCTCAAAACCCAGCCCTACAGCACCGGCACGGTCAAAATTTACTTCCTGCAGCCGTCCTCGACGGACTTCACCCCGGTTCGGTTTTACCTTCCGGTGGCAATGACTGCCGGATCGCCGGTCGGCGATTTCAACGGCGACGGCCTGCCGGATTTTACCGACTACCACGACCACATGTTCATCTCGGCCCCCGGCGCTGGCAACCCGAACCTGCTTCGCAGTGTCGTGACGGAACTCGGCGGGACGGTTGCGGTGGAGTATGCGCCGTCATCGA
>NZ_JAMYVL010000074.1:0-1428 GCF_040323955.1 Mesorhizobium sp. M0018 | reverse complement strand
GGCTGCGCAGCGTCTGGCCGGAGGCATCGCGCACGCTGGTCGTGGTGTGGGTCAGCGTGCCCAGCGTGACGTCCTGGCGCGCGGGTTTGCCGAAGCCGTCATACTTGTTGGCTTGAGTGGCCGTGGTGAGCTGGCCGACATTATAAGTGCCGGCCGCCGCTTATGCGGGCGAGGCGAGACATGCGGTCAGTCTACGGACAACGACAGCCGTGCAAGCATGGCAAAAAATGCACTGTCACCGTAATTCGATCGATCCGAGCACAGAGCCTGGCAGTTGGGCAGCAAAAAGCGCACCATCATCGTAATTCGATTCGGATGGACCTCAGTATAAAAAAGAGAGATATAGGAAAAATAAAAAGAACAATAAATCCATATATGCTGCCAGCTATCAAAAATGTGTTCTCATATGGGTATAATGTAGGTATTAGACAAACGACAATATAGAATACCACGTTCTTTTCATATAATTTGTCACCCAATATGTTCAACATAATATATACATAGAGGATAGCACATATAAATAACTGTATTAAAGCCAGATCGCTCATGCTCGCAAGCGGTCTAAAAAATACGTGAGGTATGGCCACTATGAGAATGGCAATAGACATCACCTTGAGAGCTCGCGCTTTCATTTCAGCCCCCCGATAATTTCCGTTTGGTAGTTTTCCCACGTAGGGACCGCAGCTTGATCAAGTCCGAGCTGTGGGGCCTGAAAGGCCGAATTACCTTCACCGTACGAAACTACGGAGATGCTATCATCTTTATCTCTAACTGCATAGCTCATGACATAACCTTCTTCCAACATATGCTCCCCTGGGACCGTATAATTAACGGTGATATCCGAGTATTTATCAGGATTTGGTGATTTTATGACAGAGCTATCGACCATAAATTCCATTGGAATTCCGAACACATCTAAAGCAACATTTGGAGTTCCGTCTTTCGTTGCTGGGCGTGAATAGGCGGACGGCACAGGGTTGTTTCGAATCTTTGTTCCTATAGCAGCTAGTTTTTCTTTTCCCTTGAATGTTGTTTTGGTTCTTGCTTTGTATGTATGGAAGAAAAAGTCGGTTTTTTTTACGCCGTTGTTTTTAGCTTTCGATGAACCGGCTACAGTTGTTCCCTTAGTTATTCCTGAGTCTTTTAATGAGTTTGGTATGGTAACAGTTGGTTGATCTTTGTCCTCGGGATCAATTGAAACGCTTTTGCCATCACTTGATACTGATGACTCATGTCCATTCTGGTCACTCTTGTTGACGGGATCGTTCTGAGCATAGGCATACCGGTTTGTCCCGACGCCAGGTTTGGTCGGATCCCAATCATCAGGCGAGATGAACCTGCCGAGCACTGGATCCATGTAGCGTGCGTTGAGGTAGAGCAGCCCGGTCTCGGGATCGAAGCGCTCGCCGATGTAGCTCTTCTGCGTCT
>NZ_JAMYVL010000073.1:0-1458 GCF_040323955.1 Mesorhizobium sp. M0018 | reverse complement strand
ACGGCATGATGGGGTGGACGGCGCCCGACGGCATCGGATGTGCCAGAATGAGTTCGTTGAGATCTCAAACAAGGGAGCCGTCCGTGGAACACCTTATCCGTATTGGCATGGATACGTCCAAGAGTGTTTTTCAGCTGCATGGTGTCGACGCTGCGGAGCGTTCGGTGCTGGTGCGTAAATTGCAACGGCGGGCGGTAGTCCCGTTCTTCGCCAAGCTTGCGCCGGTGAGGATCGGGCTGGAGGCGTGCGGTGGCTCGCATTACTGGGCGCGCACGCTGTCGGGGCTGGGTCATGAGGTGGTGCTGATCGCGGCGCAGCACGTGAAGCCGTATGTGCGGCGCGGCAAGCATGACGCGGCTGACGCCGAGGCGATCTGCGAGGCGATGAGCCGGCCCAGGACACGCTTTGTTGGGATCAAGAGCGGCGAGCAGCAAGCGGCGCAGATGCTGTTTGGGGTGCGCGAGCAGCTGGTGCGGCGGCGCACGCAGCTTTCCAACACGATCCGCGGCTACGCAGCCGAATTCGGCCTGGTGGCCGCACAAGGCCTTGCCCGCATCGAGCCACTGCTGGCCCGCATTGCCGGCGACGCGACGGTGCCGGCGCTGGCAAAGGAACTGCTTGAGACGCTCGGCGAGGAATACCGCGCGGTGTGCGCGCGATACGCGGCAATCGACAAGAAGCTGTTGGCCCATCACCGCAAGGACGAGACTGGACAGCGGCTGGCTGCGATGCCCGGCGTCGGGCCGGTCGTGGCGAGCCTGCTCGGCGTCAAGGTCACTGATGCGACAGCGTTCGGTTCGGGACGCGACTTCGCGGCGTGGCTGGGGCTGACGCCGAAGAACCATTCGACCGCCGGCAAGAACCGGCTGGGGGTGATCACGCGGGCCGGCGACGAGATGCTGCGGCAGGCGCTGGTGGTGGGCGCGACGGCCCACATCCAGCAGGTGCGTCGCGGCCGCGCCAAGGCCTCGCCGTGGCTGGCGGCGTTGATTGCGCGCAAGCCGCCGAAGCTGGCGGCTGTGGCGCTCGCCAACAAGACCGCCCGTATGGCCTGGAAGATGATGATCACCGGCGAGCCGTACCGTTGCGGCCTGGCGGGCAGCCTGACGCCTCCTCGCCGCCCTCAAGGCCGCTTCGCGCCGCCTACGGCGGTGGCCTGCGGCCAGCCCTGACCGCGGCTCAGCACGACGCTGACATGCCCGGATAGGCCGCAACGGAGGAACACCGAACACAAGCTCTTGCAACGGAAGGAAGATGGCGTGATCGATCGATCCGTGACGCGCGAAACTCCGAGGGATCCATTGGCCAACGAAACCGCTGGCATGATTGGAACGGGCGTCGCGAACCCCACCTTGGCCAGCGGCCGCAAGGACCGTGCTCAAAGGCCGGACATATGGACGCAAGCGATCGAAAACGACGCAAAACAACCGTTGCAGGCAGGGCGCCGTCCACATATGG
>NZ_JAMYVL010000072.1:0-1797 GCF_040323955.1 Mesorhizobium sp. M0018 | reverse complement strand
ATTGCTGAAGGGTTTCGGGTGCCGTCAGGCGTACGAAAGTCTCTGATGCAGGAACCCGCGGGCCGCAGGCGGTGAGCTATGGGGATTTGTGTTTCGGGGTGTGCCAGCGCCTGTCGCGAACTTCCGCATAGGACGCGGTGGGCATGTCGTGGAAGCGGCTTCCGGGCCAGGTCGCAGAGCCTGTAGCGTTGATTCCGACGGGATTGGTGTGCGTGACGACCGGCGTCACGGCAACGTGCACATAACATCCCGTTGACCGGCGCCAGCGTGGCGCGGCCGTGTGTGCAGACGGTCCATGCCGGGTCATGGGGCGTTCTCCCGGTTCGGCGCTCTTGATGCAGGCGGTGCACGAGGCTGGCACCACCGTTCGAACCTCTCGATGACGACCATGCGTCCGCCGCAGCAAGGGCAAGGCCGGCGGACGTCAGCCGGTTCTTCCGAGGTGTCGTCTTGGGACGGCAGATCGACGTTCAGCAGTTCGCGCGCGAGTGCGAGGCTGGCCTTGCGGGCGGAGCTGGCGAGCAGTCCATAGTGACGGATGCGGTGGAACCCACGCGGCAGGACATGGAGCAGGAAGCGGCGGATGAACTCGTCGGCGGCAAGCGTCATGGCGCGCTGGCGCTCGACACCATCGCGGCGATAGTCCTTGTAGCGGAAGGTGACTCCAGCCTCGTCGAAGGCGATCAGGCGGCGGTTCGAGATGGCAACCCGGTGCGTGTAGCGCGACAGGTAGGCGAGCACCGCTTCCGGCCCGGCGAAGGGCGCCTTGGCGTAGACCACCCAGCGCTTGTTCCGGACCGGCGACAGGTGCCGCAGGAAGGCCTGCCGCTCGACGAGATGAGCAAGGGTGCCGAAGAAGGCGAGCCGACCGGCGTCGTGCAGCGCGATCAGCCGGGTCAGAAACAGGCGGCGGAACAACTTGCCCAGTACTCTGACCGGGAGCAGGAAGGCCGCGCGCGACGATATCCAGCGGCTCCCGTCCGGCGCGATGCCGCCGCCCGGCACAATCATGTGGACATGCGGATGGTGGGTCATCGCCGATCCCCATGTGTGGAGCACGGCGGTGATGCCGATGCGCGCGCCGAGATGCCTGGGATCGGCGGCGATGGTCAGCATCGTCTCCGATGCCGCCTTGAACAGCAGGTCATAGACCAGCGCCTTGTTGTGGAACGCGATCTCGGCGACTTCGGCCGGCAGCGTGAATACGACATGGAAGTAGCCGACCGGCAGCAGGTCGGCTTCGCGCTCGGCGAGCCATGTACGCGCGGCCGCGCCCTGGCACCTGGGACAGTGCCGGTTACGGCAGCTGTTATAGGCGATCCGCCATTGGCCGCAGTCCGCACAGGCTTCGACATGACCACCCAACGCAGCGGTGCGACACTGTTCGATCGCCGACATGACCTTGAGCTGCTGCAAGCTCAGATGCCCGGCGTGGGAGATCCGGTATCCGGGGCCGGCAGCACGGAAGATATCGGCGACCTCCAGGTCGGCGCGCACCGGTTCAGCCGGACGGCGTCTTGCCTTCCATCAGCGCCATCAGCCGGTCCAGCGGCCCTGCGACCGCGTGGATCGTCCGGGTCGAGACCTTGGTGTAGAGCGCTGTCGTTTCGAGCTTGCAGTGCCCGAGCAGCACCTGGATGACGCGAATGTCGACATCCTGCTCGAGCAGGTGGGTGGCGAAGCTGTGCCGCAGAGTATGCGGGCTGACGCGCTTGCGGATGCCGGCGACTTCGGCGGCTTCCTGAACCGCGCGATGGAGTTGCCGCGACGAGATCGGATCGGTGCAACTGCGCCCCG
>NZ_JAMYVL010000071.1:0-1838 GCF_040323955.1 Mesorhizobium sp. M0018 | reverse complement strand
TGGAACATGCAGAAGGTCTCGGCTTAGTGGCTGCGTACATCCTTCGCAGATTGGTTTCGGCCATCGCCGTCATGGCGATGGTCGGAGTGTTCATCTTTCTGCTTCTGTTTGATCGCGCCGCAACTGGCAAGGCCCTATGTCAAGCTCTGTGCGCGGTGATAAGCCGCCTTCCCATGCACTTCGCGCCAGTGAAAACGCCGACCAGCAGGCTGCTTTGATCCTGGTCGGTGTCCTCTCGTATGGATTGAAAGCCGATGCTTCGATCGACGATATTGTAGCTCAATAGAAGCAAGACTACCTCTAGTAGGTTACCGAAAAGGGGCTGGAATTCATCTCTGAAGCCGTGATTCCGCGGCTAGGTAAGATGTAATGGCACCTCACATCACTTGGTATGCAACTCAGAAAATTGCGAGGCTCTCCATGGCTACGGCCCTACCATTTACCAGGTTTAAGGGGGCTGCGGCTCCCGAGTGGTTCCGCTTGATAGAGAACGCGACGGCGGAGATTTCCCGCCACAGCCTTGGCGCCGAGGGCGTTGTGGGGGTGGCCGCGTGGCGCCTCGACGGCTATGGGCCAGCCCTCCTGCTAAACGCAGAGCAGCCGTTCCCAATGGCGAGCACGGTCAAGATTGCAGTAGCGTGCCGGATCCTGGAGCGCATCGCCGCTGGCGAACTGGCACTCGACCATCTGCTCGAGATCCCTGAAGACATGCGCGTCGGTGGGTCGCTGATCGCGGATCGATTTATCCATCCTGGAATACAACTTTCTGTTCACAACCTGCTGCAGGTGATGTTGGACGAGAGCGACAACACAGCCACCGACGTTCTCATCCAGGCCTGTGGAGGTGTTGCAGCCGTGACTAGGTCGCTGGAGGCCTGGGGCGTCGCAGGCCAGCGGGTGGATCGGGACTCGCGCGGCATCCTCCGGGACTTCTTCGAACTGGGGAGCGGGCCCTTTATGAACGCCATGCTGGAGGCGCAAACTCGTCCGGGTCACGTCGAGAGAGATCGCTCGCCAAACCCGGCCTTCGAAGACGACCTGCATGACGTCTCGACGCCCTTCGCCATGAGCACCTTGCTCGCTGAGCTTTTCGGCGGCCGCCTGCCGCTGGCGGCCTTGGCCACGGTGCTGCGTGACATCATGCGCGCATGCCGGACCAGCGACACCCGGCTTCGCGGTCTGCTGCCGCCCGAGACGGAGGTGATCGACAAAACCGGCACCATCGGCGGTGTCACCAATGATGTTGGCCTGATTGTCCTTCCGCAGGGGCGCGGCGAGATCGTTATCTCCGTATTCATCAAGAAGGGGTGCGCCCCATGCGAGCGGCGGGACCGCGTCATCGCAGAAATCGCCCGAACCGCCTACGACTTCTTCCTTCTCGTCTCCTAGTCTCTCACGTTCCCTGTCAAGGCTGAAGGCGAGATAACAACTGCTTGGCGCGTGTGTGTGCAAAGCAGTCGGATTAGCTGGAACTGCACAGGGCCGGGGGTGGAGCTCAGAGACGACGGTTGATGAGACTTCACTATTCAGCCGGTTGAGGTCAAGCGGTTTCGAGCCTTCCGTTTTGCCGGCATCTGACGTGCTTCGTCTTGCTTCTCTTCTCTATCTGGCTGGCAACCGTTTCCACAACTTTAGATATCCCGACGGGCTCGCTCTTCTCTCCGGAATCGGCACTTTGGCCCTTCCACGATGGGTTCAGATGAAACAAGTGCAACTATCTCCGGGGCGTTCTTACGTAAGCGCCAAGCTGACCCCATCTGGCGCGGCTTGAGGTGATGAGCGAGACATACTGACACTGAAGCAAGGAGCCGAGGAGCTTGCAGTGTCAATTTCTATGT
>NZ_JAMYVL010000070.1:0-1849 GCF_040323955.1 Mesorhizobium sp. M0018 | reverse complement strand
GATAGTGATGGGGTGGACGCCCCCTCGACGGCATCGATGTGCCAGAATGGTGGTGTTTGACAGCCACCGTAAGAGAGGGAGCGTCCACAATGGAAGTTAACACGATCGGATTGGACCTAGCGAAGAATGTGTTTCAGGCGCATGGAGCCGATGCGGCGGGCGCCATTGTTTTCCGCAAGCAACTGCGACGCGACAAGGTGCTTGCGTTTCTCGCTGGGCAGCCGGCCTGCTTGGTCGCCATGGAGGCCTGTTCTGGGGCGCATCACTGGGCGCGCGAGATCGGCAAGCTCGGGCACACCGTTCGTCTGATCCCGCCATCCTATGTGAAGCCTTTCGTGAAGCGGCAGAAGAACGACGCCGCCGATGCCGAGGCGATCTGCGAGGCCGCGCAGCGGCCGACCATGCGCTTTGTCGCCGTGAAGAGTGAGGAGGAGCAGGCGAGTGCGGCCGTATTCCGGGCTCGTGATCTGCTGGTGCGGCAGCGCACCCAGACGATCAACGCCTTGCGCGGCCATCTTGCAGAATATGGACTGGTCGTTGCCCAGGGCCCTTCACATACTGCCAAGCTGATGGAAAAGGTAGAGGATCCTGAGGGCGATCTGCCAGAAGCAGCCCGCCTGGCCCTCACCGTGCTGGTCGATACGCTGAGATCGCTGGAGGAAAGGATCAAGCAGCTCGATGCCGAGATTGCACGGCGTGCCCGAGAGGATGAAGACGTGCGGCGGTTGGCAACAATCCCCGGCGTTGGTCCGATAACGGCAACGGCTCTGGTTGCACTGGCGCCTTGCGCCGCAATCTTCCGAAAGGGGCGCGACTTCGCCGCTTGGCTGGGCCTGACGCCGCTGCAACGCTCAACCGGCGGTAAACAGAAGCTCGGTGCAACATCGAAGATGGGCGAGCGTACATTGCGGCGCCTGCTTATCATCGGAGCGAGCGCTGTCGTGCGTCATGCTCGTCGGCGAGGCATTCGGGAAGGATCGTGGCTTGGGCGCATGCTCGCCCGCAAGCCGCCAATGCTTGTGGTCGTCGCTCTTGCCAACAAGATGGCCCGCATCGTCTGGGCGCTCATGGCAAGAGGTGGGACCTACAGGGCTCCGGCCGTGGCAGCATAGCAGCTCGGTCTGAGGTCGTCGCAGGTGTAGGAAGGTCACACGGAGAGGTATGGCGCGACAGTCGATGAGAGACGGATCGGAAAAACCAGTTCAGCACAGAGCGCTTCGAGCGCGCGGTAGTGATATGGATCCGATCGGCGAACTCCCATACGGGCCGGCGGCAAATGGAAGGCCGCATCAGAGGCCGGACAGATGTCAGCACCCGACTACGCGCCGCTATACTGCCTTTCGAAGATTCTTCTTGCGCTCACGGGGGCGTCCACAGATGTCGTGCGTCATGCTCGTCGGCGAGGCATTCGGGAAGGATCGTGGCTTGGGCGCATGCTCGCCCGCAAGCCGCCAATGCTTGTGGTCGTCGCTCTTGCCAACAAGATGGCCCGCATCGTCTGGGCGCTCATGGCAAGAGGTGGGACCTACAGGGCTCCGGCCGTGGCAGCATAGCAGCTCGGTCTGAGGTCGTCGCAGGTGTAGGAAGGTCACACGGAGAGGTATGGCGCGACAGTCGATGAGAGACGGATCGGAAAAACCAGTTCAGCACAGAGCGCTTCGAGCGCGCGGTAGTGATATGGATCCGATCGGCGAACTCCCATACGGGCCGGCGGCAAATGGAAGGCCGCATCAGAGGCCGGACAGATGTCAGCACCCGACTACGCGCCGCTATACTGCCTTTCGAAGATTCTTCTTGCGCTCACGGGGGCGTCCACAGATGTGCTGAAGGTTCTGCAAAAAGTTTTGGA
>NZ_JAMYVL010000069.1:0-2071 GCF_040323955.1 Mesorhizobium sp. M0018 | reverse complement strand
CCGCCAGGAGCCACTTGGCCCCAGCGGCGGATCGAGGCCACACAGTCCGCCGCAGTGACGGGGGTGCCGTCGTGCCACCCCAGACCATCGCGGAGCTCGAACGCATAGGTCTTCTTGTCGTCGGAAACGTCCCACTTGCCCACCATCTGCGGATGCGGCACAAACTTGGAATCGACGCCGAACAGCGTATCGTATACCAAGAAGGCATGGGTGGCGGTGCCGCCAGACCCGGAAGCGACCGGATCGAACGCACTGAGGTTTTCTATCACCACGCGGACCGTCCGATCGGGAGTCGGTGATGTCTGCGCCCGCTGGACGGAAGGGATCGATAAAGCAGCTCCAGCGGCCATACCCACCTTAAAGAGATTGCGTCGAGAGATCGGCATCTTTCAGTCCCCTTTTTGAGCGATTTCGTTCGGGTTTTTGCCCTCCAAGGCGATATGTTCTGATCGTTGTCAGTGAGCGGATTATCTTTGCTGCCTCGTTTGCGATTCAACCCGGGCGACCAAGCGATGGTGATCCTCTGTGGCTATGGATACTCCAACGGACGAGCGGTCTGCTAATTCAGTTTTCGTATGGTCGTCATCTGGATACGCGATGGGTTCCGTGGCAGGTGACCTGATAGATTATGCAAGGCTGGAGCTATGTCGCGCTCGCCGCCTAGTCTTAGTGTTGTGCCAATCCTTAGACGGTAAGCTGCTGAACTTATCGGATGAGTCGCGATATTCTCGTGGGAAGAGCCGAGCGGTTTCAGGTACACTTTATATAAGAGACTGATTCTAAGACTAAGGGGAAACTCGTAACCCCCGAGTATTGATTTCACGCGGAAGTGAGCCGGGTCACTTCCGCGTGGAAATCAACAGCGCGATCTCCTCTTGCACGGCCAATGCGACTTCGATTGCGGTTGGCGCCATGGCTTCGAGTAGCAATGCGCAGCATGGCGCAAGACGGCCTCGTTGCAGATGTAATAGGGACGCAGCGTCCATTCGGGATGTTCATAGTGAACCCGCATGCGGGTGCCGCCACGTCCGCACAGTACGCGACCCTGCAGCAGGCCCGCGCCAATTCTCCTCCGGTGGAAAAGAGCGGCTCGGACGCATTTCTAAGGCGGGCCAAGCTGATGTCCGCCGACTGCTAATCATTGGCGCGATGTCGCGCCTGACCTGGCTGACCCGCAAATCGATCACCGAAGGCTCATGGCTCGCGCGCATGGCCGCGCGAAAGCCAAGAATGCTTGTAGCGGAACAAAATGGCGCGTACGATTTGGGCCGTGCTTACAAAAAATGAGGATTATCGAGTTCCGACACGGGCAGCCGTAGATCGATATGCCACTGCCGCTTGGCGTCGGATAGCGAGGGAGTAAGAAGGCGACGACCCGAATGGGCAAAGTGATCGAACAGATCTGGATCAGGAAAATCAGTGTAGTCTCTTGAGCATTTGAGCTCGTTTGAAAGATTCGACCAGATCCGCAGATCACCATACCGGCCAACGGCTTTTGACATGCCGCATTTAAAGGCCTGACAGAAGACCGCACTCGATCACTCGCATATTTTAGTTAGAAAATTCTTGCGCCACGGGCGGCAACCACAGAATAGACAATCGCCTGTATTGTTGATACGACAGCAAATATTAGCCGGGAAGTGAAAGTCGTTAGCAATCCGGATGATCTTGATTGAGGTTCTCAAGGATCCGCAGTGGCAGATTGAGCGGATTGGCCTTGAAGCTGGCCCGTTGTCGCAATGGCTGCTTTAGGGCCTCGCCGAGCTGGGCTCCCTGTCATTTGCATTGAAACCGGGCACACGAAGGCCTTCCTGAAAGCGCAGCCGAACAAAAGCGATCGCAATGATGCACGTGTGATTGCCCAGATCATGCGGGTCAATCTGTATCGACCAGTGCATGTGAAGACGCTGACAAGCCAAAAACGCCGTGCATTTGCCTCTCGGTTCTGCTGCCAACACGCAGTAAGAACGTAAGCGGGTAGCTGATGCCGTTCAGCGATGGTAGTTCCAAGGCATGAGCGCCTCGATAGCGCTGTTTGGCCAGCCATTGGCGATGCGCTCGAGGGTCTGGG
>NZ_JAMYVL010000068.1:0-2373 GCF_040323955.1 Mesorhizobium sp. M0018 | reverse complement strand
GGTGTTTTGGTGCCGTGGGGGGCCGGGGTTGGCCCGGTTGGGGGGGCCTCGGGGGGCCGGCGATTTCGCCCCGCGCCCGCCTGGCCGTTGCCGTGTTTATGGGCAGGCCTGGACGAAAGCTGCGACATTGCCGCTGCCGCCCTGGCTGACATTGGCATCGCAGCCGTGGCCCACCTGCACGCCGGCAGCAATGTTGCCGTTACCGTCCTGGGTCAGAATGGTGGTGTGGTTGGAGCCGAACTGGCCGACGCCGGCCACGTTGCGGTTGCCGTTCTGGTAGGTGGCGCCGTAGTTGCCGGCCCCGTCCTGGCCGATAGCCGAAAGGTTGTGGCGGCCGCGCTGCTGGCCGATCACCTTGTTGAAGCGGCCGTTCTGATACACCCGGATACGGTTTTTGAAGCCGTTCTGGGCGCCGCCGGCCGAGTTCGACCAGCCATATTGCTCGATGCGCACGTCATTGGCCATGGCCGGAGCGGCGGCAGTGATACCGACAAGAGCGGCAAGCGCGGTTGCGATGAAAGAATTGCGGATCATGAGAGCGTCTCCTTTGGCGGACGGGACCGCGGTTGAACGGCTTCTTTTTAGGAGATGCCGTTCGAACTAAGGCTGAAGGCGGCGTTCAGCTGGGGTTCAGGAGGGCTTGCGCGGGTCGTGGCTGCGGCGGTCAGGCCGCTATTCGCTAGGGCAATGGGTGGAGCACACTCGCCAAGGGCGGCCGGTGTTGGGTCATTTCTATACTTGGGGTTGGCCGCTTCCGGCCCACAGGCTGCCGGACGGCAATGCGCCTCATGTCGGTCGTCAAAGTTAGCTTTGCAACTGCCTTAAAGAGGACATTACCGGCCACCGCATTGGTGATCGCGGTTGCGCCACAAGCGGACCACGTGTTGCCGTTGGCCACACGAGCGCCTCCACCTGTCCAGCAACGAGTCCGGTCGGCTCAGTGGAAGGTCGTTTTATAGTGGAGGCCCGGAAACGACGCCTCGCCGGGTCGCAGCGCCGCCTGCCCCATGGGATCACCTTTTAGAATACTGAGGAAGAATGCCGCGGTCAGCGTCTTGGCTTGATCGAACTGCGGGCTGGAACCGGAACCGTATGCGAACATCATGTGCCCACCCTTGTCGAATACGGCCAACGCCTTATCTCGACTTCCGATGCTATCATGCGCCCATAGGGCATTGAATTCCGGCTTCACCATCTCGTCGTCAGAAGTGACCAGTATGAGCGTCGGCACTTTGACAGCCGCAATGCCAGTGGCGCCGAATACCTGCAGCTCGCCGCCCGGAGCTGCGAGAACGAGCGCCGCCACGCGGCTATCCCAAATGGGTGGCATCGGCTCCGCAAACGGGTCTGCAGCGCCGTAGAGTTTGGCAATCGTTGGCTCGAAACCTACAAATTGGCATGAGTCGCCATACTTCTGGGCCTCATTTGCAGCGCACCAGCTATCCAGGGCTTTAAAGTCGACCCGAGCGCCTCCCGCCTGGAGCGCAGTCGCTCCGCCCGATGAATGCCCCCAGACGCCGATGTGGGAGGTATCTATGAGTCCAGCGAGTTTGCCACCCGGGGCTGTCAGTGTATCGGCGTAGCCGATCACACGAAGCACGTTGGCAGAACGATAATAGAGCAATCGGCGAACGTCGAATCCGGTATCATAGCTCGAAGCGAAGACAACGAACCCGTAGGTCGCGAGAAACTGGCCCCAGCGGGTGTAGGCTATGCCCGGCATCGAGGATCCGGGGATCAGCACAAGCAGCGGATAGGGACCGGTCGTTGCCGGCGGTGCGTCCGGCGTCGTCTTCAGGATTGCGCCGGCGGGAGCTGGCGCAGGACCAGCAGCGGGATACCAGACCCATGTTTCCAGCGGGTGCTCACCAGTCACGTCAGGTATCGTGAACTTCTGAATACCGATCGCGAAAGGACCGGGCTGGCTGAAATCGGTTGCGATCGCGGGTGTCACTGCGATCAGGGGCAAGATGACAAGCCAAGGCAGCAGAAGAAAACCCAAGACAGCCTTGATCATAACGTGCTTTCCTGCGCGGTGCCAGGCTGCCGCTACCGTTCACCCATGACGGCAAGACGTCAAGCCCGAGTGCTGCCCACGGTCCATCTATATGGTACGTTCGATCGTTTTGCTGCCCTGAGTCTTCGCTTGAGTGGACTGAGAGGAGTTGCAGCTTTAGGAACGTGCGGAACGGGTCAGTTCGAGACTCGGACCCACCGGATTGAATATCTGCATTCTCACGCGTTCATACCAGAACCGGCCGGACCGCTCCCGGCCCCTCCCGAACGTTTGTGCTCTGGCCAATAGTGGTCTGAGGAGAAACGATATGGGACATTCGCAGTATGACCTCGCCGACAAGGCCGTCCCGCTTGGAA
>NZ_JAMYVL010000067.1:0-2742 GCF_040323955.1 Mesorhizobium sp. M0018 | reverse complement strand
GGGCGACGACGGACTTGCCGCCGACTGATGACAAACCGCTCAGCGGCAGCGCAAGATCGTTCATGGTGGGTGTGGTCTCCGGGAAATGGTTCGGATCGGCTTAGGCAACCAAATCCTACGTCATTTCAACGGCTTGCGCCACATCCACCAACCCCCATGAATTTGGTTAGGTTGATGCGGCGTGCCGCCGCCGTGAGGCCGCGCTCGCTCAGCAGCGCGTCGAGAACGACGAGAAGATTCAGATCGAGCCCTTTGAAACGCATGTCTTAGCTATCCATAGCGTGGATGCATTTGATTGAAACAAACGATTTTACCAATTTTCCGGAATGTCGCATGGACTTGGCAGGACCTCACGTGCGCCGATCATTGCCTCTATCGCGTGGCGAGTCCCTTGAGAAGAGCCCGAAAGAGGAAATCTGTCGCGTGCGGTGGAGATTGTACTGGGAATGAGAAGCAGCGCTCCGATCATGTCGAACTCTCCGACGAATGGCGGACCGGTACAATAGTTGATCGCAACTGGTCCGGAGCTATGAAACATCTCGATTACATATGAGGTGCCGAGTGAATACGCTGACAGCACCCACCGTCGCAGCGTTTAGCTGACGTTTGACGACGGTTCCTATCCATTTACACGCAGATTCTTGATGTGCTGGCGCAAAAGCGGGAGGCCGGCGACTTTTCTTCGTCATCGGGCTGACGCCGCAGAAGCCGGAACTCGTCCGGTTCCTATGGGCATTGGGCTTGGTCGGTCGCACAGGCTCTATGAGGGGCAATTTTGGAAACGCGACGCGACTCGGGTTTTGAACGACGCCGAAAACGCAAGCTGGAAAGGAACAAGATGGCAGATCAACTCGCCAACGAAATAATCGCCATTATCAAGAAGCGCGCCGCGTCGGAGGGCGGCATAGCGCCTGCCACAGGCGGCGAGATAACGGCTGCCACGGGACTGACTTCGCTCGGTATCGATTCACTGGGATTGGCGGACGTTCTCTGGGACCTGGAGCAGGCCTACGGCATCCAGATCGAGATGAATACGGCCGAGGCATGGTCGGATCTCCAGAATGTTGGGGACATGGTGGAAGCCGTGCGCAGCTTGCTCGCTAAGGGGGTGTGAATGGACAGGCGCGTCGTGATTACTGGGATTGGCGGTATTTGCGGGCTTGGGACCAACGCCGCCGCCATTTGGACAGAGATGCGAGAAGGCCGCTCCGCCATCGGCCCAATCGTCAACTCCGAGCTCCATGAATTGAGGGTCAGGATCGGTGCCGAGATCAAGGCGCTGCCGGAGCATGACATCGACGGCAAGCAACTCATCTCCATGGACCGCTTCAGCCTGCTCGCTGTGCTTGCGGCGCGCGAAGCCATGCGTCAGGCCGGACTTTCCTCCAAAGAGGGAAATAGGTATCGCTTCGGTGCGACGGTGGGCGTTGGCGGCTGCGGGTGGGATGCGATCGAGCAAACCTACCGCGCCATCCTTCTGGGCGGTAAGCGTGCCGCTCTCTTGACTGTACCCAAGGCGATGCCGGGTGCCGCTGCCGGCCAGGTCAGCATGAGTCTCGGCCTGCGCGGGCCGGTCTTCGGCGTCACGTCCGCCTGTTCCTCGGCAAACCATGCGATTGCGTGCGCGGTGGACCAGATCAGGCTCGGCCGGGCCGACGTGATGCTTGCCGGCGGCAGCGAAGCGCCGCTCATATGGGGTGTGCTGAAGGCATGGGAAGCGATCCGCGTGCTTTCGCCCGATACTTGCCGGCCATTCTCGGCCGATCGCCAGGGCCTGTCGCTTGGTGAAGGCGCCGGCATGGCGGTGCTGGAAAGCTACGAGCATGCCCTGGCTCGGGGCGCCACCATCCTTGCCGAAATTGCCGGTGCCGGCCTTTCCGCCGATGCGTCCGACATCGTCGCGCCGACTGTCGAGGGGCCGGAGGCAGCAATGCGGGCCTGCCTTGCCGATGCCAGGCTGGACGCCGAGGATGTCGACTATCTCAACGCGCACGGCACCGGCACCAAGGCCAACGACCAGATCGAGACGGCGGCGATCAAGCGCGTCTTCGGTCAGCACGCCTTCTCAATGTCCATTTCTTCTACCAAGTCCATGCACGCGCATTGCCTCGGCGCGTCCGGCGCGCTCGAGTTGATCGCCTGCGTGATGGCTATCCGCGAGAGCGTCGTGCCGCCGACTGCCAATTATCGTGAGCTGGACCCCGATTGCGATCTCGACGTCACGCCCAATGTGGCACGCGAGCGCAAGGTGCGCGTGGCACTGAGCAACTCCTTCGCCTTTGGCGGCACGAACGCGGTTCTGGCGTTCAGGCAGGTGTAGAAGCCATGAGAGATGCCTCCGGCAACATTATCTCTCGCATCCAGATGCTTGCCGGATAACTATTGTGAAGGGCGGGTCATTGACCGCCTCGGCGAATGCGGGAAGTGGCAGCGGAAGCTCGACGATCCGGGGGTATCGTCTTTGCGAAATTCTTAACTGTTGAAGCGGCTTGGACGTACCGCCGCCCCGTAAAAGGTAAGCGAGGCCCTGCGGGCTCGGCTTGAGGGTCTGAAGCTGTACACGACAATGTCTGGAAGCCGCAGGGTCGGCTCTGCGCCCGTTATAGTCGCCTGAGTGCTGCCGGCCCGGCCGCGCCGCGGGCGCCGTCAACGAACTCCTTGAACCTGCGGACCTTGCCTGTCTTGGCCGACGCTTCGAAGCGCGCCGTCGTGCTGGCCTCCAGATCCGCGACATGCTTGCGC
>NZ_JAMYVL010000066.1:0-3150 GCF_040323955.1 Mesorhizobium sp. M0018 | reverse complement strand
GCCAGCGGCCGCAAGGACCGTGCTCAAAGGCCGGACATATGGACGCAAGCGATCGAAAACGACGCAAAACAACCGTTGCAGGCAGGGCGCCGTCCACATATGGGATCCCAGGGTCTCCGCGACGGAGCTTCGCTCCTGCTTCGCCCAGGGATGACGAGGGTGAGGGGCCTCGGCCAGCCTTACGGTCTTGCCTCAGCGCGTCAATTGCTGATTCATCCAAGGCGGTTAGCCGCCTTTTCTCCCGACCTGATTCAACGACCTCGCATAACGATCCAAACGAAAGGACCAAGCCATGGCCACGACGAAACTTCTGAGCGATGCCGAGGTGGAAAAAATCCCGGCGGTCAAGGCGGTATTCGACGACATCCGTGCGACGCGCAAATCCGATTTCGTCAACAATTTCTGGCGCGGGCTGGCCAATGATCCGGCGTCGCTGAAGCGGGTGTGGGAACAGCTCAAGGCGGTGATGGTCGCCGACAGCGCCATCGATCCGCTGACCAAGGAGATGATCTACATCGCCGTCTCGACCGCCAATGGCTGCTCCTATTGCGTCCATTCGCATACGGCGACAGCGCGGGCCAAGGGCATGACCGATGCGCAGCATGGCGAACTGGTGTCGATCATCGGGCTGGCCGGGCAGACCAACCAGATGGTCACCGCGATGCAGATACCGGTCGATCCGCAGTTCGAGGTGCGGTGAGGTGAGGCGCGGCGCCTTCCCTTCTCCCCTTGTGGGAGAAGGTGGCCGAGCGAAGCTCGGTCGGATGAGGGGTGCTGGACGGATCGCGGCCTTGGAGACGTAAGTGCTTCAAATCGCTGGGATTTTCTCCGCCTAGTTTCTTCCAGCACCCCTCATCCGTCTCGGCGCTACGCGCCGATCCACCTTCTCCCACAAGGGGAGAAGGGATGCGCGCTACACCGGCCGATAAACCTTCGCCGCCGTGTTCCAGAAAATATCGGCCTCGGCCGCCGCGCCGTGTTTCGCCACCGCCTCCCGGTGCGCCCTGATCAGCTCGGCGTGGCTGGTCCACAGCTTCTCGATCGGGAAGTTCGAGCCGAACATCAGGTGGTCGCTGCCGAGGATGTCGATGGTGTTGTCGACGATATAGCCGATCAGCGCCGGGTCGTTGTGGTGGACGAAGGTGCCGAGGCCGGACAGCTTTGCATAGAGGTTGGGCGCCGCTGACAGCGTGCGCAGGCCTGCCTTCCAGGCCTCGGTGGTTTCGGGCTCCATGTCGGTCAGCATGCCGGCATGGGTGAGAATGAAATTGGTCTCGGGGTTCTCGCCGACGAGCGTCAGCCCATCCTTCATCTGGGCGGGGAAAAGCTGCAGGTCGAAGGACAGGCCGTAATGCTTGAGCCGCGCGACATTGGCCCGCACCTTCGGGTCGATGACCTGATCGGCCGAGGCGGCGAAGCGGAAGGCCGGCGTTTGGTGCCAGTGCAGCTGCATGCGCACGCCGCGCAGCAGAGGGTATTTGATCAGCCGGTCGATCTGGGAACGCACGTCGTCCACGGTCATGTCGGCATAGCCGACGATGGCGTGCGGCCAGCCGGTTTCTTCCGCGGTCTTCTGCAGGAACGCGACCTCGTTCTCGAAATCCTCCTTGGCCCAGTTGGTCTGGACATAGACCGCCTTCTCGACGCCCGAGCCTTGCTCGTCGGCGAGGAATTCCTCGATCGGATAGTCGCGGCGGATCGGCTCGTAAGGGCCAAAGATGCGCGGCACCATCGGCCCGACCAGCCATGGCTGGTCCTTTTGCCGCCAGATGTGGAAATGCGCGTCGATCGCCTTCTGCATCACGAAACCCTCTTCCAGATTGCCGCGGCCGCCGGGGCGGGGCGGGCGAGCGACAGGATGAACTCGGTGACGCCCGCGATCGACGAGCCGTCGACCAGGTCGTCGAGCACCGGCAGGATGGCGCGAAGTGCTGCCGTGGCCGGCCGGAAGCGCGGATCGCCGGCCAACGGCGTCGCCAGCGAAAGCCGAAAGGCGCGGGCGCTCAGCCGGCGCATCGCCGTCTCCAGCTCGGCATGATCGCCGCGCTCCAGCGCATCCGACAGGATGACGATCGCCGCCCCGCGTGCAAAGGCGGAGAAGCGCGGCACCGATAGAAACGCGAGCAGCGTCGGTCCCATACGGGTGCCGCCGTCCCAGTCGTCGACCTGGGCAGCGGCGCGGGCCAGCGCCTGGTCGCGGTCGCGAATGCGCAGCGGCGAGGTGATGCGGGTCAGCCGTGTGCCGAAAGTGAAGACCTCCGCCCGGTCGGCGCCTTGCACCGCCGCATGCGCCAGCTTGAGATAGTCTGATGTGTAGAGTTTCATCGAGCCGGATACATCGATGAGGATGAGAAGCTTGCGCGGCACCGCCTGCCGCCGGCGCAGCAGCGGCGAGGGGATATCGCCGTCGGCGCTGACGATCTCCCTAAGCGAACGGCGCAGATCGAGCTTGCCGCGCGCATGGGTGCGTACGGTGCGGAAGGAGCGGCGCGCGGGCAAAGCGGTGGCGAGCTTGCGGCGGAAGGCGGCAAGCCCGTCGCTGTCGCGCTGGAACTCGCGGACGCTCAACTGTTCGCTGGCCGAAGACAGTTCGCCGCCTTGCTCCTGGCGGACCACTTCGATTTCTTCTTCGCCCGTTGCACCATCGTCCTTGATGCGGGTTTCCTCGTCGGCCTCGCCTTCGACCAGCGCCGCGGCATCCCCATAGAAATGGCTCCGGAAATGCGCCTCGAATTCGTCGCGGCGGTCGGGCGGCGGCGCCAGCGTGGCAAGGGCCGCCTCGTGGATGTCGGCCATCGAACGGGGCCCGAGCAATGTCACCGCTTGCATGAAGCCGGTGATTTGTTCGGGTGCGACGGCGAAGGCGTGGCTGCGAAGCAACCGGGCGAAGCCGAGGAACGGGGTGGTTGCACGGGGCAAGCTTTCCGCACGCATCATTCCTTCGCGCCCCCCTCTGTCCTGCCGGACATCTCCCCCTCAAGGGGGGAGATCAGACATCTCGCCGGCTTTCGCCAATCTTCAACGTTGCAGAATTGAGCGGAGCGCCCAAGCTGCCAATCTCCCCCCTGTTTGGACCGGAGACATCGCGAACAGGTGTGCGAGGACATCGCGAACAGTGCTCCATGCTATCTCTCGACGAGGTTGAGGTCG
>NZ_JAMYVL010000065.1:0-3200 GCF_040323955.1 Mesorhizobium sp. M0018 | reverse complement strand
CCGAGCGGAAGGTCGAGACGGTGCCGTCGCGATCGGTCACCTTCCATTCATTTGTGGTGCCGTTCAGCGCAATGCGGCGATAGGATTCATTCTCCGTCGCATGCGTGCCGCCGATCGAGCACGACGGCGACACCATGCCGGCCACGCAGGCGACCATCGCCTGGCCGTCGAGCAGGTAGATATCGCTCGTGGTAAAGGCCGGCATGCCATAGCCGGGGCTTGCCCGCTCGATGACGTCGGAACCGCCAAGGCCCCAGGCATAGCCCAGCCAACCCTGGTAGAGGCCGCCGGTCTTGGTCCTGCGTGAAGACTCGTAGGTGAGTGCGATCGACGGTTCGATGCCGTGGAAGTCCGGGACATCGATGCCGATGGCATAGCCCAGATTGCCATTGCCTGAACTCTTCGGCAAATCCACCTTCGGCGTGCCGATCGCCTCTGGATCGCTCTCAGTGGTCGTCTCAGTCGTCGCTGCCGCTGCTGCCGGCTCCTCGGGTGCCGCCTCGCTGTCGGTCGGTTGATCCGCCGTGCCGGCCGCGGCCGCGTCGGTGCCGACCGTGGCTGCCGCGTCCGGACTCTCGGTCGCCGGTGCACTGCCGGAAGCGTGCTCATCCCCCGCACTCGGCTGATCCGATGAGCCGCCGCTGCCCATAGCGGCCCCGCCATTGCCGAAACCGCCGCTCGCACCAGCATCTGGCGAGCTCCCTTGCGCCTCCTGCGCAAAAGCCGCCATCCCTACGGAGCTTCTAATATAAGAAACGAAAGATGTATCCGCGCCGAAGACACCAGCGGCAAGCAATGCCGCACCAACAAGCAACTTGTTCATGATTCCCCCGAGCCCAAGTTGCTTACTTCTACTCAGCCCCAGTCAAACGAATACGACACCGCATCATCATAGTGGGAATATCCACAGGGAAATTTTAAAAGGTGCGAGCGGCACTCATCAATCGTACGCTGCTCAGCTGAGTTAGGCAGCCTGAACCAAAACTTTGCGAATGGCTGCGAATTAACAGCTACCCCAGACCTCCTCCACCGTCGTGTTTCAGGCGTGGCAGCAGCAGCCCACCTGCCGCCTAGGAGCGCCGCTCGCCGTTAAAGACTTTTTCGAGCTTCCCGAAGCGCACCAGATCGTTGAGTGCGGAACGGATTTGCGGCCAAGGAAACTCAGAGCACTCTTCCCATGCCTCGCCCTCGCGTAACACGGCATCAAGCTTGCCAGCCACGCCGGCGAGAGTCGTGGCGGCGATGGTTGAGAACGCTTCCAGCAGATCCTGCGCCCAGTCGCCAGCCTCGCGCTCGGCCCTGAATACGGTGTTATAGCCGATCTCCTCGGCAGCCGCATCCCAGCGCGCCTGATGCGCCGCGAAATGGGCCTCGGCCGCCTCGCGAAGGGCGGCCATATCCGGCCTTGTGCCGAGGAATTCATTGAGCGCCTCAATCGAGTGGACCGTCACGTCCTCGCCCTCGGACACGCGGACGGTCACACAAGGAAAGCCGATGCTCTCGATAAGCTTCGTTTCCAGTCACTGTTGCCTGCGACAAAGCCGCTCGCTCAGCCTGTGGGCGGTCTGCCATTCCCACCAAAGCGCCAGCGCTGGGTCGGAGGGGGACATCTTCGTCGCGGCAGCGTTGCCGGTGAAAGTACCTTTTTCAAGCATCAAAGCGGTGGACGTGATCATTCCTCCCGCAAGTACTTGCCTACGGGTGACGAAAGGGAGACTCGTGGTATTGTCGGAATCACCCATGATCCGAGCTCCTAACAGCTTGGTTGTGGTTAGGCCGGGCTAAGCGTGTCAGCGCTCAGCTCGGCCGCGTTAGGGAATCTGATCATACAAATTGATTGACGTCAATCGGATTGTAGCCAATGGAAAATGCGCTAACGATAGAGCAGTGTCGCGGCGCTCGGGCGATGCTTGGGTGGAGCCAAGACGAACTAGCTAGAGCCGCAAAGGTGGCTCGGCAGACGATTGCGGATTTTGAGCGTGGGGCGCGCATTCCAATTGCCAACAACCTGATAAGTATAAGGCACACACTTGAGAGGGCCGGAATCGAGTTCCTGTCCGAGAATGGTATCCGTTTAAGACCCCGCATCTAACAAACTGTTTGCTACTAGGCTTGGCCAATCGTTGCCGGCGATAGTTGCGAGCCAAAAGTGCCACGTGATGGGCGCTTTCACAGCCCCAGCCCACGCTTTCTGCCGAAGCTCCAGTCGATGCCCCCGCTGTCTTGCACGAGCCCGCTGATGTGCTGGCCGACGCGCTTGTCGAGCATCGGCTGCCAGGGAACGAGCTGAAGCCCGAGCCCGTTGTCCAGCATGGCAAAACGCCCGCTGGCAAGGCGGACCGAGTCAAGGAGGGTGCCGCCGACATAGTTGCCGGGCTGAACGGGCGCGAAGGTAAGGCCGCGCGCAGCGGCGATTTCCTTACCGACGCGCGTGACCTCCTGGAGTTCCAGCGTGGCAACAAGGTCGCGCGCGAAGGTAATGGTCCCGCTGGTTGGATCGCGTTCGGCATGGGCCATCCCGACGAGCTGGGCAGCCCGTTTGTCGAGAGCGTTGTCGACGTCGAGACCAAAGCCTGACCGGACCAGCGGCATGGGATTTTTTGCCGTAAGCTCCCGGTCGAGCCAGGTGGCGCCATCGCTGCCGACCTGCGCGTCAAGATCGAACGTCGAGAGCACACGCAGGGAGAAGTCCTTCTCGGCGTTGCGGCCATCATAGGCGATGCCGCGCTCGGACAGGTCTTTTGGAATGCGCCAGTGGTCTTCATCGATACGTTCGACGTGGCCGGCCCGGCGCAGCGCTTCGAGACGGCGGACATGGAAACGGACAAAGGCGTCCGGGTCCTTGCCCTGCTGCAAAAATGTCTCGCGGATCGCCTCCAGGTGTTGGCTCGGGCGATAGATGCCGTCCTCGCCCGCTACGCTGCTGATGTTGCGGTCGGCCGCACGTGGCTCCTGCTTCGGCAGCACCGGATCGAGCGCCACGATGTGGCCGCGCTGGATGTCTTCGAGCTTTGCCGCGTCGGCAGTCTCGACATAGTGGGTGCGCCCGTCGACGCCGTCGATGACCAGCGACAGCCGGTCGCTCATCTCGTCGCCGGCAAGACCCTTGGCGAGCACGCGGCCGACGACCGGCTCGGTGATGGTCTGGCGGTGCATGACATATTGCGCCGGACCCCGCTCGTGGGCGAGGCCGTGCTCGT
>NZ_JAMYVL010000064.1:0-3393 GCF_040323955.1 Mesorhizobium sp. M0018 | reverse complement strand
GGCTGCGCAGCGTCTGGCCGGAGGCATCGCGCACGCTGGTCGTGGTGTGGGTCAGCGTGCCCAGCGTGACGTCCTGGCGCGCGGGTTTGCCGAAGCCGTCATATTTGGTGGCCTGCGTTGCCGCAGGGTTGGTGGAGGTGGTGAGCTGGCCGATATTGTAGAAGCCCGCCGCCGCCTGATCGTAGGTGTTCTGCGTCAGCGTCACCGCACTGCCGCCCGACGGGGTCGCCGTCTTCAGGGTCAGCCGGTCCATCTGGTCGTAGGCCAGGGCGGTGACGGTGCTGCGGGCATCGGTCTGGCTGGTCAGCCGGTTGGCGACGTCATAGACATAGGACCAGCTGCCGAGATCGGGATCCGTTGCAGAAAGCCGGTTGCCGACCATGTCATAGCTGTAGCTCCAGCTCGAGCCGCCCGGATCGCTGACCCCGATCAGCCGGCCAAGCACATCGTAGCTGCGGCCCTCCGTCAGATTAAGCCCGCCGAGATCGCGCACGATCTGCACGACATCGCCGCGCGTCGAGGACACGCTCTTCGACTGGCGTGTGGTGGTCGCATTGACCTGGTCGGTCTGGGTGACCGCGTAAAGCCGCGGATTGGTGCCGGTGCCGCTGTCGAGGCTGTGGGCGAAAATCGTCTGGCTGACGTCGGCATAGACGGTTTTTACCGGCCGGTCGCTCCAGTCGTAGCTGTTGGTCGTCCACTGCGCGGTGTCGCCGACAAAGCGCGGGAAGGCGGTGCGCAGGACATTATTACGCAGATCGTAGTCGGTGTCGGCAATGCGCTTTGCTCCGGCCGCCGTCTCGCCGGGCGTTTCCACCCGATAAACCCGGCCAAGCCCATCATAATAGGAGCGGGTAAAGTCTTCACCGGCGCCATTGGGCAGCGGCGTCAGCTTGGCCAGCGCCTGTGCCGCCGGATTGCCTTCGTTCTCGAAGCGCGTCTTGGCATACGCGCCGGTCACACTTTGCGAGACCTGGTAGGGCCGGCAGAACGGATCGTAGGTGAAGGTCTTGATGAGGCCGTTGAAGTCGGTCTTCGTCGCCGGAAGCCCGCAGACGGCATTGTAGGTGGCGCTCGAGACGAAGCGGGTGTCGGCGCTCTGGCCGCCGGTGGCAAAATAGCGGGGGCTGCGCTGCGTCACCGGATAGAGGTGATAGGTCGCATCATAATCCCACTCGGTCTTGTGGCCGAGCCCGTTGGTCGCCGAGACTTTGTTGCCATAGAGGTCATAAGCAAAAGTCTGGTTCACCTCCTTTTGCGGCGATCCATAATAATCGGAGAAGCTGCGCTTGCGGGTGATGTTGCCCTTGGCCGGCGGCGTGGCATTGGCACCGGCGTTGCCGTCATAATAGCTCTCGTCATAGCCGATATAGGCAAAGCTGGTGTCCAGCCCGGCGCGCACCGTCTGGCTGCTCGGCAGCGAGACGATGTAGGCCGTGGTGTTGGGCGCGAAGCTCGTCACCGTCCAGGTCTCGTCGCCGCTGACGTCGGTGCGGCCATAGTCCTTGATGCTGGCGACGTTGTTGTAGGCGTCGAACGCCCGCTCGACCTTCAGTGTGCGCGCAAGATTCTCGGTCAGCGTCGTGTCGGTCGCAATGTTCTGCACGGTGTATGGCTTGGTTGCGGTATTGACCGCATAGGTCTCGGCCACCTGCTTGTGGACGATGCCGGCGCCGTCCTTCCACAGCGTCAGCGACGGCAGGCCGTAGCTCGCCAGGTCCTGCCGGTAGGTGGTCTCGACCTTCGAGGCCGCCGTCTCGCCATTGGCCAGCGGTTTTGTCTCGACGATCGAGGCAAAGCCCAGAAACTTGCGCGCCGCCGGATCGTATTTGCCGCCGGCATAGGCGTAGGTGCTCACCGCCGTCTGGCCGCGGCCGTCGCCGACCGACAGTTTTGTCACCGCATGCACCACCTGCGGCAGGTAGGTGTTGGCCCAGGTCGATGACGGCGCATACTCCACCGCAACCGTCCCGCCGAGTTCCGTCACGACACTGCGAAGCAGGTTCGGGTTGCCAGCGCCGGGGGCCGAGATGAACATGTGCTTGTCGTAATCGGTGAAGTCCGGCAGGCCGTCGCCGTTGAAGTCGCCTATTAATGTGCCGGCAGTCATTGCCATTGGCAGCGAGAACTGCACCGGTGCAAAAGCTGTCGACGACGATCGAAGCGAGAAAAACCTGACCGTGCCGGTCCCATAGGCCTGAGCGAGGTCATCACCAGCCATCGTGAGGACGTCGACGCGGCCATCATTGTCGAAGTCGCGAAGAACGGCAAACGTCCCCGCCATCGCGGAAACTGAGTACTCCTTGAAGCCGATTCCGGTCGACAGCCATAGTTTGGCGCTGTGATTATTGCCGCCGTAGCGGAAAATGTCTGTCGCGCCGTCGCCGTCCAGATCGGCCAGAACGCAGCTGCTTAGGCCGGCAAGCGCCGAGCAGACGGGGGACAAGGAGGGCTCCGCCAACTCCCATGTGCCGTTCGACAGGACACCCTTTTTTACGTTTCCGCCCAGTAGCCCCACGGCGAACAACGGCTGCTGGTGCCCGTTGCCGAGAAAATCGCCAACACCAATGACCTTGTTCAAATCACCGTTCCCATTGACATTGAGATTGTCGACGCCATCACCGTCAGGATCGGCGACAAATGTCGGGGCGTCAGGACGCGTGGCCAAATTGGTCCCGTACGGCAACGCACTGCAGACGGTTTGATAGCCGGTTGGCGCTGTCGGATTGCAGTCGGATTTGATCATGCCCAGTTGAGCATCGGTCAGAAGAAGCGCGCCTTGGGAGTAATATCCTGGCGGAAGGGGGAACACGCTGCCGCCGGGGCCATTCGTATAGTACACGAAGTCCATCGTGTTCTTGGTTGAGAGGAAGCGGCCGGGATCCGAGAAAAAGATCGGTTTGGGTGGGGGCTGTTGGTTTGGGTCGCTTGGGTCCGGTGGTGGCGGGGACTCCGAGGGCGACTTGATACGCAGAAATACGGTCTTGTTGTCTGCCGGAATTCCGCCAGCACCAAACTTGATGATACGCTTGTAGACGTTGGTCGTTATTGTCTGCCCGGACATCGTCGTTTCGGTATAGTTCCCGAAGACCTCATCGCGGCCGTCAAAGTCAAGGTCGCCGACTTCGTTTGGATTGCTATAGCTCGGCGGCAAAGGGCTGACCTGCGTATGCTCGTAGAGCTGCCCATTAACGGTTGTATAGACCCCATCGGTGTTCTGATAGGTCATCTGGCCGAGCAGCTTTGCGGTGCCGCCGGAGATGGTGCCGTCGATAGCGATGACCGCATCTGTGCCGTAGCGGGTGACGGCGGTCAGGCGCGAGGCGTTGGAGAACGGCGCCTGGTCGTAGGTCAGCTTGTAGGCGCTGCGCAGTGCGCCAGAGACCGTGACGC
>NZ_JAMYVL010000063.1:0-5188 GCF_040323955.1 Mesorhizobium sp. M0018 | reverse complement strand
ATCTGCGCGAGCACAAGAAGGAGAGCCTGAGGGCCTTGGCCGCCTGAGCACCGTCATGTGTCCGCCGCTCCGCTAAACACGGGGGCTGCGCGGCGGACACGCCAACGTCAACGCAATGCCACACCATTTTGCAGAACTTGACGCACACAACTCCTGGACAAGATGGCCGTAGCGGATGGGTGCAGCGTCCGTGGCGCAAGCCAGCCCTCTGCCAACGCGAACTTTGGACCCGATCCAGTCGTCACGTGGGATGAACTCGAACGTCTCGAATTGGTTCGAGAAGGCGCCTTTTGGCAACTACCCGACGATCCGTTTTGTCAGCGCCCTGGAAGGTACGAGGGTTCCGTAAAGGGCTTGGCCCTGGCTGAGAGCATTGCCCTCGCCACGAACGTTGACAAGGCGTATGGTCGTTAATCGTTGGCTGAAAGCGTTCTTGGCCAGCGACTGAAGAACGACAAGACTCCCGCCTTTATACAGGGCGTGCTCCAACTCGCGATTACTCGGCGCGCTCACGCATTGTCCGTCCTCTACTGGGGTCATTTGCTTGATCCCTAGGGACGATCAGTTTGCCAAAGGAGCGTCCCGATGAAGCTAATTCAGAATCGTCGCGCATTCCTGGCCGGCCTGTCGGCGATCGGCGGTGCCGGGCTCCTCAATGTTCGCCCATCCAGTGCGGCCGGGGAGCCTGCTTTGGAAACGACAACCGTCCGCTTGGGGCAGTGGGTCGGAGGCGCTTACTGTTGGGCGTCCATCTACCTCGCCGGAGAACTTCTGCGCGCCGACGGTTTCACCGATATCCAATATGTCGAAGGCGACACCCACGTCGACAATTCCAAGTGGCTCTCCGCCGGCCTGATCGATTTCGACATGAACATGCCGTCGATGCACATTAGGTCCATCGACGCCGGCGTGCCGGTCAAAGTGCTGATCGGCGTGCATTCCGGCTGCTTCGAACTGATCGGCAACG
Organism: Mesorhizobium sp. M0018; assembly: GCF_040323955.1. NCBI lineage: Bacteria > Pseudomonadati > Pseudomonadota > Alphaproteobacteria > Hyphomicrobiales > Phyllobacteriaceae > Mesorhizobium > Mesorhizobium sp. M0018. The sequence continues at coordinate 4,221 of NZ_JAMYVL010000063.1, read as the reverse complement.
ACAGCGTCCGCAGCATCAGGGATCTGCGGGGCAAGCGCGTCGGGGGAGGGTCGGTGGAGTCGCATCCTCACATCCTGACGGCCCTCATGGCCAACTATGTCGGGCTTGATCCGGTGCACGATATCGAGTGGGTGGAGGGAGAACAGGCCCCCATGCAAATGTTCATCGACGGCAAGGTCGATGCCTACATGGCAGGTCCGCCCGAACCGCAGATCCTGCACGCCCGGAAGATCGGCCATACGATCGTCAACAACGGGACCGACCGCCCGTGGTCGCAATACTTTTGCTGCATGGTTGCCGGCAATGCGGACTACGTGAGCAGATACCCGGTCGCGACGAAGCGGGTGTTGCGCGCCATTCTCAAATCCGCCGACCTGTGCGCTTCTGATCCGTCGTTGGCGGCACAGCAGCTCGTCGACCGAGGCTTTCTACCCAACTATGACGAAGCGCTTGGGACGCTGAACGGTGCTCAGCACGACAAGTGGCGCGTGTTCGACGCCGAAGACAGCGTGCGCTTCTATGCGCTGCGCATGCAGGAGACCGGCATGATCAAGTCGAGCCCGCAACAAATCCTGTCCAACGGAACGGACTGGCGTTTCCTCAACGAGCTCAAACGCGAGTTGAAGGCCTGAGACCCCAGCAGACGCAGTTCTCGCCTTGGCGCTGAACATAGCGCGGGCGAGTGAGCACGACGCGCCGAAGAACGAGCGCCTGCCGACAATCGGACTGGCTCAGGACATCACGTTGACATCGCAGGACGGGACGCGCGTGTCGCTGCGCGATTTTCGCGGCGACCAACGCGGCCGGATGGTGGCAGCAACCAGCCTGCAGATATTAGTTGTCTCTGGAGGACTGCTGTTTCGTGGGAGCAGCCGTATCCATCAACGGCAACCACACGGGAACAAATGTCGCAAAAGTGAGCGCCATTCCGCTGGCGACCTCCATCTTGGCCGCAACGACGGTGCTAGCCGTTCTCGACTGCGGCACTGCGTTGGTCGCTTGCTCCAGGAGGCGACATTCCGGTGTTATCAGAACGTTCGTGATTCGGGGCCTACCTACCGAAAATCGCACACTTCATCGAATCTGCGGCTGGGGTTTGGGAAGGAGAGCGTCATGATTGGCCCGCCGCTGCCTCGTGTGGGACAATTGGCGGCGCCGCAACCCACGCCCTCTGGCACTCGGCATTGCGCTGATTGAGGGACAACATGCTGCGCGTCGCATCCGACCGGCTGAGGCCGGTCATGGCACCACGTCGATCAGCGCCGGAATTCCGCTGAAGACATGATAGACGGTCCAGGACCGATCCGCCTCGACGCGGCGGCCATATTGACGGTCCGCGAAGTCGCGTCCCGATGTCCCACCCTCATTTTCCCAGACCGCAAGCCCGGCGGCGTTGCACTGCCGATCGGTTTCGTTGCTACGGGCACTCATGGCGTTGGCCTTTCCTCATTGATCGCTTCCGTGGCCAGAACGCCGGAATAGAGCGTTGCGCCCTTCGCGTCGGCGATCGTCATGGCGTCCGGCCGCTGCGGCATGTTCAAGGTTTTGGCCAAAAGCCTGGCGATCTCGAGCGCATGGTCGAGGTTGGCCGCTTGCGCCGTCTCGCGCCCGACCACGGCATGCGCATCGTCCGAGGTTCGGGTGCGATAGAATTCGATCACGATCTTCATCGTCATCCGCCCGTGTCGCTACGTCAGTTCTTGCCCTTGCCGCGCCGGGCATTGATATCGGCTGCAACTCTGGTGTGGGCGCCGAATACGCTTTCAGGCTTGGGCGGGACCTTCTCCTGCGTCGGGTTCCCGATCTTCCGGCTAAACCATTTCTGTCCCTTTGACACGTTCGAAGATCCTTTCGATGAGCGTTGTGCTGTCACCGGGCGAAGTGTCGACCGGTTCGAGACTGTCCTGCATCGCCACCCGTTCATGAAGTTCGACGTCGCTGCGGATGCGGTACTGCAGCGAATTTCCGCTCGGCGGGAGCCTTGCTGTGACGCGGTAGATTTCCGCGGCCTTTGGAAACGTGCCGATGCCGCTCTTCAGCCGGACAGCTTGTCCGACGGCAAAGAGATGCGTTGCGGCTTCGCGGCGGACTGGGCGTGCGTTGCGTTGCATCAGGGTTGTGGTTCTCATGATTGTCTCTCGTCCAGCTCCAGCGAGGCTTGAAGCAATGCCGGTTCGATCGGCACCATCTGCTGCGTAGCACCGCTCGCGGTGATCGCCGGAGGTGAATGAAGGTGGCCACGCGGCGCCATGCGATCTGGGAAGTCCCTTCGAGGGCCTCCTCGTCATGGTCAACCCGATACTCTCCGGGCGGTTGCGGTGTATCAAAGCCGGGCAGCGAAAACGCCGACTTGAAGCGAACGACTGTATTTGTGGTGCGGCTGGTCATGAATTGCGGCTTTCCGCGGAAACGGGCGGCTGCGCCTTTCCGTATCAGTCCCACTCGAACCGCCGGGACGATGCCCGACGCTGCCAGTACATCCGTGGTCAGCGTCGGTTTCATTCCAGGATCCGAACGGAACGAGATGTGCGCCGGACCGGCGCATGCACTCATTTTCGAGAATTCGGTGGTGAATGGCGGGGCTCTGACACAAAGCCAACTCGACCCAAATCAACAAGTTTTACCTATGCGCCTCAATTGAGTTCCAAACAAGGTCGCGGCCTCCTTTATTTGATCTTTGAAATAATAACCCGCATCCGCGAAATTCAAGCCGGCAGAAAGTTTTCCTCACATCCGAACGAATTTCTGGCGTCTCGAATTATATCATTCGAATTCTTGGCCATTGGCCAGAAACAATTCTGGCACTCCTATCTATCGAGTGCCAACGCGCCTATATCAGGGGTAGCGGCCGCCTATGCTGGCCCCAGAAAGAAGTTCCCCATGAAATTCCGGCCACTCCACGATCGCGTCGTCATTCGCCGCGCCGAAGGCGACACCAAATCCAAGGGCGGCATCATCATCCCCGACAATGCCAAGGAGAAACCACAGGAAGGCGAAGTGATCGCCGTCGGCCCGGGCGGACGCGACGAGAATGGCGCGCTTGTTCCGCTCGACGTCAAGGCCGGCGACCTGATCCTGTTCGGCAAATGGTCGGGCACGGAGGTCAAGATCTACGGCGAGGACCTTCTGATCATGAAGGAGGCCGACATCATGGGCGTCATCGACAAAGCTGTCGAAGCCAAGAAGGCCGCCTGACTGGAGCGGCGCGTGTCCCTCAAGGCGCGCAAAGGTCGCTCCAGTATTTGAAAGAACAAGCGCAGCGCGTTCCGCGCGGCGACCGTTCCATTCCAAATTCGACGGGATAAAAAATGTCTGCCAAGGAAATCAAATTCTCCACCGACGCGCGCGACCGCATGCTGCGCGGCGTCGAAATCCTCAACAACGCCGTCAAGGTGACGCTCGGCCCCAAGGGCCGCAACGTCATCATCGACAAGGCCTACGGCGCGCCGCGCATCACCAAGGACGGGGTGACGGTGGCCAAGGAAATCGAACTTTCCGACAAGTTCGAAAACATGGGCGCGCAGATGGTGCGCGAAGTGGCCTCGAAGACCAACGACCTTGCCGGCGACGGCACCACCACCGCCACGGTGCTTGCCGCTTCCATCCTGCGCGAGGGCGCCAAATTCGTTGCCGCCGGCATGAACCCGATGGACCTCAAGCGCGGCATCGACCTTGCCGTCAGCGCCGTCGTCAAGGAAATCCAGGCGCGCGCCAAGAAGGTCAAGTCCTCAGCAGAGATCGCGCAGGTCGGCACCATTGCCGCCAATGGCGACACCAGCGTCGGCGCCATGATCGCCAAGGCGATGGACAAGGTCGGCAATGACGGCGTCATCACCGTCGAGGAAGCCAAGACCGCCGAAACCGAACTAGACGTCGTCGAAGGCATGCAGTTCGACCGCGGCTATCTCTCGCCCTATTTCGTCACCAATGCCGAGAAGATGCGCGTCGAGCTGGAAGAGCCCTACGTGCTCATCCACGAAAAGAAGCTCGGCAATCTGCAGGCGCTGCTGCCCATCCTCGAAGCCGTGGTGCAAAGCGGCAGGCCGCTGCTGATCATCTCCGAGGACGTCGAGGGCGAAGCGCTGGCGACTCTGGTCGTCAACAAGTTGCGCGGCGGCCTCAAGGTAGCGGCCGTCAAGGCGCCTGGCTTCGGTGACCGCCGCAAGGCGATGCTGGAAGACATCGCCGTGCTCACCGCCGGACAGATGATTTCCGAGGATC
>NZ_JAMYVL010000062.1:0-6488 GCF_040323955.1 Mesorhizobium sp. M0018 | reverse complement strand
TCACCGAATTGCCTCAACGCAACGAGGACGCTGATATCTACGATCTGCTGCCCTTCAACTTCGCCAAAGCAACAGCAGTCTGATCAGACCAGATACCGTTCCCGATTCGAAGGCCATCCGTCGAAAGCGCCGGCGTCAACGTGCAGGGAAAATCGCGCTTACCTTCTTTATCTAATCGGAGCGCGACAAGGCAATCGAGATCACATTGTCAGTATCTGTTTCAGGTAGCGAACAGCATTGGCAAAAATTGGCCGCTGGGGCGGCGTTCTCATGATCACCATCCCTAAGGGTGCTCGGACTTTACGACTTTCCAGGATACCTATGGTCCTGACGCAGCGAGTGGAGCTATCCGTCACTTCCCTGCCCTGTGCGCCGCCACCAATCTCGCGTAGAAGGGCCCTGGCCGAACCCGGCCCTGCGACGCGAGAACTCCATGCGAATAGTGTTGCCTGTCCTGTTGCTCGGCGCCGCCCTTGCCAGCCTGTCGCCCGCCAAGGCCGCGGCGGGCGATTGCGGGGATGCCGCCGCGCTGGTGCAGCAGGCCTATCCCAACGCCCGAAAGAGCGCCGACGGCACCTCGTTCACGCTTGAACCTCATACTAGCATCACCTCAACGTTCACGGAGAGCGAAGCGCCATTTGGCCTGGTCTGCAAGATTTGGCCCGCCCATGTCGACCTGATGTTGGTCGCAGTGCCGCTGATTGACAGCGCTAACGGCGACCACCTGCATGTCGGCGATATCGAGCTTCTGGTCGTCGACAGGAATACGCTGCGCGTGCGCCAGCGCCTGCTCCAGCCCGGTCTGATGACCGATGATGCGATTGTCATCGAGAAGGTGGAATTCGACACCGGCCGCTATGCACTGGCCCCCAATGTCAGCGCATTCGGCCTGCGCATCGAAATGGCGCACCATTCGCTGACCGCTCCCTTCACTGAAACCGACCTGCGGCTATACGCTCTCACCGGCGCTACGCTACGCGTGGTGCTCGACGGCCTCGTGGTGGCCGGCTCTGGCGGCGATAGCGATGGTAGTTGCGCCGGATACTTTCATTCCAGCCAGGTCAGCCTGGCGATAAGCCCGGCGAGCCATCATGGCTATCACGATATCACCGCGGTTGAGCGGTCGAATACCGATAATCCCTCCCCCGACCATAATGGCGAATGCCAGTCCCATCCTGGCAAGCCTGCGAAGCGGACCTACTGGATGCGCTATGATGGCAGCCGCTATGCGGTTCCCGCGGCACTCAAGGTGATGGGGTTGTGAGGTGGCCGCACACGTCCCTGCCTTGGTTCGTCAATGTCATCAATTCCAGTTGAACGGGTATCGACCGTTAATTCTCTCGTGGTAGGAGGCGCTCAAGGGGGCTCTTCTCAAAGGAGCTGATGATTTGTGGTGGTCAAGATTCAAAAGGGGTTTTGCCGGAACGTGGGACGACAGACTTGACGGGCTATTCTCCGCAAAGGTCGAATACGCCGGAAAATCCATTCTCGATGTTGGCTGCAATATGGGTGTTGTCGCCTATGAGATATCCAAGCTGAAACCCAGTTCGATCCATGGGATCGACATTGCCAAGCCACATATCGAGACCGCAAAGATGTTATTGAGCGGCTCCCCGGTACATGCCAGGTTCGATCGCCTGAATCTTGGCAGCCGGCGCCTCGGCAATATCCTTCTACCGAAATACGATATCGTCCTGCTGCTGGCCGTCTATCAGCACATGCAGCGCAACATCGGCCCAGGCAAGGCGCGAAGGGTGCTTTCCAATATTGTGAGGCGCACCTCAAACGTCGTTGCCCGCGTTCCGCCTGGAACGGATGGCGAATTCATCGAAACGCTTTCTGACGAGGGGTTCCAGGTCAAGAGCACTCACACATCGCCTCTTGGTAGTCATGTGCTCGTGCTTGAGAAACCCGCCTTACGAAATCCGCAGCCATAGAGATGACATCCATGTGGCAGCAGCGGGCGCAGACCCGCTGCCTGCCTGCAACGCAGTCCCGGGAGAGCCCGATTCGCCGGCAGAAAGCACCTTGCGGATGGACTTCGGGCCTATGCCTTTGACATTGAGGTTGACTCCGCAGCCGTGCTGGAAGAGCTTTTCAAGGCCAATGGCTGGAGTAGCGGCTGGCGGGACGGCATCTACCACTACGTTCATTACCATTCCCGCAAAAATGAAGTGCTTGGGGTTGCGCGCGGAACCGGCAAGGTTCGGTTCGGGGCAACAGGGGCCGTACATTGTCCTTGAAGGCCGGCGACATGGCAGTTCTTCCGGCCGGCACCGGTCACCCAGTTGGCCGTCCACGGGAAGGCTCCCGGTCTATGGGAGGAAGCGCCGCTGGTGTCAGTGTGGAAAAAATGAAGCTTGAAGATGAAGTCCGCCACGTTTCCGAAGACTTGGACGATGATGTACTGAGTGACGCTGTGCGGGCGCTGCATCGTCGGGTTAAGATCGTTCATGATTTCGATATCCCTGGCCTGCTGCCGGTTTCGTGGACACCGAGATAAGGTGTTTAACGGAACTGGAGAGTGGAAATGCAGAGAAGGAAGTTCAGCCGCGAGTTCAAGCTTGAGGCAGTGAGGCTGGTGAAGGATCGGGGTGTCGGAGTAGCGCAGGCAGCTCGTGATCTTGATCTCCATGAGAACGTGCTGCGCAAATGGGTCCGTGAGACGAGCGCTGATCCGCAGCACGCCTTTCCCGGTCATGGGCAGATGAAACCGGAACAGCAGGAGATCGACCGGCTGCGCAAGGAAGTGGCGAAGCTGAAGGCGGAGCGCGACATCCTAAAAAAGGCCGCAGCCTACTTCGCGAGGGAAGTGACGTGAGGTTCGCTTTCATCGCGAAACACCGGAGCATCTGGCCGGTGGCATGGCTGTGCAGTGCACTGGATGTGTCCCGCTCAGGCTTTCATGCCTGGCTCAACCGCAGTCCCAGCGCTCGCTCCCGGCATGACGAGATCCTCGTTTCCCGGATCGACCGAAGCTTCAAGAGCAGTGACCGCACCTATGGCGCGCGTCGTGTGTGGCACGATGTTCTGGCCGAGGGTCTTTCCTGCGGGCTGCATCGTGTCGAACGCCTCATGCAGGAGAATGGGCTGCGTGCCAGGCCTCGGCGCCGTGGACTGCCGAAGGATACAGGGCAGCGAGCCGCAGTGTCGGACAACCTCCTCGACCGGCTCTTCGAGGCCGCAGCGCCGAACCAGAAGTGGATCGCGGACTTCACTTACATCTGGACCGCCGAAGGATGGCTCTACGTTGCCGCCGTCGTCGATCTGTTCTCCCGCCGTGTCGTCGGCTGGGCGATGAGGGCTGAGATGACCGCGCAACTCGTCACCGACGCCCTCATCATGGCGATCTGGCGCAGGGGCAAGCCCGACAGCCTGCTGCACCACTCCGATCAGGGATCGCAATATACGAGCGAGCAGTTCCAGCGTCTGATGACCGACCATAGCATCACCTGTTCGATGAGCCGGTCGGGCAACGTCTGGGACAATGCGGCAATGGAGAGCTTCTTCTCGTCGCTCAAAACCGAGCGGACAGCCCGCAAGGTCTACAGGACGAGGGATGACGCCAGGGCGGATGTGTTCGATTACATCGAATGCTTCTATAACCCTCGGCGAAGGCACTCCACACTGGGCTATCTGAGCCCCGTGGAGTTCGAGGAACAAGCTATGTTAGCTTAACCTCGTGTCCACGAAACCGGCAGCAGGCCACCCCTACATTGCTGGCTACAGCAAAGATGGCAGGACGATTTATATCGATCGCCATATGCCTCGCACTATGGATTGGAAATCGGCCAAGGTCCGGCTTGCCCCATTTCTGCTAACGCACGAAATTGTTGAAAAGGCGCTCCTAGACGAACTCGGGCTTCATTACCTGCACGCGCATCAAATCGCCCTTCGAGCCGAACGCGATGCCGTGAAGGCGGCGGGTGTTGGCTGGTCCGCTTACCAGGCCTTCAACAAAAAGAACGAAAAACCGATCTCCGAAGAGAAGCTCAAGAAGATCCCCAAGGATCTTGACCTGACGCCCTACCGCGACATGAGTGACTTTTCAACGCTAGAGCGTCTGCTGAAGGCGCAACGATAGTCGGACAAGCCAATGGGTCCTCGCTTGCCAGTTCCATGACCGCCGCCATGCTGCAGAGCCGACGATGCTCTTTGTTAGATTCGAGCCCGGCCGAGAGTAGGGCTTTCAGTCGCAGATGCTAACGAGGCAGTAGGTTTCCTTGTTCCTTGGCCGTTTCGAGAAACGCCCCGCGGACCACTTCGCGTTTCACCTGATCGATCAAAGGCATGCATGGCAGAGCTGCACTGCGCTGAGCCATTTGGGCCACGCTGCTTGGTCCTGTGCAACAGTTGCTCAGCGGCTCGGCGGCCCGCTCGAAGTCGTTGCACTGATAGGCAATGCCAGGACAGGTGGTCCTTACGGACACTGGCGTCAGGATAGGCGCTTAATTTGAGAAGCTGGAAGGTGGGATGCTATCGTATTAGCGCGAAGGCCGTGTATCCTTTGAAATTCCATGCGCTGTGCAACTTCTCAAATAATACCTGCGTAGCCACTATGTGAATTGAAGCCGAGGACGATGACAACCAGCCGCGCGGCCTGGTGGCCGAGCGCCACGTCCGAAGGACGATGGAGGCCGCCAACGCGTGTCCGAAAATTGTAGCATACTTCGGACTCATACCTTGCGTTTGTCCGAAAAGCACAGCCGGACGGGACCGCCGAAGCGGCGAAAGCGACCCCCGCGCCTCCTATCCGAAGTCAGAGAGAACCAGAGAGGACCCATAAGAGGAACTTAAAGCCGCAAGAGCCCGCCGACCAACCCCGTTTAGCCGCAGCTAACGGAACGATGTAGGCCCTCGCGGGTTTAGAGGCGGCAGCGGATTCTTCGTGATGTGCAGCCGCTGTAGGGGGGTCCGTCGCCTCTCTTCCTCACCGGCGGCGGGCTCCTTTCGCGAAGGCGGTGTTGGTCAGAGAATCTTTACCGCCATCCAAGTTAGCTAGTTGCCATTGGGGGGAGTAACGTCCCCTGCTCTTTGCAGCAGCCAGGAACGCCTTGCGAGCCTTCTCAGGTTCCATCTCGTCGAAAATCACGGCCATGCAAACACGCACCGCGACGTCCCACAAGGGCCACGCTTGGTCCAGTTCATCAGTTCCTCGCCGGCTGCCTCGGCGTTGTTGACATTGCGGATGATCCCGAGACGCTCAGTCTTGACAGGGATCGGAGGGTTGAACCAGTGGGTTGTCATGTGGGGAAATGTCGGGCAACTATGGAATTTTGTCGGCCGATTCCAGCTTCCGCAGCTCAGACTGCTCTGAAAGCTCCCGCGCCAGTGTGGCAAGCGTCGGTGTCAGAGTTGGTTCGCCTACAAACCTTAGGAGCCTGCGCAGCTTCCGGCAGTAGTCTTCCGAACTGATCATCCCTCGGAAGGCACGTCCCCTACGCAGCATGGCCATGAGGGTCACTGAAGCTTCCTTCTGGTTCGTCGAAGGCCATAGAAGCCCGCGCTGCCAAAGTGGTGGCGCTCCAATCAACCTCGACCTGCTCTCGCCGCTCAAGCTCCTGCAACAATGCAGCAAGGGACGCCGGCAGTTTCTCGTCGACTTCGAGACCAAGCCTGTTGCGGAGCATCTGACGATTATCTTCTGAGCTGATCAGCCGTTGAAAGGCTGTCCCTGCTGTTGGTCGTGCCGGCATAAGGTCGTTCCCACATTCGGTCTGAAACACTTTCGTTGTGAAAGGGTTCCGAAGGGGAAGCGAATAATTTGGTGAGAATCTCTGAGCCGGGATTGGACGACCAGCTCGCGCGAAGTTCCCCGTGCCCCTCTCGATCTCATAGAGGGTTGAACCAATGGGTTGCCATGTGGCTATTCGCGAAGGTCGAACGCGACGAACAGGCCAAAGGCTGGGCCAATCTCGACAATAAGCTCGACCAGCGCGCAGTCACTTTCCACCAGATGCGGCCCGGCTCGGCGCACCGCTGCGATGGTCTCTTTCACGGAGATGATTTGGCCGCGACCGGCTTGTAAGATCAGCTCTTTAACAAGCTTATGGGCAGTCACTTTGCTCGGTCGGCAGTTCGTCCAAACATTCATACTAGGCCTCCCACCTCAGCGAGAACCCACGCGGAACATTCATGATCCTCTGTCGGGAAAAATCAAGAAGAATGTTTGATGGAAATTTCTTAGCGGGAACCAGAGAAACAAGTACGGAGCGAGCCTCTGTACTCTTCCGCTTTGAGCTCAGCCAGCGCTAAGGGACTTCTTCGGTCGGCCCCTCTTTGGGCCGATCAATAGCCGCAAGTAATGACTGAAGGTTTGGCGGCAGTTCTGGTTCGACCCCCAGATTTAAGAACGTTTGTACGTTATGACGATAGCCATCGGAATGGATCAGTTTCCGAAACGCTTCGGAGACAGACTGATGGTCTGCTTTGTTGCTGGTTGCCATGGAAGTCCCTCCCAATGAGCCGCAACTCGCCCGCAACGAATG
>NZ_JAMYVL010000061.1:0-7067 GCF_040323955.1 Mesorhizobium sp. M0018 | reverse complement strand
TATCTGCGGGGCTTCAGCATCAGTTCGGAACAGACATGAAGGTTGCCCACGTTGGGTTAGCTGCCAGGGGCGGAGTATTTGCGGCTCAGTACGCGAGGGCTGGCAACCCGATGTCAGACGCCGAGTTGACACGAAAAGTCAAGGCTTATGGCGCTCCTGACGAGCTCGTCGTTCTCCTTACCGACGTCGCTCTATCCCTGCCAGCTCCTCTGCACTCGATCATCGGTGCCTCCATGAGCAACCGGCACGTCCGAAGCAACTCTCGGAATCCGAATTGACATAGAAACGTTTGTATGCCAATGTGAATGTTAACAAACAAACGTTCTCTTTCCACGAGGCGGCTACAGGCACTCTCACAGCGACGGCATCAAGATCTGCCACGACCCCCGGGGAAATCATTGTCTGAAAACCCCACTTAGTTGAAAGGTGTCATTCATGGTCTTGCAAGGCCGCCCTCTGCTCGGAATTCTTGAGCTTGATGAAGGACTGGCACCTGAGTGCCTCATTCCAAGACAGGGATGTCTATTGCATCCAGCGACCTTTGATCGCCCGGTCATCTGGGAAATGGTGGAAGGCGCCTTCGCCGAGACTATTGTGCGCACTGAGCCGTCTCTTAGGGTTAAGGACGCTTGTGTTGCTGCGGCGAGGCGACTAGTCGAAAGAGGCGCTGACGTAATCTCTGCTGACTGCGGTTTTTTTGTTCGCTATCAGCCGGCGGTCGCTGCTGCAGTCAATGTACCCGTCGTGATGTCCAGTCTGCTTCTCGTTCCGGCGTTGCTGAGGCAGCTATCGCCCGCTCAGAAGCTGGCGGTAATAACGGCTGACTCCCGACACTGCACCGAAGATCTGCTAGGGATAGAGAAGCCCGTCGATCGACCGAAAGTGGTCGTCGCAGGGATTGAAGGCGGCGTGTTCGTGGGTAACGCGTTCGCGCGGCCATACATCCAAACCGATGTTGAACAAATTGAATCGGAGGTCGCAGCTTGTGTCGCGCAACTTCGCGCAAAGCATCCTGAGATTGGAATCCTGCTTTTCGAATGCACGGGTTTCCCGAGTGTCAAAAACGCCCTAGGCCGCATAACAGGGCTGCCGATCTACGACATCACGGACCTTTGTCGGCTGACGCTCGCGTCGGTTACCAGCCCTGAATTGTCATGAACAACGATCAAGCTGCGGTTCCAACACAAAGCCCGCGGCCCATGGCAGTAAGCGGGATAGTGCGTCTTCGTGATATTCCCGGTGGAGCATTGGCACCGGAGTGGATCGGCCATTGTGCCAATTGCGTAAGTGGTGGGCATCAGGTGACTCAGGTTCCTGCCCCCCGATCGTAATGAGGGCGTCACCGGCAATCAGTGGGATTTGGAGCGGCAGCAGCAGTGGCCGCCGGCGTCACACCATTGCCCACGGCAGCGAAGGCGGCGGGTCAATTCGCATCATCTCAGACTCAGATGGCCTCAATCGACAAACTGAATTTGACGGGAGCCACCCAGCGGTTTTGACTGACAAGGCGTTAATCGTGTTTCTGATGCACCAGCGTCATGCGTATCTAGTCAACAGGAACGCCTGCCCGAAATGCAGGCCTGAATGTAGTCAATAAGAATATGCGCACACACGACCTTGCTTCGCCAACAGGCCAAAAACGGCAAAAAACATGGGAGAGACATATGAATCGGCTTATAACGATGATCGCAGCTGCAGCCTCACTCGCAGTCGCGTCCGGCGGTAGCCCGTCCAGGGCCAACGCTGGCGAAGTTCTGGATCGCGTGCTCGCCACAAAGTCGCTGACCGTGGCGGTGGGGCCAGACTGGGGGGCCCTATCGCATTTGAACGACAAACATGAGCTCGATGGTTCCGATATCGACCTTGCCAAGGCCATCGCGAAATCCCTTGGCGTGGAGGTAAAATTCGTAACTACGAACTGGGACATGATAGCGGCAGGCAAGTGGCAGGGCCGTTGGGATATGGGCATGGGTCAAATGACGCCTACGAAGGAACGTGCCAAAATATTTGAGTTTGTCATTTACAGTTACATTCCAGAGGTAGCCATCGTACACAAGGATAGTAAGGCGACGAAGCTTTCCGATCTCGACGGCAAGGTTATCGGCGTCGGATCGGGCGACGTGGCAGAGTCCTATGCCAAGCATAACTTTACGCCCGGATGGGTTAATGCTAAACCAGTAAAGTACCAGTTTACACCCGGCGAGCTGAAGACCTACCAAGCGGACAGCCTTTTGTACGACGACCTTCGCCTGGGCGATGGAGTACGGCTTGATGCGGTGCTTAACAGTGATAACTCGGCTAGAAATGCGATAAAGGCTGGGTATCCAATTAAGATCCTTGACGAGCCGTTGTTCTCGGGGCCGGCTGCTATTTCCATTCTCCATGGCGACAAGGAATTCCTCGACAAGGTTGCGGCTGCCGTGAAAACGATGAGGGATGATGGCACCCTTGCCAAGCAGTCCGTCAAATGGTTCGGCGCGGACTACAGCGTCGACAAATAGTTGCAAAGTATAGCGGCCCCGCTGTCGGGGCCGCTCTTTGAAAGTGCTGCTCATGCTTTATCAGGACAATGTCGAGTCCGAGGTCCTCGTCCACAAGCCGTGGTTTGTTGCTTCGATTTTTGCCGCAGTGCTCGCGGGTTTTCTTATGTTCAATCTTACGGGCACCACCTTTGGCGAACTCATGCGGCCTGTCATCGGCGACCCAGCGCAAAGTGGGATCTATGGTCGCTTCGCGATCGCCTTTGTGATAGCGATCATATTCTGTCTCAACATCGTGCTGATCGGTTTTATTTCGCTGAAGGTGCAAATCGGCGTTGTCTGGGCCGAGCTGCTGGTTCTGTTTCTTGCCTTCTTCAAGTCATTTAACCTAAGCATGCCCTTCATCTGGGAGAATGTGCCATATCTGATCACGCAGGGAGCAGTTGCGACGATCTATATCTCGGCGGTTTCACTGATATTCGCTTCGATCCTCGCGATGATTGCCGCGATTGCAAAGCTTTCAAGCAATGGCTTCGCCTATGCAATCGCCAGTTTCTACACATCATTTTTCCGCGGCCTGCCGCTGCTCGTCCAGATTTACCTGATTTACCTCGGACTGCCGCAACTTGGTATCTTTATCGACGCCGTTCCTTCAGGCATCTTGGCGCTGTCGCTTTGCACCGGAGCCTACATGACAGAAATTTTCCGTGCCGGTATCCAGAGCATCGACCGCGGCCAATGGGAAGCTTCGCGATCCATGGGTTTCGGCTTCGGTCTTACGATGCGCAAGATCATACTGCCGCAGGCGCTTCCGGTCATCATTCCCCCAATGGGAAACACGTTCATCTCAATGCTGAAGGACAGCTCACTCGTCTCCATCCTCGGTGTGTGGGAGCTCACGTTCCTTGCTCGCACACTCGGCCAGCCGACTTTTCAACACATGGAGATGCTCATAACGGCCGCAATTATATATTGGATTATGTCCATCTGCCTGGAACTGGTCCAGTCCAGGATCGAGCGCCACTTTGCTAGAAGCAAGGTGCGATGATGGGCGTCAGCATAGGTCAAGGTCATGTGAAGCACGGTCCAAAATTGTACGACCCTTCTAAGACGACTGTCGAGGTAAGCTATCCCGGGTTAAGTTCGGATCGAAGTTATCGGGCCAGAGGAGTGGCAGTGAGCGACACAGTTATCGAAGCTGAGAACGTCTCGAAGTGGTACGGCACCTTCAGAGCATTGACTGACGTCAACCTCACGGTCCGCAAGGGCGAACGCATCGTTATCTGCGGCCCCTCCGGATCGGGAAAGTCGACGCTAATCCGCTGCTTTAATCGGCTCGAGGCGCACCAAGAGGGCGAGATCACTGTCAACGGGATTCGGTTGCATAACAAGATGCGCGACCTGGCTGAAGTTCGCGCGAACGTCGGCATGGTGTTCCAGCACTTCAATCTCTTCCCGCATATGACGGTGCTGATGAACTGCATGGCAGCGCCGATGTGGATTAAGGGTATGGCCGAGGCCGAGGCAAAGAAGATTGCGCTAAAATTCCTCGAGCGCGTACGCATACCCGAGCAGGCGAACAAATTCCCTGGTCAACTATCCGGGGGACAACAGCAGCGCGTCGCAATTGCCCGCTCGCTCTGCATGGAACCTGCGGTCATGCTTTTCGACGAGCCGACCTCGTCTCTCGATCCGGAGATGGTCGCCGAAGTGCTCGAGACTATGACCAGTCTCGCGCGCGAGGGCATGACGATGGTCTGCGTCACCCACGAGATGGGCTTCGCGCGCTCCGTCGCCGATCGCGTCATCTTCATGGATGGAGGCCGGATCGTCGAGGAAGGCAAGCCGCACCACTTCTTCACCAAGCCTCAGCACGAAAGAACAAAACTCTTCCTCCATCAAATCTTGTCGCACTGAGATGATCAAATCGGGTGGATCTGAGTTAGCGACTGCCAGAATTGTCGAAGGACGAGCAACATAAGCGATACTCTTCCATCGCAACAGATCTCGATCACAACGCCAAGGATTAGCAACGGGCGCTTTAGTCAATCTTGTCATCTGAGTTTTACATGAATCAGATCCCAAACAGTATTTTACCACGCCTAACTCAAACGACTGTGGCTTCCCCCTAGATTGGGATTCAAATTGCAGCACCGTTTGGAAAAACGACCGCTGTTTTCAGTTGGATCGTTGGATCGCGCTCACAGGTGGTAGTACTGCCTGCGCTCATCGCTATGGGTCTAACGCCGCTACCCTTCTGGGTTAGCGGGCGCGCGGTCGTGGCAGCTTGGGTTTAACGATGTGGCATATTTGGGTGGCTTGTGAATTCGCGCCAGCAGTCGATCTCGAAAGGTTCCACAATGGCAAAGAGAACATCTCCACTCGTACCGTTTCAACACAAGACGTTCCGTTCTCTTTGGTCGGCTGCACTGGTCGAGGGCGTGGCTGCCGCATGGCTGATGACGAGCATTGCCACGTCGCCTGGGCATGGTGGCGCTCGTCCAGTCGTCGACCACGCTGCCATACATGATCTTTTCGCTCGCGGCGGGAGCGCTCGCAGATAACTTTGATCGTCGCCGGATTATGTTGACGGCTCAGCTGCTGATGGTGTGTGTTTCCGCGTCTCTGGCGTTTCTGGCCTATACCGAGGCACTCACCCTTGGACTCTGTTGGGTGTCACGTTCCTGATCGGCTGTGGTTGGGCGTTGCACGACCCGTCGTGGCAAGCTTCGATGGGAGATATCTTGAGCGATCAGGAACTTGTATCGCTCATGTTGGCGTGCAGGCGTATTTCGCCGCAGTATCCCGAGCGGAGCGTGGTGTTGACAATGCTGGTCGGATTGCTGGCGAGCACGGGCTTACGTTCCGGAGAAAGGCTCCGCCTCGATTGCGCCGGCGTCGACCTCGTCAGCGGAGTTCTTCACATCAGGAGGACCAAGTTTCGCAAGGATCGCGTGATCCCAGTTCATGTCACGACACTGGCGGCACTGCGCCAGTACGCACGCCTTCGTGATATGGCATTTCCGACGCGAAAGGATTCCGCGTTTTTTCTCAGCTCGCGCGGCAACCGGCTGTCGAAGACAGGGCTCGCTCTGGCTTTCTGCGCAGCCTGCAAGCTGGCGGGTCTCAACTGTGACAAGGCCTTAAGACCGCATGATCTGCGGCATCGTTTCGCCGTCACACGGCTCGCCGCATGGCATCGAGAGAACGCCGACGTGCAGGCGCTGCTGCCCTTGTTGGCGACCTATCTTGGCCACGCCCACTACACCGATACTGCCTACTATGTGACGGGCACGGCGGATTTTCTTGGCATGGCGGCCGACCGCGCGTTGGCCCATGGAGGCGCCTCATGAGCGTACATCTCTCGCTCGCGCCGCTGCTGGAGTCGTTCTTCCGCAACCGGCTGACCAAGCAAAGGAACGCAAGTCCCTCAACCATCGCCAGCTACCGCGACGCCTGGCGTATGTTGGTGCTCTTCGCCGCCGAACGCACCGGGCGCAAGCCGTACGCATTGGCCGTCGAGGATTTCGATCGGGACCTTATTCTCGCTGGATGAGCTTGAAGAGAAGCGGAAGAACACGATCCAGACACGCAATGCGCGCTGTCAGCGATCCGGTCGTTCTTCCATCATGTGGCGGCGAACGACCCCGCATCATTGGGCATCGCCCATGCACGCAGCGCTCGGGCGCGCCAACGAGCGCGATGGACTGGCGCAGGTTCTCCAGCCAACGATAGCTCTCCTTCGTCTCGATCGGCACGCGCGTGGGATTGATGTGCCGCTTGAGCGCGAGCGTTCCCTTGAATTTCGTAAGCGGGCAGCTGAGGCCGTTCAGCTCTGGTAATTCCAGGGCATGAGGCCGTCGATATCGCTGTTTGGCCAGCCATTGGCGATGCGCTCGAGGGTCTGGGTGAGCCAGGCGTGCGGATCGACCTGGTTCATCTTGGCGGTGGCCAGCAGCGTGGCGATGGTGGCCCATGTCCGCCCGCCGCCGTCGCTGCCAGCGAAGAGGCTGTTCTTTCGCGTTATTGTCTGGGGCCTGATCGCACGCTCGACGGCGTTGGAGTCGAGCTCGATGCGGCCGTCGACGAGGAAGCGCTCGAGCGCGGCACGCCGGCCAAGTGCATAGCGGATCGCCTCGGCGGGCTTCGATTTGCCCGACAGCTTCGGCAGCTCCTTTTCCCACAGCTTGAAGAGCGCGACCAAGATGGCGGCGGATTTCTCCTGACGCGCCATCACCCGGGCTGCGGGGTCGTGACCGCGGACGGCCTCCTCGATGGCCCACAGCGGAGCCATATGCGCCACCGTCTGCGAGGCGATGGTGGACGAGCCCGCGGCATGCAGTTCGTAGAACTTGCGCCGCACGTGTGACCAACAGGCCGCCAGCGTCACGCCGTCGTTGCCCCGATCGGATCGGGCCAGCCGGTTATAGGCGGCGTATCCGTCGACTTGCAGGATCCCGCGATAGCCGTCCAGATGACGGGCAACACATTCGCCGGCGCGGCTGTCCTCGAAGCGATAGACAACAATGGGCGGTCCACTGCCGCCAAAGGGCCGATCATCGCGGACATAGGTCCAGAGGTAGGCCG
>NZ_JAMYVL010000060.1:0-7206 GCF_040323955.1 Mesorhizobium sp. M0018 | reverse complement strand
GAGCTGATCGTGCCGATCGCCATGGAAGAGAAGCTGCGCTTCGCCATCCGTGAAGGCGGCCGCACCGTCGGTGCCGGCATCGTCGTCACCATCACAGAGTAATCGCCGGCGCTGCCGGTTGAGATCGGATGCAAAGGGGCGGTCTTCGGGCCGCCCTTTTGATTCTGATATTCTGGCAATGGATTAACCGCATTGCTTCAAATCCTGTTGCAAGCGCCTCTGCGATAACTAGTATAGGTTGCATCGAGGGGGGCTGCCCGAATGGTTCCATGGCGCCGTTTGCATAGTCAGGCATGGTGGTCGCTAGGACTGATCTGCCTGGTGTCGTTGCTTGCCATGGGCCACGCTGCCTTCGCAGCGGATGCAAAGAAATCCACACCGGAAAAATCCGCGCCGGATTTCGGCCCGACGATGCGGTTCGTCGTCGTGCGCAGCAGCGCGCCGGGCTGCGAGCCGACCTGTCCGGAATGGATATCGGCGGAAGGCTCGATAGAAGCCGGCACACCGGCCCTGTTCAAACGCGCGCTGAAAGCGCTTGGCGGCCGAAAGCTGCCGATCGTCGTCGATTCCCCCGGCGGCAATGTCGAAGCGGCGCTGACACTTGGTCGCCTGATCCGCAAGAACAAGCTCGATATCGCCGTCGGCAAAACCCGCTTCGTCGGCTGTCTGCCAGATGTGAAGAACTGCAAGGAAAACGACGGCAAGAGCGCCCGTTATTTTGGCAATGCTTATGCCGATGGCGCCATCTGCAATTCCGCCTGTCCGTTGATGTTTTCCGGCGGCATCCGGCGCGTGGTAGGCGAATGGGCCTTTCTCGGCGTCCATCAGATCACCACGACCTATATCCGGACGAAATTGCTGTACCGCACCACCTACCGCATGGTGAAGGGCAAGAAGAAGATTCTCAGCACCAAGGTCGTCAGCCGGAAGAACGCCGGCAGCTACAAGACCTATGAGATGAACAAGCCGCTGGAGCGGAAGCTGGCGGCCTATCTGAAGGAGATGGGCGTCGGCCTGGGTGTGCTCGAGACCATGAAAAGCACACCGGCCAGCGGTATCCAGCAATTGGCTCCCTACGACATGCTGCAAATGAATCTCGTCACCAGCCGGGATGCCGTCGACCTGCTGACCGCGCCAACCCTATGCACGTCCGATCCGTTGCCGGCGAGTTGCAGGGAGGTGCCGGCGCCGGCGAACATCACGAAGCCGGCCGGCGAAGTGGTGGCGAAAGCCGAGCCTGCACCCGCAGGGCTCGAAACCCCGCGGCCGAAGGAGGTCGCAGACATGCGCTTCGTCCTGGTCCGCGGCAGCAACCCGCTTTGCAATCCAAACTGCCCGGAATGGATCTCGGCCGAAGGCGCGATTGCGCCTCAGACCCCGCAGAAGCTGCGCCAGTTGCTCGCCATGCTTGGCAACCGACGGCTGCCGGTGGTGGTCAGCTCACAAGGAGGCGACCTGTTCAGTGCACTGGCGGTGGGGCGACTTATCCACGAAAAGAAGCTCGACATCGCCGTCGCCCGCACCGATTTTGTTGGCTGCGACCCGGGAGAGTGGAGTTGCTTGGCTAAAGAGGGCGCCTATGCCGGCCTGACCGTCGATTCGGGAGCGGTATGCGATTCGGCGTGCGCGCTCATGCTTGCCGGCGGCGTCAGACGGTTTGTCGGTCCGCAAGCGCGGCTCGGCATGTACCTGATGGGACAGCAGCAGATAATTAAGACCTATCTCGAGGACATGGCGATTGGTCCCGGTCTGTTCGCCGCGCTCGAGCAGCGCTCGGTCGAGCGCCAGCTCGAACCAGACCTAATGCTGAAGGTTGGACTGACGACGGGGCCGCAATCGGTGGACGCGCTGACGGGCGCCACCATCTGCAAGTCGTCGCCGAAGCCCGACAACTGCCGCGTTCTGCCGTCCGCCAGCGCCGAGGCAGAGACGCCGGCGAAGCTTTAGCGCAACCTTGCACTGGCCATCGAGGCAGGTTGAGCGGCGCTCGATGTTTCCGCTATCGTCCAGCGCGGTTGAAGACCAGCATCGGAGGGATCGCGAATGAGCCAGGATGTCCCGACATTGTTTGAATGGGCAGGCGGCACCGAAGCGCTGAACCGCCTGACCCAAACCTTCTACGACAACGTCTCTCGGGACCCCATCGTCGGGCCGGTGTTCAAGCACATGTCGCCGGACCATCCCGCTCACGTCGCGGCTTTCATCGGCGAAGTTTTCGGTGGACCGAAAACCTACAGCGAAAAGCACGGCGGCCATCGCGAGATGGTGATGCACCATCTCGGCAAGCATCTGACCGAGGAGCAGCGCCGGCGCTGGATCAACCTTCTCGCCGACGCCGCCGACGAGGTCGGCCTGCCTGACGATCCCGAATTCCGCTCGGCTTTCATGGCCTATGTCGAATGGGGATCGCGGCTGGCCAAGATGAACTCCAACAAGGGCGCGACCTGCGATCCGGAGACCGAACCAATGCCGGCCTGGGGTTGGGCGGTGCCGGGCGGCCCCTACAAGCCGCCTTCGGGAACCTGACCGCGCGCGAATCGGTCGAAGGCCTGCCGCCAGGACCCGATTTGCGGGAAATGGGTGGCGGTGAATGGTTCGGTCCGCCAGGCTGGAACGGTTTGAGGCCGCCGTGGCTGGCGGGGGCCGCGCTGAAAAACCGGAGGCCTGCGATGGGATCGGACAGCAAAGCAAATTCTGACAGCGACCGCGGATCCCGAAATCCGTTTGGCGTCATGGACGTCCCCACTCCCGACGACGAGGAGGTGTCGGCGTTCGCCGCCGGCGTGAAACTGGAGGGAACTCCAAGCGATGAAAATGCCGAGGCCTGGGGCACCGAAAGCGACCGCGACCGCAACGACACCATCGAAGGCAGCTGGTCCAGCCGTTGGAATGGCGGTGCCGATCCCACGATTCCAGGCGACAGCAAGGATAAATGGAAGTCCGGCCGGGGCGAGGTGAAGACGGCGGGAGAGAGAGTTTACCTGCTGTTCGATTGGCATGATGGTGTGCGCAAGGGGCTCATCGATGCGCGGCGCCAGGATGCGAAAGGGCTGGTTGGAAAATATATCAATCTGACCGACCCGAAAATCGTGCGTCCCTGGGTCGGCTTGATCGTCAACAATCAACGGATCAACGGGAAATGGCCGGGAGGACGCCTGGACTTTCGAAGATGAAGGCCGGGTAGCGCACGTCGCTCTTTACAGAGCGCGCGGAAGCTTTTAGGAAGCGCCTGCTGCGCCGACATGCGCATACGGGCATAGCTCAGTTGGTAGAGCGGCGGTCTCCAAAACCGCAGGTCGTAGGTTCGAGCCCTGCTGCCCGTGCCATTCTTTGAATGGATACCTAAAAACGATTCTTTTGCAGTGCCCCTTTGAAAATCGGCTTGTGACTTGCCATATAGCACAAGTTGCGGCATAAGGGCCGCATAGCCGGGACGGGACGACTGGATGGTTCCGAGGCGGCGTTTGGCCATAAAGCGGACACTTGCCACTTGCGTGGATCAAGAATCGGTTTTATGTAGACGAGACAGACACGCGACGCGTGGAGCTGGGAAGCCGGCTTTACGCGTCTGATTTGCATGGGCGAAATGATTGCGCTGATTCGGCGCGAACGCACGCTCAAGCGGCACGTCCCGGCCAGCGGGATCATCCAGGAGGCCCGGCCAACGGGTCTTGCAGACAGAGCGGCATATGGCTTCGAAAACCACAAATCCCTTCACCTTTCTCCAGCAGGTTCGCGCGGAGACCGCCAAGGTCACTTGGCCGTCGCGGCGCGAAACGATGATCTCGACGGTGATGGTCCTTGTGTTCGCGGTCATCGCGATGATCTTTTTCTTTACCGCAGACGTGGCCATGGGCTTTGCGGTCGAAAAAATCCTCGGCCTCGGACAGTAAGTCCGGCGATTACGGAGAAGTCTTGAAATGACCGCGCGGTGGTACATCGTCCACGCCTACTCGAACTTTGAAAAGAAGGTCGCCGAGGACATCGAGAACAAGGCCAAGCAGAAGGGCCTGTCCGCCGACATCGAGCAGATCGTGGTGCCGACCGAGAAGGTCGTCGAGATCCGCCGCGGCCGCAAGGTCGATGCCGAGCGCAAGTTCTTTCCGGGCTATGTGCTGCTGAAAGCCAATCTGACCGACGCCGTGTTCTCGCTCGTCAAGAACACGCCGAAGGTCACCGGTTTCCTGGGCGACTCCAAGCCGGTGCCGATCACCGAAGCCGAGGCCCAGCGTATCCTGAACCAGGTTCAGGAAGGCGTCGAGCGGCCGAAGCCGTCGGTGACGTTCGAGATCGGCGAAGCGATCCGCGTTTCGGATGGACCATTCGCGTCCTTCAACGGTTTCGTCCAGGAAGTGGACGAGGAGCGGGCGCGGCTCAAGGTGGAAGTATCGATCTTCGGGCGCGCTGTGCCGGTCGATCTGGAATTCGGACAGGTCGAGAAGGGCTGATCCGAAATCCCTGCACCGGTTTCGGCGGCAGGGAAGGCGGCGCGGAGATCGCGCGGCCAAAAACGGGTGGGAGGCGAATGCGGCTTTAGCCGGCCGCGCGGACCGCACCACCAGACTGCAACCGCCGGCAAGACCGGCATGAGAAAAGGCAGGAAGAGAGATGGCTAAGAAGATTGCAGGCCAGCTCAAGCTCCAGGTTTCCGCGGGATCGGCCACGCCGTCGCCCCCGATCGGCCCGGCGCTTGGTCAGCGTGGCATCAACATCATGGAGTTCTGCAAGGCGTTCAACGCGCAGACCCAGGAAATGGAAAAGGGCTCGCCGGTTCCGGTCGTCATCACCTACTACCAGGACAAGTCGTTCACCTTCGTCATGAAGACGCCGCCGGTGAGCTACTTCCTGAAGAAGGCCGCCAACCTGAAGTCGGGCTCGAAGGAGCCGGGCAAGGTCAAGGCCGGCACGATCGGCCGCGACAAGGTGCGCGCCATCGCCGAGCAGAAGATGAAGGATCTGAACGCAAACGACGTCGAGGCGGCCATGCGCATGGTCGAGGGCTCCGCCCGCTCGATGGGTCTGGAAGTGGTGGGCTGAGATCATGGCAAAGATTGCAAAGCGTGTATCGAAGACCCGCGAAGGCATCGATCCCAACAAGGCTTACGCTTTGGGTGAGGCGCTGAAGCTGCTCAAGGATCGCTCCTCGGTGAAGTTCGACGAGACGATCGAAGTCGCGATGAACCTCGGCGTCGACCCGCGCCATGCCGACCAGATGGTCCGCGGCGTGGTCAACCTGCCGAACGGCACCGGCCGCAGCGTTCGCGTCGCCGTCTTCGCGCGTGGCGACAAGGCCGAGGAGGCCAAGGCCGCCGGCGCCGACATCGTCGGAGCCGAGGATCTGGTCGACATCGTCCAGAAGGGCACGATCGACTTCGACCGCTGCATCGCCACGCCGGACATGATGCCGCTGGTCGGCCGTCTCGGCAAGGTGCTCGGTCCGCGCGGCATGATGCCGAACCCGAAGGTCGGCACCGTCACCACCGACGTTACCGCCGCCGTCAAGGCATCGAAGGGCGGCGCCGTCGAGTTCCGCGTCGAGAAGGCCGGCATCGTTCACGCCGGCGTCGGCAAGGTCTCGTTCGACGTCAAGGCGCTGGAAGAAAACGTCCGCGCCTTCGCTGATGCGGTGACCAGGGCAAAGCCGGCTGGTGCCAAGGGCAACTACGTCAAGAAGGTGTCGGTCACCTCGACGATGGGCCCGGGCCTCAAGCTCGACGTCTCGACGCTCGCAGCGTCCTGATACGAACAATTGGATCGGCCGCTAAAACGCTGATCCGTGAAAGAATTCCGGGCCTCCGACCTGTCGGCGGCCCGGTACCGGAAGTCGAAAGGCTTCCGGACATCCTGTCCGAGATTGCAGGCGGCCCCCAAACCTTAGGTGATGTGGGCCTTAATTCATGCGGGCCTGCATGAGACGGGTGAAGACCGGACAAAGGAGCCACAAGCTCCAATGAAAGGTTCGAACCGTGTTTGCCTTTTGTCTGCGCACCGTCCGGCTTGCCGGCAGGTGTGGCGAAAGGGGGCAGGATCCTCGAGCGTCGTTCGGGAGATCCGTTACTGGATGGCCCGGCCGGCAAAAGGCAACCCGACGCCTGTCCTTCGTAGAGGGCAGGGGTCAACTGGAGATAGGCAGTGGACAGAGCGGAAAAACGCGAACTCGTCACGGGCCTGAATGATGCGTTTTCAAGCGCTGGTTCAGTCGTCGTGGCCCACTACGCCGGTATCACCGTCGCGCAAATGAACGACCTTCGGTCAAAAATGCGCGCCGCCGGTGGCACCGTCAAAGTCGCGAAGAACCGTCTCGCCAAAATCGCTCTTCAGGGCACGGACTCCGCATCGATCATCGAGCTGTTCAAGGGGCAGACGCTGATCGCCTATTCGGAGGATCCGATTGCGGCGCCGAAGGTCGCGTCCGATTTCGCCAAGGGAAATGACAAGCTCGTCATTCTCGGCGGCGCAATGGGTACCACCTCGCTCAATGCCGACGGTGTGAAGGCACTCGCCACACTTCCGTCGCTCGATGAGCTGCGCGCCAGGCTGGTTGGCATGATCGCCACGCCGGCAACCCGGATCGCCCAGATCGTCAATGCGCCTGCGGCTTCGGTCGCGCGCGTCATCGGCGCTTACGCCCGGAAGGACGAGGCGGCATGAGGCCGTTCCTCGCTATCACAAACACACGTTCGAACCTTATGAAGGAACATTGCAATGGCTGATCTGGCAAAGATCGTAGACGACCTTTCGAAGCTGACCGTCCTCGAGGCGGCCGAGCTGTCGAAGCTTCTTGAAGAAAAGTGGGGCGTTTCCGCCGCTGCTCCGGTGGCGGTTGCCGCTGCCGGCGGCGCTGCGGCCGCTGCTGCTCCGGTCGAGGAAAAGACGGAATTCGACGTCGTCCTCACCGAGGCAGGCGCTCAGAAGATCAACGTCATCAAGGAAGTTCGCGCCATCACCGGTCTTGGCCTCAAGGAAGCCAAGGACCTGGTCGAGGCGGCTCCGAAGCCGGTCAAGGAAGCCGTTTCCAAGGCCGACGCGGACAAGTTCAAGGCCCAGCTGGAAGCAGCCGGCGCCAAGGTCGAACTGAAGTAAGCGTTGAGTACCGGGGGGGGCGCCGGCGCCCCGCCCCCCCCCCGTAGCGGCGGCCGGGGGGGGGGGGGTGACGAAACAGGGCTCGCTGGGTGTTAAAAAAAAAGCAGCCCCCCACCCCAAGGG
>NZ_JAMYVL010000059.1:0-8340 GCF_040323955.1 Mesorhizobium sp. M0018 | reverse complement strand
AGAGGAAGAGAAGGCGAACCGGCTCGGCGACGGCCGCCATGGCATCTAGCAACGCGCTCACATCCTCAGCCGACAGGCCGGAAGCCTCAAGGTGCTCGGGCCTTGTCATGACCGCCTGGTACTCGATCATCAACGGCACCGAAGCGATGAGCGTCAGCCGGCGCTCCAAAGCCGCCACCAACAGTTGGCGCGAGGCGCCAGCGTCACTTCGGATCGCCGCCACCATGGTCGCCGTATCGAGAAGCAGTCTCATGCAGGCATATTTGATATCGCGTGCGATATTGCAAGAGGACGGAGCTTTTCGTAAATTGCCTGGCTTGGGAATTCCAAATCGCAGTGCTCAAGTATTTGCACGCCACACTACGACAGCGCGGCAACTGAACTTGTCTTGCTGATCATCACGCCGCTCAATGCCCTCGATACACACAGAAGAGCGGGCATGCCATGCTGGATGAGGCCAAACCTGGGAACGACAAGATTACAGGGCTGACATGTCGGCACGAGATATGGTTGATCGGCGGATGACCTCGACCACGAAGTCCAGATAGGCGGCCTTGTCCATGAGCATTAGCCGATCATTTGGCGCGGGCCCAGAATGCTCCTGTACGCGCTCCCAGAGGCGTTCCCGCATCTCCCGGTTCAAGGTGATAAAGTCGCTCCCGACACAGCGGCCTGTGCCACGCTCGGCCATTAGGGCGAAAGCCGGCTTTCCGGGTTCACGCTCGACGCCGAGCAACTCGTATTCATCGATGCTGTAAGCCTTTGGTCTTGAGCCAAGCCGTCGAATTGCCGCTCCGGTATTTGCTGTCCTTGCGCCTCGACACCATGCCTTCGAGCCCCGCCTGGTCTATCAGGTGGGAAGATCGCCTTAGCCTCGCCGGGAAGCGCCTGGCTGAATTGGATACGGCCACCGTCCGGGATCATCTCGGCAAGGATCTCGCGGCGGTCCTCCAGCGCCATGTCGCGCAGGTCGTGACCATTGAGATGCAGAAGATCGAAGGCGACGAATAGAGGTCGTGCTGGCGTCGGGTGATGGCTTTCCGCAAGGCTCCGAAGTCAGACAGGCCAGTCTCGTTCAATACGACGATCTCACCGTCGATGATGGCGCTTTCCACGTCCAGTTCAGCGGCGGCCTTTGCGAGGGCGATGCCGATGGCGAAACTGTCCGAACGCGACACTATCACGATGACTGGCGAGGTGACGCTTGTTCATGATGACGGGACCGGCACGGTTCGGCTTCACGGCTACGACGTTCCGTGACGGCGCGCGGGGAACGCCTCGCAGAAATACCGGACCTCTCCACCGCGTCCGCCCTCGGCAATCGCGACAGCATGCTTGGCTTTCGACACATCGACACCGACGTAAAAAACGTTATCTTGCTCCATGGCTCGTCCTTTCTTCGCTTGGGGCTCGGCTCGGCACTCCCGAGCAACCCCCGTTTGCTTAACAGCTGCAAAGACTAAGGGCGGGCGGCCGCTCAGACCACGGTCATAACGTCTAATAGCCATCGCAACCTTACCCGCCAAATCGTCCTTGTTGCGCCAATATTGACGAGCTTCTTTTCATATAGCTTTCGGAATCTCTCGAGTTTGGCCTTTTTATCGAACTCGACCTTTTCCGCGGCCCACGTCTTGCGAGCACCGCCTTCGAGCAAAAACGCCACCGGTAGACACGCCTTGGGCGACGGCGTACTCGTACTCCTCTGGGTGTAGTTCTTACCCTTCAACTCTGAGCCGTACCGCTCTGCTACGATGAGTACGTAGTAGTCGCTGTCATCGATGCGCCGCTTGATGTAATCCCATTGAGTGTCGTCGCTGGCTTGGAATGCCTCCATCCCACAGGAATATGCCCGAGGTTAAGAACGGACTCGATGACCGACCGTCTTTCGTCCACCAAATCGGCGTAGGTCGAGCTGACGAAGATCTGGTATTTAACGTCCATGCGGCTTCACCCTTCGATCCGCCCTTGTAAGTCTGCAAGCAGGCTGGGGATAACGCCGTGCCCGCATCAAGAAGCCGAGTCATGATTCTTGCAAGGGGTGAAGCGATCAAAGCCCGACCCGCGCGCTGGCACGCTAGGTTGCCCGGTTTGCCGGAAGGAATAATCACTTGCGGCCGAGGAGCATGAAACGTGCGGTGCCCCCCGCCGCAGCGACAGCCTTCGCTATTCCTTCTTGTCGACCAGCGCCCGTAGTGCCGAGACGTCATGCAGCAATAACCTGCTGCCGCGCTTTTCGATCAGGCCTCTCTTGGCGAGGTCGCTCATTTCGCGCGAGACCGCTTCCCTGTGCGTGCTCATCGTTGCCGCCAGCTCGGAATGCGTCGGTGCCGGGCTTATGGACACCTCGCCGTCCACGAGTGCGGCTTTCTCCGCCCGATGCAGGAGCTCGACGATCAGCCGTTTTCGCACGACCAGAGTGCTGTATTCGAATACCCGCTCGGTCATGCGCCGGAGCTGGGCAGACAGATGCTCAAGCAGCATCCAGGCAAAAGTCGGGTGGGTCATCACGATATCCCGGAATGCTGTGCCGGACAGCCGTGCAGCGCGGGTTGCCTCCAGCGCGACTACGCTGGCAGAGCGTGCAATCCCGTCAATGCCTCCGAGCTCCCCGAAAATGTCGCCCGGTTCGACATCGCGATACGCTATCTCCCTGCCGTCCGCTGAAACCAGTGTCACGCGAGCCCGTCCTTCCAGCAGGAAGAAGACATCGCGACCAGTGTCGCCGTGGGAAATGATTAGCTCGTTGTGTCGATAGCTGCGCTCGTGCCACCGTTTGGTCAGCGCGGCGAGGTCGGCATCGCAAAGTCTTGAGATGAAGGCCAGAGAGCCTGTCACAACGGTCTCTTGTTCAATCAAGTGTACTTCACCTTACTCCCTATCCAAGGAAATTTGATGGCCGCAGGCCCCGCTTTCCGGGATGCAAACTGGGAGCGGATTTCGCCAATGTTTTCCCCGGTGTGGGAATTCCCACAGCCGAGCCTGGTTCGACTGTCATATCCTTGTTGCAACGTCAGGCCCGCCGGCTCGTGTGAAAGCCGGCGAAGGGAAAGGGAACAGTCATGAAATTCTTGGCTCCCGTCACAAAACTTGCTGCGGGGTTTCGCAAATTCGTCGCGCCGCGCTACCGCCCGGAGCTTTATTACATGCGTGGCCCGGGGCCAGCCACCGCCCGCCGTATGGGCACGCCGCGGCAAAACCAATCCATCGACCACTACGCCTAATTTGCCTCGCGGACGGCTGACGCTCTCGCCCGGAGTGCCGTTCGCGCCGTTCCGTACCGGTCAATTCAGATCAATGAAGGGACGATCTGATCATGGTTATAATTCATGCTGCCGCCATTGGTCCATTTCGCAGGTGGTTACGCCTCCGCGCCGAGCGAAAAGCTCTCTTGTCGGCAACGGACCAGTTGAGCCGTTTACCCGATGACGTCCTTGGCGACATCGGCATCTCACGTGACGAAATCATGTGCGATTTGCGAAGCCGCGCCATCCGTCATGCGGAGGCAGGCGCGGCCGGCACGACGATCGAGCGCACCAGGATCGCTTCGGCCTCGATCCCGAAACGGTTGGCCGCCGGCAGTGGCTACACCTCGGCCGAGATCCCCTTTGGCTGGTCCACGAGCGCGCGATCGAGCCTTACATCGGCTTCGACAAGCAGCGGCGCGCGGACGGGACCTTCGAACGGCACTACACCTGCGACCCCAAGGACTGAATGTTGACCGACGGGAGCTGGGGAGGATCTCAAAATGATCATGTCAGTTGTTAAGTCCCTCGCGCCTGTGACGCTCGGCACCGTGCTGATCGCAATCAGTCCGGCTTCATTGTCGGCTTCTGACGCTCAGGACCTTGCGTTCGCTCACGCTGACATGCCAATCAAACAGCTGAAAGACGTCTATTTGGATTGCGAGCGGGGAGGCCGCCGGTGCGCTGGGGACGGAAGACGTGATGTACTGTTCGATGCGTGAGTTCCGACTAGGCGCGCGATAGCAGTTTGCGCATAATCAACGATGCATGGCCTTCTGCACCGTGCGACGCGGCCCTGCGATCGACCACTTCGAACATGTTTGGACCGCGCACTTCGCCGATCAGCGCAGTAACCAACCCGCGGAGTTCCGCGAGCGACAGCCTTCAAACGAATCAGTCGGTGGTAGCGTCACGCATAGGGTGAATCACGAACGCGCTCGCCTGCAAACCCCTTCGCCCGGAAATCTGCCCCGGTTACGCGGTTCGCCAGCAGACTGAGAAGGAGCGGCTTCAGCCGATCGCCGATGCTTTTTGTTATCTTTGTGCTTAATGGCAGCTTTGCGCCCCGATTTCGGCCGTTCGACTATATCGTTCGAACTGCCGAAAGCTGTCGGGGCTCCGGCCCTCTCAAACCCTCCGCCGCCGTTGTCGCGCATGTGCCGCATGCCACCTGCCGTGCTTTCAGCGAGCGACCTTACCTCCAGTCCGGAACCTAGCAGTCGCCCAACTGGTTCAACCTTCCGCCACGGCTGGGCAGAGGAGGGCGTGCAAAACGGTAGGCGCGACTAAGAAACGGTCGCGGTTCGAGTCGGTAGAGGGATACCGCCGATACAGTGCTGTAACCGAGTTCGTTTGCTGACGGGACTTCTTAATCGGCGCAAATAGGTCCGACTCTAACCTCCGCAACCAGTTCCAGCATAAATCACTAATAGTCACGATCTGATCAAAGCCCCGCCGGAAAAAACGGCAAGGCATTTCCCACGGCAGGTTTGGCGAAGCGCGGAAGGGCACTCTGCCGCCCAGAGTAAGCGGCCTGCACGCGAGAGGGACCCTTTTCCAAGCGCGGTGTTCGAATCCCTCCCTCTCCGCCAGCAATGTCCTACCTCTCTGGTTTATCTTCGCTTTTAGGGATGAACTTTAGGCAGTTCTCCGACCTGGTACAGAAACCTGGACCAGAATGGAGGATGGCGTGCCACGATCCACGCCACGTGTCGTCAGACGAGCCAATACCTACTACTTCCGGATGGCGATACCACGGCACTTGACGCATCGGCTGATAGGGCATGAGATCAAGGTCTCGCTGCGGACAGCCGACCCTCTTGTCGCAAGACTGCGAGGGACCAGCCTAAGCAACGCACTGGACATGTTTCTGCTTAGGCTACCCCATATGCCTGACCTGACCTCGGAAGACATTCACGGTCTCATCAAGGGCTATTTTAAGCATGCTCTTAGCCAGTCAATCGAACTCGCCCATATTCTCCCGAGGGACCATCGGTACGATCAGGCGGGGGAAATTGGCTATCTCGTAAACCGGATGCAGGAATTGGAAACTCAATTGGCCCATCGGTCATGGCCGGTGTCGGTCCAGTCAGAGGCTCACGCGCTTCTAGGCACCATCCTCCCGAGAAAGCTTGCACCCGCGTCAGAGAGGTTCCAGCAGCTCTGTCAGGGCATTCTGCGAGCGGACCACGAAAACGCCCGCATTCTTGCTGCCATGCTGGCCGGTAACTATCACGAGGCTGCGCCCAAGGACCCGATGTTCGCCGGGATCGTCGTAACCGATCCGCCTGCCGTTGCCGGCGATGAGACGGTGGCACCTCCCGAACCAACGCTGGCGTCGATAGCGGCCCTGTTCCATGCCTATAAGGCCAAGCACGACTGGGTGAAGAAGACGGCAGCCGACGCCGGTCGGGTGTTGTCGCTCGCGAAGTCGATCATCGGCGAGAAAAAACTCATCAAAAAGTTAGATATCGAGGACGTGAAGGCCATGCGCGACGCGCTTGGCTCCCTCCCGCCCAATTACATGAAACTGGCCGCGAACAAGGGCATCAGCCCCAAAGAGGCTATAGCGGCAAACACCGGCGGACCGGTACTATCTCTTAAGACGCAAGACAAGTATTTCACCATGTTCCGGCAGTTCCTGATCTGGTCCAACCAAGAAGGCTATCTCGACAAGGTGCCTGGTCAGGGCGTGAAGATTGCTGGATCAGCCAATGTCGATGCCGGAGAGAAGCGAAAGCCATATTCAAAAGAGCAGTTGCAGGCAATCTTCGGCTCCCCGCTCTACACGGGGCACCAGTCGGAGAAGGTACGCCATAAACCCGGAGCGTTGATAAGTCGTGATGGCAAATTCTGGGTGCCTTTAATTGCGCTGTACAGTGGCATGCGGATGGGGGAGATCATCCAGCTTCTGATCTCCGACACAAAGACGCAGGACGGTATCGCTTATTTTGATGTGTCGAAGGACGAGGACAAGACGTTAAAATCACAATCCAGCGTGCGCCGAGTGCCTATTCATAAGGTTCTTATCGACCTCGGCCTTCTCGACCAGGCGAAGGGGTCGGGACGGCTCTTCCCCGATATCGAAAAGGGAAAGGATGGCTACTACAGCCACAATTTCTCGAAATGGTGGGGGCGTTTCGCCCGACAGATCGGAGTGCGTACCAAAGACACGACGTTCCACTCGTTTCGTCACAATTTTAAGGACGCGCTGCAGGCGGTAGAAACCCCTGAGTACGTTTCGAAGGCATTGATGGGGCATGCCAACAACGATGTTCACGCAGGCTACGGAACTGGGCCGACCTTGTCGGTGATGAAGAAGGCGATTGATCGGATCGACTATCCGTTCGAGGCGGTGCCGGCCAAGCAAGAGCCGGAACCGTAGGGCTGGCGTTCTATGTTGTCATGTCCTTCGCTAGATGCCGACGACTGATCGCGAGTGTATCGTTTGCTCGTGACCACACTACACCGATAAGATAGGAATGAATGTTGGCGATGTCGCGCCCCCAAACTTGCTCTTCGGCTTCGTCGTTCTGCGGATAGCAGATATCCCAGACAGGATCGTGAACCGGCTCAAGCCGGTAGCGAGCACGCAACCTCTGGAGGTCGAAGACAAACACAGCACCATCTTGCTCGTCATCATCGCGTTCGACGAACGTCCAGTACGCGGCCACGCGAGGGTCTCTTGTGAATGATATCGCGGGACGTTCAGATCGGTTATAGAGAAGCGTGTCGTCGATGAGGATCCTGCGCGGGTACCTCGTACCGTGAAAAATAACTTCCTTTCGTCGAGAGATGTTTCGCAATTGTTGTGCAAGGACAGCTACCCGAGGGTCGGCGCATTCACAAAAGACCATTGTCTCCTCCGGCTGGTAGAAAGTCTTGGTCAAGGTCCTCGATGTGCCAGTTGCCGATCCCCTTGGTCAGTTCATCGAGAATGAATCGGTTCACGCACCAATGGACTTCAGCCATGACATAGTGCCAGCTCTCGGCGGATTTATCCCACGCCGGGTGCCCAGCGAACCAACGCCTTGCGTAGTCCACTGCAACTGCCACGAGGTCTTGTTTTTCATACGCGATGCTGTTGCCGAGCCGAGAAAGCAGGCGCGTGCGGAGACGATCAAACCGCTCAAGGGCGGGACGGGTATAGAAGGTACCGTCTTTTCCACGGCTTACGCGATAGCCTAGGAAGAAAACGTGGTCGTTGATGTGCCTAATCTCGTGTTCATGAAGCTCAAGGGGTCCGGCAGGTAGGCTCATAAGCCGATGGGCTAGGGCCTGAATTGACGCCTTTGCTTCCGACTTTGCGCGCGCACCAATTAGGATATTGTCGAGGTGGGTACCCCAAACGACATCCCATTTCTCCGTCGAACGACGGAGTTCCCGTCCCAGGACCATGCGCGCGAATTGCGGCGCGCAGACGTCGCCCTGTATTAATCCCTGCCGGACCATTTTGAGCTTCGACCCTATGCTGCCCATCGAGTATGGATAGCCTAGAGGCAGATCAGCATCATCACCTTCGAGTATGACCTGCTCAGAGAGCTCAATGCCGTACTTTGGATCAATGAACCTGATCGAGGTTTCTGGCGGGAGAAACGCAAGATTTTGGATCATCCACTTCGACAGTGGAAATCCCGCCAGATGACCGGGTCGCAGGGACGGAAAGTAGTCGCGAACATCGAGGCTGGCCCACCACAGATAGCCATTTTCGATTTCCGCATGAAGTGCTTCGAACAATGCACGTTCCCCGCCCGCGCCCTTGACGGTGCTGTCGTTGGGACTATCGCCGACGGTCGCTGACAGGACATCGCGCAAGATGAGCTGTTGCGCCGTGCGGCGGCGTCCCGACATCCCGATGGGCCGCCATTCTCCCTTCTTGCCTTCCTTGGGGCGCGGCATGATGGTGAGCGGCTCGTGAAACGCTTTGCTTATTGACAGTTCGGTAGCCCATGTTTCCAGCTGGGCAAACGGGATCGAGTGATTGCTACCTTCTAGCAGGCTGTTGAAGAAGTCAGGCTCTTTCGCAAACGAAGCCTGAATCGTCGGCGTTGTGGATGTAGAAGTGGCCGACGAGGCGGCCTGCAGTGCCAAAGACAGC
>NZ_JAMYVL010000058.1:0-8647 GCF_040323955.1 Mesorhizobium sp. M0018 | reverse complement strand
CGTGTCCTCGAATGGCATCCCGAACCTCCCGGCGCAAAGCGCGCCAAACTGTTCGCGATGTCCTCGCACACCTGTTCGCGATGTCTCCGGTCCAAACACCCCCAAGTGGGGGAGATGTCCGGCAGGACAAAGGGGGGCGCGACAGAACGCCGAGCTCGCACACTAGCCTGCCTCTCGTTTCTAGCAGCCCTACTTGGGTTGATCCTCGCCACTCCCGCCTCCGCCGCAAAAATCGACGGCCAGTTCCACGCGTGGCTCAGCAACGACCTCTGGCCCGAAGCCAAGGCCAAAGGCATCTCTAGGAAAACCTTCGATGCCGCTTTCGACGGCGTAAAGCCGAACCTCAGGCTGCCCGACCTGGTGAAGCCGGGCGAGAAGGCGACGACGCCGCAGAAGCAGCATCAGGCCGAATTCGGTTCGCCGGGCGCCTATTTCGCTGAAAAGATAGTCCGAGCGGTGACCGCCGGCGGCCGCACCCGCGAGGCGACCAACACTAGGACGCTTGCCGCGATCGAGAAACGCTACGGCGTGCCTGGCGAAGTGCTGCTGGCGATCTGGGGCCGCGAGAGCGGCTTCGGCGCGGCGAAGATGCCTTATGACGCCTTCGAGGTGCTGGGCACCAAGGCGTTCATGTCGACCAAGAAGGAATTCTTCCGCACCGAGCTCTTGGCTGCGCTCGAGATCGTCGAGCGCGGGCTTGCCCCGGTCGGCGCGATGAAATCGTCTTGGGCAGGCGCGCTTGGCCAGCCGCAGTTCATGCCGACATCGTTCCTCAAGCATGCCGTCGATTTCGACGGCGACGGCCGCACCGACATCTGGAATTCGACGCCCGATATACTGGCCTCGATCGCCAATTATCTCGTCCATTATGGCTGGGTCAGGGGCCGCGGCTGGGGCTTCGAGGTGACTGTGCCGGACAGCGTCCCGTGCTCGCTCGAAGGTCCGGACCAGGGCAAGAAGATTTCCCAATGGGCTGATATGGGCATCAGGCGTGTGTCGGGTAAACCGTTCCCGGCGAGCGAACTGAAAGCCGAGGGCTTTCTTTTGATGCCGGCCGGGCGTAGCGGCCCGGCCTTCATCGTCACCCCCAATTTCTATGTGCTGAAGCAGTATAACACCAGCGATCTCTATGCCCTGTTCATCGGCCATGGCGCCGATCGCATCGCCCATGGCGACAGCAATTTCTCGGGCAATTGGGGCGCGGTCGGCGGGCTCTACCGCTCCGACATCGCCGCCCTGCAGCGGGCGCTGGAAGCCAGGGGCTACGATGTCGGCAGCGCCGACGGCCTGCCTGGCTTCAAGACGCGCCGCTCGATCGGCAAATGGCAGGCCAGCAACGGCCGTTCCGCTACCTGCTTTCCCGACGCCGACCTGGTTACCGCGCTGAAATAGCCGGATTTTCGCACCGCCGGTCTGGCCCAATCGACCGTTCTGCAAATGCTCGTTGCCGCGCTCGAAACCGCCGGATATGGTGAACCGGAACCGCACAAAAAATTGCCAAGACAACGGTCCGGGGATCACCGTTCGACGCGGCAAGAAATGCCACAACTCTGAGCCGGGAACTCAGGTCAACAAAAACAGGGAACAGTTAAAATGATGATGGAAAAGTTTGCTCTACGCTCCCGCTTCTTGCTCGCGGGCGCGGCCATGTCCGCGCTGCTTCTGGCCGGTGCGCCTGCCTTCGCGGTCACGCCCGCCGACACGCTGGTCGAGGGTTTCGCCATCGACGACATCATCACCATGGATCCGGGCGAAGCATTCGAATTGTCGACCGCCGAAATCACCGGCAACACCTACGATCTTCTGGTACGCCTCGACCTCAGCGACACATCCAAGGTCAAAGGCGATCTCGCCGAAAGCTGGAGCGTCTCCGACGACGGCCTGACCTACACGTTCAAGCTCAAGCCCGGCCTCAAATTCGCGTCCGGCAATCCGATCACGGCGGCCGACGTCGCCTATTCGTTCGAGCGCGCCATCAAGCTCGACAAGAGCCCGGCCTTTATTATCGGCCAGTTCGGTATCGATGGCGGCAACGTCACCGAGAAGGCCAAGGCCGTTGATGACACGACGTTCCAGTTCACCGTCGACAAGGCCTATGCGCCGAGCTTCGTCTTGAACTGCCTGTCGGCGACGGTCGCTTCGGTCGTTGACGCCAAGCTGGTCAAGGAGCATGTCGCCGCGGTCACGCCGAGTGCCGACTACAAATGGGACAATGATTTCGGCAATGCCTGGCTGAAGACCGGCTATGCCGGCTCCGGTGCCTTCAAAATGCGCGAATGGCGCGCCAACGAGGCCGTCGTGCTTGAGCGCAACGACAATTACTACGGCGAGAAGGCCAAGCTTGCCCGCGTCATCTATCGCAACATGAAGGAAAGTTCGGGCCAGCGCCTGGCGCTGGAGGCCGGCGACATCGACGTTGCCCGCAATCTCGAGCCGAACGACCTCGATGCGATTGCCAAGAATGCCGACCTCACCACCACCAGCGCGCCGAAGGGCACGGTCTATTACATCAGCCTCAACCAGAAGAACGCCAATCTGGCCAAGCCCGAGGTTCGCCAGGCCTTCAAATACCTGGTCGACTACGACGCCTTGAGCTCGACCATCCTCAAGGGCATCGGCGAGATCCATCAGACCTTCCTGCCGAAAGGCGTGCTTGGCGAGCTGGACGAGAATCCGTTCAAGCTCGACGTCGCCAAGGCCAAGGAACTGCTCGCCAAGGCCGGCCTCGCCGACGGCTTCAGCGTCACCATGGACGTGCGCACCGGGCAGCCGACGACGGGCATGGCGGAATCGATCCAGCAGACGCTGGGACAGGCCGGCATCAAGCTGGAGATCATCCCCGGCGACGGCAAGCAGACGCTGACCAAATACCGCGCCCGCAACCACGACATCTATATCGGCCAGTGGGGCCAGGACTATTTCGACCCGAACTCCAATGCCCAGACCTTTGCCAGCAACCCGGACAATTCGGATGAAGGCAAGACCAAGACGCTGGCCTGGCGCAACGCCTGGGACATCCCGGACCTGACCAAGCAAACCGAAGCCGCCCTGCTCGAGAAGGACGCGGCCAAGCGCGCCGCAATGTACCAGGATCTCGAGAAGAAGATCCTCGATACCAGCCCCTTCGTCATCATCCACCAGCAGCTGGAAGTGGCCGGCCTGCGCAAGAACCTCAAGGGTTTTGCGCTCGGCCCGAGCTTCGACACCAACTTCGTCGGCCCCGTCTCGAAGGAGTGACGCCGGGGAGTGATGCCGGCGGACGCGCCGTATGAGCGTAGTTGAAAGCGAAGTGACGGCAGGGCGCGGCGGCGCCCGCGCCGTTGCCGTGGCCTCATCGATCGCCCGGTTCCTGGTCATCGCGATAACGACCTATCTCGGTCTGCTCGCGGTGACCTTCTTCATCGGCCGCGTGATCCCGATCGACCCGGTGCTGGCGGTGCTCGGCGACCGGGCGCCGGCCAACGTCGTCGAGCGAACGCGCCGCGAGATGGGACTCGACCTGCCGCTGGTCGAGCAGTTCTACATCTATGTCAAACATGCCCTGAACGGTGATTTCGGCACCTCGGTGCTGACCACCAATCCGGTGATGACCGATATCCGCCGCGCCTTTCCGGCGACGCTCGAACTGGCGACGTTGGGAACATTGATCGGTTCGGTGATCGGCGTGCCGCTTGGCGTGCTGGCCGCCGTGCGGCGCGGCAGCGTCATCGACCAGATCGTGCGCATCATCGGCCTTGTCGGCTATTCCGTGCCGATCTTCTGGCTGGGGCTGCTGGCGCTGGTGCTGTTCTACGCCAAGCTGCAATGGGTCGCCTTTCCCGGCCGGCTCGACGTCGTCTACGAATACACCTTCACGCCGATTACCGGCTTTTACCTGCTGGATGCACTCTGGCAGCGGCAGTGGGACGTATTTGCCGATGCCTTCCGCCACATCATCCTGCCGGCCTCGCTGCTCGGCTATTTCTCGCTCGCCTACATCAGCCGCATGACGCGCTCGTTCATGCTGAACGAACTCACCCAGGAATACATCGTCGCAGCGCGCGCCAAGGGCCTGTCGGAAACGCGCATCATCTGGGGTCACGCGCTGCGCAACGCCGCGGTGCCGATGGTCACGGTGATCGCTCTGTCCTATGCCGGGCTGCTCGAAGGCTCGGTGCTGACCGAGACAGTGTTTTCGTGGCCGGGCATCGGCCTCTACATCACCAACTCGCTGCAGAACGCCGACATGAATGCCGTGCTTGGCGGCACGATCATCATCGGCTCTGTCTTCATCGCCATCAATCTATTCTCCGACCTGCTCTACCGGCTGCTCGATCCAAGGACCAAGGCAGGATGAGGACCAAGGCAGGATGAGCACAGAAGCGATTCAAACCCGCCGCGACTGGCTGCTCAGCGAGCGGCCGGCGTCGCGCGTGCAGGCGAGGCTCGGCCGCGCCTATGTGGCGTGGCGGCGCTTTTCCGCCAACCGGCTGGCGTTTGCCGGCCTGCTCATCATCGTCGCCCTGCTGGTGGTCGCGGCATTCGCCGATGTGCTGGCGCCCTATTCGCCGACATTCGGCGACCTCAAGGGCTCGCGGCTCCTGGCGCCGAGTGCGGCGCACTGGTTCGGCACCGACGATCTCGGCCGCGATATCTATTCGCGCATCATCTTCGGCTCGCGCTGGACACTCTACGTCGTCATTCTGGTTGCCATCATCGCCGCGCCCATCGGCTTGCTGGTCGGCACCGTCGCCGGTTACGCCGGCGGCTGGACCGATGCGATCCTGATGCGCATCACCGACATCTTTCTCGCCTTTCCGAAGCTGATCCTGGCGCTGGCCTTTGTCGCCGCGCTCGGCCCCGGCATCGAAAATGCCGTGCTTGCCATCGCCATCACCTCGTGGCCGCCCTATGCCCGCATCGCCCGCGCCGAAACGCTGACGGTGCGCAATTCCGATTACATCAAGGCGGTGCAATTGATGGGCGCCTCGCCGTTTCGCATCGTGCTTCGCCACATCATGCCGCTCTGCATCTCCTCGCTGATCATCAGGGTGACGCTCGACATGGCCGGCATCATTCTGACCGCGGCCGGCCTCGGCTTCCTCGGC
Source organism: Mesorhizobium sp. M0018 (assembly GCF_040323955.1). Lineage (NCBI taxonomy): Bacteria > Pseudomonadati > Pseudomonadota > Alphaproteobacteria > Hyphomicrobiales > Phyllobacteriaceae > Mesorhizobium > Mesorhizobium sp. M0018. The sequence goes on along the minus strand of NZ_JAMYVL010000058.1, from coordinate 3,560 downwards.
CTCGGCGCGCAGCCGCCGCTGCCCGAATGGGGCGCGATGATCGCGTCGGGCCGCCGCTTCGTGCTCGATCAGTGGTGGGTGGCGGGCGCGCCGGGCTTTGCCATCCTCATCGTCAGCCTCGGCTTCAACCTGCTCGGCGACGGCCTGCGCGACGCGCTCGATCCCCGAAGCGGTGACCAATGAGTGGCGACCAATGAGCACGCTTCTCGAAGTCGACGACCTGCGCGTTACCTTCCCGACGCGCACCGGCCTGATCGAGGCGGTGCGCGGCGTTTCCTTCTCGCTCGGCCGCGAGCGGCTCGGCATCGTCGGCGAGAGCGGTTCGGGCAAGTCGCAGACCGGCCGCGCCATCATGGGCGTCACCCCGCCGCAGGCCGAGGTGACCGCGACGACGCTCGCTTTTGACGGCATCGACCTGCTGGCCGCCTCGCCGCGCGAGCGCCGCGCGCTGCGCGGCAAGCGTATCGCCATGATCCTGCAGGATCCGAAATATTCGCTCGACCCGGTGATGAGCATCGGCCGCCAGATCGTCGAGACGCTGCGCACGCATGAGAAGGTCTCCAAGGCCGAAGCCCGCGACCGCGCGCTGGCCATGCTGGAGGCTGTGCAGATCCGCGATCCGGCCCGTGTCTTCGACCTGCATCCGCATGAGGTTTCCGGCGGCATGGGCCAGCGCGCCATGATCGCCATGATGCTGATCGCCGGGCCGGAAATGATGATCGCCGACGAGCCGACCTCGGCACTCGACGTCACTGTCCAGCTCGACGTGCTCGGCATCCTCGACCGGCTGGTCAGCGAGCGCGGCATGGGGCTGATCTTCATCTCGCACGATCTGCGCCTGGTCTCGTCCTTCTGCGATCGTGTCATCGTCATGTATGCCGGCAAGGTGGTCGAACAGCTCAAAGCCTCGGAGCTCGGCCGCGCCCAGCATCCCTATACGCGCGGCCTGCTCAACTGCATGCCCAAGATCGGCGCCGACCGTCACCCGCTGCCGGTGCTCGACCGCAAGCCGGAGTGGGCAGCATGACGGCAGCCCTTTCCGTCGACAGGCTGGAGGTGGTCTTCGACCGCTTCCGCGCGTTGAAAGGCGTCAGCCTCGAGGTCGAATCCGGTGAATCCTTCGGCCTGGTCGGCGAGTCCGGCTCCGGCAAGTCGACGTTGCTCAGGGCAATCGCCGGCCTGGCGCCGGCCGCATCAGGCACCATCGCGGTCAACGGCAAAACGCTCGGCGCGCGTCGCGACAAGGCGTTTTACCGCGAGGTGCAGATGGTCTTCCAGGACCCATACGGTTCGCTGCACCCGCGCCAGACCGTCGACCGCCTGCTGCAGGAGCCGCTCGCCATTCACGGCTTCGCCGACGGCGAAAAGCGCATCCAGCGGGCACTCGACGAGGTCGGCCTCGGCACCGGGTTCCGTTTTCGCTATTCGCATCAATTGTCCGGCGGTCAGCGCCAGCGCGTGGCGATCGCCCGCGCCCTGATTCTGGAACCGTCGATCCTGCTGCTCGACGAGCCGACCTCGGCGCTCGACGCTTCGGTGCAGGCGGAGGTGCTGAACCTGCTGGAAGAGATCAGGCGCCGCCGCAAGCTGACCTTCCTGATGGTCAGCCACGACCTAGCCATCATCACCCACATGTGCGAACGGCTGATGGTGATGCAGAACGGCGAGGCGATGGAGAATCTGACCGCGGACGATCTTGTCGAACGCCGTGTCACCAAGGATTATACGCGCAATTTGCTGAGGGCCAGCGAGGGATTTGTGCGGACGGCGTGAGTAGGCTTGCTTTCAATTCCCCGCGTCGTGTTCTTTCGCGCCCCCTCTGGCCTGCCGGCCATCTCCCCCACGGGTGGGGAGATTGGCCGTCACCACTGATTTCGCCAATCGCCAACGTTATAGAAGGAACGCTGCCGACGAAGCTGCCAATCTTCCTCCTTGTGGGGGAGATGTCCGGCAGGACAGAGGGGGGCGCGAAGGAACGGGACTTGGCAACTTTGTGTCAGGTCGCCCGCCGGACCGCAGGCCCAATCGCCCGCCGCCAGTGCCAACTTGAGGAAAACCTGAAATAAGCCCAGAAGAGTCTCAACAGCCATCAAACGAGAGCGGGCGCCGGCCCGGTGAGGGATACGATGACAAATTCAGCCATTTCCGAACGCAAGAGCCAGTCGATTTCGCGCGGCGTCGGCATGACCACTCAGATCTATGCCGATCGCGCCGAAAACTCGGAGATCTGGGATGTGGAAGGCCGCCGCTACATCGACTTCTCGTCCGGCATCGCCGTCGTCAACACCGGCCACCGTCACCCCAGGGTGATCGAAGCGGTCAAGGCGCAGCTCGACCGCTTCACCCACACCTGCTATCAGGTCGTGCCCTATGAGAGCTATATCAGGCTGGCCGAACGGCTGAACGGCATGCTGCCCGGCAAGTTCGACAAGAAGACGATCTTCGTCACCACCGGCGCCGAGGCGGTCGAGAACGCGATCAAGATTGCCCGCAACGCCACCGGCCGGCCGGCCGTCATCGCTTTTTCCGGCGGCTTTCACGGCCGCACCTTCATGGGCATGGCGCTGACCGGCAAGGTCGTGCCCTACAAGGTCGGCTTCGGCGCCATGCCGGCCGATGTCTTCCATGCACCGTTCCCGGTGGCGCTGCACGGTGTCTCGGTCGCCGATTCGCTGGCGGCGCTCGACCGGCTGTTCAAGGCCGATGTCGATCCGGCCCGCGTCGCCGCGATCATCGTCGAGCCGGTGCAGGGCGAGGGTGGCTTCTACGAGGCGCCGCGCGACTTCATGACCGCATTGCGCAAGATCTGCGACCAGCACGGCATGCTGCTGATCGCCGACGAGGTGCAGACCGGCTTTGCCCGCACTGGCAAGATGTTCGCCATGGACCACCATGAGGTGGCAGCCGACATCACCACCATGGCCAAGAGCCTGGCCGGCGGCTTCCCCTTGGCGGCGGTCACCGGGCGTGCCGAGATCATGGATGCACCAAACCCCGGCGGACTCGGCGGCACCTATGGCGGCAGCCCGATCGGCGTCGCCGCGGCGCATGCCGTGCTCGACGTCATCGACGAGGAGAAGCTCTGCGACCGGGCCAACACGCTGGGCAACCGGCTGAAGCAGCGCCTGCAAGCGATCCGCGACGAAGTCCCGGAAATCGTCGATATCAGAGGCCCCGGCTTCATGAACGCGGTCGAGTTCAACGATGTGACGAAGGGCCTGCCGTCGCCGGAACTCGCCAATGCGGTCCGGCTGAAGGCGCTCGACAAGGGCCTGATCCTGCTGACCTGCGGCGTCTACGGCAACGTCATCCGCTTCCTCGCGCCGATCACCATCCAGGACGGCGTCATGAACGAGGCGCTCGACATCCTGGAAAGTTCGATGCGCGAAGCCCGCGCCGCCTGAGCGGCGAGGATATCGCCTAGATTCAACTGCGGCGAAGGCCGAGATAGGTGGTGGATAGTGTTGAAGAAGTCGGCGATGAAGCCGTGGATCCACTCGCACCGAAGCGTCTTGATTAAGGTCGACGCGACCTCCTCGCCTTAAGTGGCTCGGACGTTT
>NZ_JAMYVL010000057.1:0-8778 GCF_040323955.1 Mesorhizobium sp. M0018 | reverse complement strand
AGCGGCCGCAAGGACCGTGCTCAAAGGCCGGACATATGGACGCAAGCGATCGAAAACGACGCAAAACAACCGTTGCAGGCAGGGCGCCGTCCACATATGGATCTCAGGGTCTGCGCGACGTCGCTTCGTTCCTGCTCCGCCCTGGGATGACGAAGGTGTGGTGTCATATGCTAATCGCCAGCGTTGGAGATTGGCGGATGTAGCTGGTCGGCAGCGAACGTTTGCAGTTGCGACACTCCCAGGCGTTAATCCCAACGTTCTCAGATCGTCTGCTTTTTCCCATCTTTTGTCGGCATGAGGTCGACGCCGTTGACCTTGCCGATATGCGTGGCCAGCATCGGCACGTACTGATCGGCGGGGCCGGTGGCAAAGGCGCCGGCGAAGGCGTTCTTGGTGGCGTTGCCGAGCGGGTTGGCGATGCCGGCAGCACCCGCCATCGATTCGAGATAGGTGAGATCCTTGAAGGCGTTGGCGATGGTGAATTTGTGCGCGTCGCGGTCGCCTTCCAGCGTCCAGCGCATGAAGGTCTGATAGAAACCGCAATCCATGCGACCGTTGCGGATGACGCTGTCGAAGCGCGGCGGCGAGATGCCGACCTTCTGCGCCAGCGCCAGCGCTTCGGAATAGATCGCGGCGTAGCCGAGCGAGATGAAATTGTTGAGCAGCTTCATGCGGTGGCCATCGCCGGTGTCGCCGATGTGGACGATGCGTCCGGCCCAGGTTTCGAGCACCGGCTTCAGCCGGGCAAAGACCGCATCGGGCGCGCCGACCATGGCGTCGAGCGTGCCTTCCCAAGCCTCCTTCGGGGTGCGGCTGAGCGGGGCATCGACATAATCGACGCCGAGCCCCTTGAGTTCGGCGGCCAGCGCCACCGTCGAAACGGGATCAGAGGTCGAGCAGTCGACGACAACCGATCCCTGCTTCAGGCCTTCCTTGAGGCCGCCTGGGCCGCGGATGATGGCTTCGACCTCGCGCGAGCCGGTGACGCAGATGAAGACGATATCGGATGCCGCCGCGACATCGCGCGAGGTCGCCGCTTCCCTGGCGCCGCGGCCGAGCAGGTCTTCCGCCGGCGTGCGGTTCTTGCGGCCGAGAAACGTCAGCGGATAACCCTTGTCGACGATGTTCTTCGCGATCCCGTGCCCCATCAGGCCAAGCCCGATGAAGCCGATCTTTTCGCTCGCGGCAGTCGTGTTCATGTCGTTTCGTCCTATTTGCAGTGATGGATGACGGCGCTGCACATTGCCGGCGAATTGTTGAAGCGGGTTTTTGCCGCATGCCATGGCAGGCGATTGCAGAGTTCGATATTGTCTGACAATACACATGAATTCCAGGGAGAGCAAAATGACGAAGCGGATCATGTTCACCGGCGGCAGCGGCAAGGCCGGGCGCCACGTCGTGCAGCATCTGGTCGAGCGGGGCTGCCAGGTGCTCAACATCGACACCAAGCCGCTCGACAATCCCAAGGTGCGCACGCTGATCACCGACATCACCGACAGCGGGCAGGTGTTCAATGCGCTGTCGAGCTATATCGGCCTGCATGAATTCGACCCGTCGCTGCGCTCGCAGCCGGTGGATGCCGTGGTGCATTTCGCGGCGATCCCGCGGATCATGATCACGCCCGACAATGAGGTGTTCCGCATCAACGCGCTCGGCACCTACAACGTCATCGAGGCCGCGGTGAAGCTCGGCATCCGCAAGGTGGTGATCGCTTCCAGTGAGACGACCTACGGGCTGGTATTCGCCAACGAGCCGCGCAACCCGACGCATTTCCCGCTCGACGAGGCGTACGACGTCGATCCGATGGACAGCTACGCCCTGTCCAAGGTCGTCAACGAGAAGACGGCGCGCGCCTTTGCGCTGCGCAGCGGCTTCGACATTTATGCCTTGCGCATCGGCAACGTCATCGAGCCGCATGAATATTCGCTGTTTCCGAAATGGTTCGCCGATCCAGGTTTCCGCAAGCGCATCGCCTGGAGCTATATCGACGCGCGCGATCTCGGCCAGATCACGCTGCGCGCCATCGAAAAGGACGGGCTCGGCTATCAGGTGTTCAACGCGGCCAACGACGACACCTCGTCCGATCTGCCGACAGCCGAACTCCTGAAGCGGTTTTATCCCGATGTGCCGGTCAAGGGTGAACTTGGCGAATACGAGACGCTGCTCTCCAACCGCAAGGCGCGGGACATGCTCGGCTTCCGGCCGGAGCACAGCTGGCGGAAATACGTCAAGACGACCTGACGGAGGCAGCTGACGCGGAACCGGCACTGGGCCAGCCCCGAATTGCTCGTCACGACTCCAGGCTCACGTGTTTGCCGCGCGCGGCAAACTCGAGCTACTTGTCTTCCCAGAATTCGGCCTGGAGTTGCGCGGCTTCATCGGCAAGCAACGGGCCGACGACTTCAGTCGGACGCTGCCCAGCTTCGAAGACGATCCTGCAGGGCAGGTCGAGTGTGGGGTTCTCGACATGTGCACCCGTCACCCGCTTGAGGTCATGTTCGCTCTGCCCAAAGACGACCCGTCCGATGCCCGCCCAATAGATTGTCCCGGAGCACATCGCGCAAGGTTCGGCCGAAGTGTAGAGTGTGCAAGAGGCCAGCTTTTCGAGACTGACATTCATCCCCGCCCACGAGGCCAGCAGCCTTTCGGCATGAGCGGTGCGGTCGCCGCCGCCGGCTTTGTAACCATTGGGCTGCTCGCGCAACACATTGCCGTCCTTGTCGGCGAGGAGCGAACCAAAGGGATGTTCGCCGGCATCGCGGGCCCTGCGCGCGACTTCGAACGCCTGACGGAGCAGGCGCTCATCATAGGGGCGTTGTGGCATCGGCAGATCCTCCGGCTATGCCGCTTGACCATAGTGCCGGACAATCCGCCGACACAAGTCGGCGGCCTGGGGCTCGGGACTCCTTGGTCAAAGCGGTATTATGGAGCAAACGGACCAAGATCTCAAAGGCGGTGACTCCACAAGAGACCAGAATCCGGTCATTGTTGGCTGATGGGCTATTTGGGGAAGTGCTTCCGGCGCGCGTTCGCGGGTTCCGTGCTATTCACGGACAAACTTTCAATCGTCGGCGGTGTATTGGTGCCGGCCGTATTTTCGGTCTCGGGTGAGGCCGTGAACGCGGCGGTACAAGCGTATGTGGCCTGGACGATAATTATTGTCGTTGGTGGTGGCGTCGGCCTTCGGCTTCTCACTGCGCCATATTTCATTTGGAAAGACGATCAAAGGGACTTAGCGGAGCTTCGTGGAATTCTCGCTGACACGTCCCTGAAGAGACGGCAGTTCTTTGAGGAATCATTTCTGGCGGAACGGGCAAAACTGGCCAAAGCGATGGGCAAATTCGCGGCGCTTGACCTCCCTATCGTCCAGATAGCCACGATCAATCCCGATGTCGAATTGAAACCGGTAACAGAAACCGCCGTGTTGTTTTTTTCCGACGATCACTTCAAGCAATATTGGAGGAACTTCTGTTCCGGCCTTCGGTGGACCGTTGATGGCTCAAAGTTTTTTGCGGAAGCGGGCGACAAGATTCCAGAGCCGCAAAAGCTTGAAGTCGTGGATCGGATCATCTTCGATATGGCCAATATGAGGGCCGCCGCAATGGCCATGGTTGCCGTTCTGACCGAAGACCTCAAGCATTCAGAAGACTATCAGCAACGCGTGGCGGAGCTTCAGGACCGATACTCCCATCTGGACAAAGAACTCATGCCTAACGAGCGATGGAATCCGCCGCCGTCCCTATCGCCTCCAGATACTGGAGAAGGAAGGCAGCGGTGAACTTGCCTCTCGCAAGCTTGTTGCGAAATGTTCACCTTTTCTCATCCACACCCAATTGCATTGAGCTTTTCAACGAGTTCGGCGTAGGTAACGGCCCCTTCGCTTCAATTCGGCTTTGAGGATGTTTGCTGCTAGCGCCTCATGATCGGTCTTTTCAGCCATACGTATCGCCTTTGCGTAAAAAAGTATCGCAAACGATGACATAACCCCTTGTCCCCGAAGACCGCCTTCGTGCCCGGCCACAAGCTGCACGAAGCCCTATCGGCTGAAACCAAGAACGAAACGCTTGAAGGCGAAGTCGAGGTCGACGGCGCTATTTCGGCGGCGTGGTTCGCCCCGAGAACCGCGTGGAAGACCGCAGGAACCGTCGCGTGAAGGAGAACCAGTCAGACCGCCCCCGTGTTGTCATCGCCCTGCGCGAGCGCGTCGGCCGCACCTTGACGTTCATCCGTCATCGTGAAGCCGAAGGTGTCAAGATCGCCCGCGCTCGCATGCTGGCCAATACCAAGCTGTTTGCAGACGAGGCGAGCCATTGGGACACGCTGGAAGCCGAATACGCTTCGACCCGCATCAGCCACTCGGAAAGCTACAGCGACGGCCACGGCAAGTATACCAACACGATGCAAAGCTATTTCAGCCGGTTGCGCCGCATGGTCGCTGGCCAGCATCACCACGTGTCACACAAATACCTTTATCAGTACGCAAATCACGCCGCGTGGCTGGAGACCATCGCAGAAGCCCTAATGGGACCAACGCAACCACCATCGCAACCACCATCCTGAAAGGTGCGCTCAATCACCCCGTGTCACGGGTTTGGGCTGGTATTGGCAGTGATCCATGTGACATTTACGCACTTTCGTAGCTATTGAAACGCGTGTAAGAGCCACTACCTAATGACAAACAGTGAAACCATTCACGGACTGTTCATCCCAATTGGCGCATTGAATATGCAACCTTGTCATCGCGAGACGCGTTGATTGGGCTAAGGATACGTGCTTATGTACAACATGGAACTGAGGGAGCGGACAATGGCAGCGCCGATGAGGAAGACCGTGGATACGTCCGCGTCGTCATCGAATGGCGGCAGGCATTTCCCGCCGGAATCTTATTTGTATGATGACGATGTGACGCCAGAAGCCGTGGATGCCATGCGGCAGAAGGCTGCAAAAACCATTGATGCGCAGGAGTGGGAAGTCGTGGATGGCTTCAAATACTCCGCCTAATTGGCTAGCGCAGCCACCAACCGCATTCGATTTGGTGGCTGCGAGATTCCCTGAGACAAAGCCCAAGGGCGAGCTTCGGCTTCGCCCTTGTTTAGTTTTGAACGTTCTTAGGGGTAAGAACGACGGCGCGATTGCGTGTAGGTTGGCCTACGGGACGAAGCATCTAAAATTTATCCAACGCAAGACGCTTGATATCATCGTCCAAAATCATGACGACCTAGACGCTATGGGGCTGTCCATGGCGACCAGATTTGATCTTGACCCAAAGAATGTTGTTATCCTGCCGTGGAATGAGGAAAATTTTGGGTGCTGGTCTGGCTATCCACATCCCAAAATCGGCGCTCTTTCCGAAGAGTACATAAAAACCTATGCCTACATCATGGCGCTGAGACAGGCCAACAAAACAGCCTAATTTCGTGCCTTTGACGCTCTCCGTCACTTTGGCGACTAGACGCTGTCAGCGGCATCCCAGCCCTTCGCAGTGATGACACGCAAGGCGATCTCACGGTTTGAGCCTTGCCTACTGTCCCTGCGCAGTAGCCGCGCCAGCTCGTTGCGTTTGAATAGGCGAACACCGTAACCTTGGGCTTGATGTCGCGTGGCGGCTCGGCGTAGCCGAAGATCGCCAGCGCATGGTCAATGTGCGACAGCTGGTCCTCTAATGCGGATTTCTGCCGTTCCACGTCGAGGAGCTGGCCCGACAGTTCCGCCCGCTTTGCGATCAATGCGTAGATGACGAGCGGCTGTCCATGCCCCGGATCTAGGGGAACGAGCTACCGCGTGCTTGGTCTATGTTGGTGCTTTTTCTACATAAGACCGGATCAAAACCAGCATGGCAGCGCCCCTTGCGCCGCCAATGAATCAGAACGCCGTTCTCTGTGATTCCCTTAATACGTCCTGAGCTAGGCGATCTGGAGTTGAAGCCCTCGGCAACCCGGAGCGTTCACCCTGACTTGCGATTAGGCCGTTGAGCCAGCCAGATGCTGCCGATGACGAAAACGACGCCGGCGATTTGAGGCAAGGTCAGTGTCTGATCCAGGAATACCCATCCGAGCAGCACGGCGGTCACCGGGCTGAGGAAAAGCAGCGATGACACCACTGCGGATTCCAGTCGCGCAATGCCCCGGAACCAGAGGACATAAGTCAGCGCCGCACCGATCAGGCCGAGCCACACCAGTCCAAGCAGGTTGGCCGCGGTAGGGAACGGGATGGGTGGTTCGAAAAGCAGGACAACCGGAACGAGAAGGAGACCACCGGCAGTCAGTTGCCATGCGGTAAAGGCGAGCAGCGATGCTGGCGGCTGCCACTTGCGGCTCAACACACTTCCGAAGGCCATTGAGGCCGCCCCGGCGAGGCCGGCGGCAACGCCGGCCGCATCGAGCGTCGCGTTCGGGGTCAGCACCAGCAACGCGACACCGGCGATCCCGACAAGGGCGGCGACGATCGCCAACCGGCGGACAGGGCTGGCAAGCAGGGCAGCGGCAAGGAAAATCACAATCAATGGCTGGACCGACAGCACGGTCGCCGCGACCCCGCCCGGAAGCCGGTAGGCGGCGACAAACAACATGCTCAGGAAGATCGAGATGTTGAGGGCTCCGAGGACGAAATTGCGCAGCCACCAGACGCCCGTCGGCAGTTGCCGAACGATCGCCAGCAGCAGCAATCCGGCGGGCAGGGCTCGCAGCATTGCGACCGTCATCGGCGAGAAGTTCGGCAGGAACTGCGTGGTGACGATATAGGTGCTGCCCCATATCGCGGGTGCGATGGCTGTAAGCAGCAGATCGGAACGGTGCGTTTTCATAAGATTTCCAGAACTTCGGCAAGAGGGCGGCGCGGCTTTTGCGGCCAGTTTCCGGGCGCGGCGCGGCCGACCGCGATGAGCATCACCGGCACTTCATTCCGCGCAAGGCCGAACTCGCGCGCCACGCCGTCGGCATCGAAGCCTGCCATCGGACCGGAGACCAGCCCCAGCGCTTCGGCCGCGAAGATCAGCGTTGCCGCGCCAAGCGTTGCCGAGCGCACCGCTTCGTCGCGGGCCGCTAGAGGATCGGCATATTGGGCGCGGGCGCCCTCCCGCCAGCCCGAAGCCATATCCACCGGCATGAAGCCGGCTTCGACGAAAGGACGCAGCCTGGCATTGAGGGCAGCGTGGTCGGGCAGTACGCCGCAGATTATGAAGGTGACGGCGGCGTCCTGCACCTTGGCCTGGCCATGGGCGAGGCTGCGCAATCGTGCCTTTGCTTCCGGCGTCCGCACCGCGATGAACCGCCAATTCTGAAGGTTGTAGGCGCTTGGCGCGCGCGTTGCGAGACGTGCCAGTTCCTCGATCTCGGCATCCGTCAATTCGTGCGAGGCATCGAACCGATTGGCCGACATGCGGCGCTCGATAAGGAAAATTGCGGGGTTGGTCATCATGTCATTCCGAAACTGAGAAAGTCGTTCGGGAAGCAGATAGAGAATTTACCAAGGAGCGATAATATGCAACAATTGCAAGACATTATTTACTGGAAGAGAATGGTGCGATGGATCGCCTGACGGCGTTGCAGGTTTTCCGCCAGGTGGCGGAACTGAACAGCTTTGCCGAAGCCGGACGGCGGCTCGGTCTCTCGCCTCCCGCTATCAGCAAGAACATCGCCGAGCTGGAGGCGCATCTGGGGGTGCGGCTCATCAACCGGACAACGCGGCGCATGGCGCTGACCGAAGAGGGCAGGATCTACCTGGAGCATGTCACGCAGGGGCTCGATGCGCTGGCCAGGGCCGACCAGGTGCTCGGCCCGATCAAGACGGCGCCGAGCGGCACGTTGCGGGTCAGCGCGCCGATGACTGTCACGTTGACGCGGCTTTCGGCTGCCATCCCCGCGTTTCTATCGCGCTATCCCGATTTGAAGCTCGATCTGCACCTTGACGACAGGCGCGTCGATATCGTGCGGGAGGGATTTGATCTTGCCATTCGCGGCAGCGACAATCTCGAGGATTCCAGCCTGGTCGCCAGAAAGCTTGCGGTCATGCCGCACGTGCTTTGCGCAGCTCCGTCCTACTTCGAGGAGCATGGCCGGCCCAAGACGCCTGCCGATTTGAAGGCGGCCAATTGCATCCGGTTCAGCCTCTCGGGGCATGCGGACATATGGGAATTCCGCAAGGACGGCCGCGTCGAGCGGATCGCCATCGACGGACGATATACGGTCTCGTCGAGCCTTGCCGTGCGCGATGCGCTGCGTGCCGGCTTCGGCGTCAGCCTGATCCCTTATCCCTATGTCGAGAGCGACCTGAAAGCAGGCCGGCTGCAATCGGCTCTGGATGACTGGGACAAGGTCGAAACCACGCTCTACGCGGTCTATCCGGCACGGCAGCATCTTGCCCCGAAAATCCGCGTCTTCCTTGATTTCCTGATCGAGGAATTCAGCCGGGACAAAGAGAAGCCGTTCGTGCCTCCCCGGCGTGAACGCCCGGCAAAGCGCGGTGTCGGCGAGGCGACGGATGCGGAAAATCAAGCTAGGATATTGCCGGCGATTTCATCTCCTTGACACGCCTCCAAATCCGGACTTTGTGGAGCTATGCAGGACGCGAAGCCGAATAAGGGAAAGACAGCGGCCGAGGCGTTCGCCGAACGCACGAGCGGTATTCGCCGGGCCGATGCGGCGCGCATACCGGGGTCGAGCGTGCATGCGTCGCTGGCCAACGAAATCGGGCTGAGGATCGTGCGCGGCGACTATCCGCCGGGAACCATCCTGCCCAACGAAGCCAAATGGTCGGAGACCTTCGACGTCAGCCGCTCGG
>NZ_JAMYVL010000056.1:0-8807 GCF_040323955.1 Mesorhizobium sp. M0018 | reverse complement strand
CCGCCAGGAGCCACTTGGCCCCAGCGGCGGATCGAGGCCACACAGTCCGCCGCAGTGACGGGGGTGCCGTCGTGCCACCCCAGACCATCGCGGAGCTCGAACGTATAGGTCTTCTTGTCGTCGGAAACGTCCCACTTGCCCACCATCTGCGGATGCGGCACAAACTTGGAGTCAATCCCGAACAGCGTATCGTATACCAAGAAGGCATGGGTGGCGGTGCCGCCAGACGTTGAAGCGATCGGATCGAACACACTGAGGTTTTCTATCACCACGCGGACCGTCCGATCGGGAGTCGGTGATGTCTGCGCCCGCTGGACGGAAGGGATCGATAAAGCAGCTCCAGCGGCGATACCCACCTTAAAGAGATTGCGTCGAGAGATCGTCATCTTTCAGTCCCCCTTTTTGAGCGATTTCGTTCGGTTTTTGCAGTCCAAGGCAATATGTTCTGACCGTTGTCAGTGAGCGAATTATCTTTGCTGCGCTCGGAATTCCTTGCCGGAATGTCATTTCAGTGATTTAATATGCGCCCCAGGAGCGCTATAAATTCGCCGACTTCGACATAGCTTCCGGATCGAATTCCGCAGACGATGGATGTGCCAGGCGCAAGGATATCAATGGAACGGGCCGACAGTGATTCCATCGGATGCAGAATACCTATGAGACCTCCCTGCTTAACTTCGTCCAATATCGAACAGCGAGGTTCGAAAATGCCTCTCGCGGGCGAATACAGCTCGTCGGACGAGCGCCGCGTTTCAAGTGCCTGGGTGGACTTCTGTTGACGGAACGTCAGATCCTCAGATTTTCCTTCGACTAGTCCAAGCGCGATGAGTCCATTGCGTACCCCAGCTTCGTATATTGCAAGAGCTTCGGCGCCAACCTCGCCGCCACCGAGTTCGGGACAAACGAATACCTTGCCCTGATTTTGGGCCAATGTATCGAACATTCCAGGCGTTTCTGGGTGTTCCCAGATCAACGTCATGGGTAATTTGAACGCCTCTGCCATTCTAATCGTCTTGGCCATGAGGTCGGGATCAGCTATGGGATGTGTCGTATTCACCAGCGGAAATTCCCACCCCGGTCCATAGCTGTGAAGATCAAATATGGTGTCCGCGGTAGGCAACAATATGCGGGAAACCGCATCCGCGATTCGTTCGGTTACCGACCCGTCGGCACGGCCCGGAAACACTCGATTGAGGTTCAATCCGTCAATCGGTGTATTGCGGGTGAATGCCTGCAAGGCCGGTGGATTGAGCACCGGTACAATGATGATCCTTCCACAGGTTTGCGCTTCGGGCAGCCACTCAATAAGCCGTCGCGCAATAATCGGCCCCTCGAGTTCATTACCGTGACATCCGCCGGTGATCAGGAGCCGGGGCCCCTCGCCTTTGTTGAGGCTAAAAACCGGGAGCGAAAGAGCTTCGCAATCAGCGCCTTTTGGTACAACAAGATGCCCTTTGCTCATGCCGGGCTTTTCGAGGTCGAACGTAAGGTGTGGTGCTTCGCTCATTGTTCAGCTTTCATTGGTGTCGCTTGCGAGACGAGACTTTCTAAATGACGTTGTGGCACAGGATGTCCCGACTCACGGATCTAAAGCGCCTCGCGCTATTGGAGTCGGCGTTTATCAGCGAGATACCGCGAAGAAGGTGCATCCGAACTATGATCCGTCGCGGCGATTGACGTCAAATTCAGTTTGCGGATCGGCGCCATCTCGTTTTGAGATAAACTCAGAGCGGCCGCGACTTGCAGGGGAATCGCCGGCCCTGTCCGCCTACAAAGACCGGTACTTCTGCTGGGGTTGAGCGGCGAGAAAAAAAGGCAGTTTACACCTGTATAGGGTGGGCCATTCGGCCCTGGGTCGCCAAAATCCTGGCGTAGACTATTGCGAACTCTCCATTGATATCGGCTGTCCAAATCTGCAGAAGGCGAAAGTGCACTTGCGGTTAGCCTTTAGCAGGATGTTGGCCCATGCCTTGCGTTCTGCGAACTTGGCCTGGATGCCTCGGTGTCGCAGCCTTTGTCGCCCTCGCCGAGGAGGTCGATCAAGGTCTCTGCCTCCGTGCCGTCGGCAACCTGTCCGGCGGTCAGGCGCAGGCAGACGGGGGGCCTTCGGCCTCCACAAGTGCGTGGATCATGCTGGTGAGACCCGCGCGGTAACGTCCCATGCCGCCGTCGTCTCCCTCCCCTTTTTCCGTGGCCGGGCGCTGGTGGACATGGGCTTAACAAGAGTCGATCATGACGATGTCGCCGTCATAGGCCTCCAACACTGCGACAGGAGGCCTGTCCTACACACAACTGCCTTTTCGCCATCGCACGAAGTGGTTGTAGCAGGTGGTCGGTGGCCCATATCGCTTTGGAACTTCGGCCTAGGGCGAAGTCCGGAATCGCTACAGGATGCCATTCAGCACGCGCCGATCATCGACGCGAGGCACACCGCGCGACTTTGCCGGCAGCAATGGCGCAATGATCGCGACCGCTGTTCTCAGGCTACGGCCTTTAGCTCGGGCTTGTTGACGTAGGTCCAGTGCAGGAGATCGCGGATCTGGCTATTAGGGTGGCCGTTAATGAATCCTGGTGAGGACATCTGCGAGATAGCCGTGCGGCTCAACGCCGTTGAGCTTGCAGGTCTATGCCGAGCGCCGAACTATGCCGAGCGGGTCCGCACTGCGCCACGCGGTTCAAGGCCGCCCCGCCAGCCGACATGCCGTCCGACTCGCCGTTCGGAGTGAAGCTGCGGGCCTTGGTGATTTACCTGCGTTGCATGTACGGCATCGCCTTCGCACGGCTGGCCCGGCTGCTCCATGACCTTTACGGCCTGACGATCAGCGAGGGGGCACTGATCAACATGCTGGACGCGGCGATTGGGGCTTTCGCCGCGCAGGCCCGCCGCATTCGTGCCCGTCTTCTGTCGAGTTCGGTGCTCGAATCCGATGAAACCGGCCGGCGGGTCGCCTATCCCCTGGCCCACTGCCGGTAACCAAACGTTGCAACAAATCCTTTAAACAAATTCACAGAATGTTTGCGACCGTAGATCGCTGACAACGGTATGTTCACTGCAAGTCTGAGGTCAGGCACGGCTGGAAAAGCTAATGCCGATTCCGCTCAGACCGCCACACAGCACGCAACCTCGGGGGCAACAACCAATGGCCAAAAGAGCACTCATCCTGGTGGAAGGCAACACACAGGGTACTGGTCTGCTATACGTTCAAGCGGCCCAGCGTCTTGGCCTTCATCCAATTACCCTGTCGGCTGATCCCGCTCAGTATGCTTATCTTGCGGCGGGAGGGAGTGAGGGAATCGGTGTCGATACAAATAATCTCGATGCGCTGATCCGCGAATGTTCCCGGCTGCGTGCGAGCTATGACATTGCCGGCATTACAAGCGCCAGGGAGGCGGTCTATGCGACAGTTGGCAAGCTCTGCCGGCATTTCGCTCTACCCGGACCGAACCCCGCATCCATTGAACGATGCTGCGACAAATTCACTCAGCGCCAGCTCCTCGCGGAGGCCGGCGTTCCAATACCTGCTTATCGCTTGGCAGCGACCGCAGCGGACGTAGAAAGCTCTGCCGCGGAGATCGGCCTGCCGGTGGTTCTTAAGCCAACCGTAGGCAATGGCAGCTACGGTGTCCGATTGTGCCACAACGTCGACGAGTTAGCCGAAAATACGACCTATCTGTTGGGCGGGAAGCACATATGGCGGTCCGCGCCGCGGATACTGGTCGAAGAATTCGCACAAGGCCCCTGGTATGGCGCGGACATAATGGGAAATGAGGTCATCGGGATCTACGCCGCTGAGTTCGGCCCGCCCCCGCATTTCATCTTTCGTGAGTGCACCCACCCGGCCCCGCTGCCTGATGACGACCGTGAGCGTATCGCCGAGGTTTCGCTAAGCTGTTTGCGAGCTCTCAGCCTTGGCTGGGGGCCAACCGATATTGAATTCCGGTGGACGAAGCGTGGCCCAGTCGTCATTGAAGTCAATCCGCGCCTTGGAGGTGGTACCACTCCCGACATGGTCCAGCTGGCTTATGGTGTCGATCTCATCACCGAGCACATTAAGCTCGTCATCGGCGAGGAATGGGATTTGCGCAAAAGGCATTCGCAGACTGTGGGCGCGCGGTACCTGATCGCAGATCGCGATGGCATTCTCGATTGGATCGATGGCGACAGCCCAGCGGCTGGCGAACCAGGTATCGTCGAGGTCAAATTGCATGTTGAACCCAAGACGCCGATCGTCAGGACAGGCGATTACCGAGACTGCATCGGCCATGTCATCGCCGCTTCACCCAGCTATGCTGAGACCGAGGCGATACTCCAACGTGCCGTCGACTTGATCGATTGGTCGATCACACCATTTGCGATCCTTTGCGACTAGAGATCCTATGAGGGTGCGCCGGGAGACCGGCAAGGAGTAGATGGTGAAAGTCCATTACGATGAAGGAGTAGCGATCCACGTCGGCCCCGAGCCGTGCGCAGGCATCCGCGAGGATGTTGGCGAAGCGTCGGTAGGGGAGCATGCAGGCCAGCCATTGAGCCGCGAAAGGGATCTTATCTCGGATGCCGACGCTGTCCTCATAGCGGAAGGCAATATGGGAGGTGCGCTATGCGAGTGCCTCACCAATCCGGCGCGGTCTTTTAGACCTCGCTGGATCGCGTACGGAAAGCCGCAAGGCTGAGGAAAAAGGATCGGTTCACCGCGCTCTTCCACCACCTCCCTCTCGATGCATTTCGCACGGCGTTCTTCGCGCTCAGGCGCAAGGCCGCCCCCGGGGTGGATGGCATGATGTGGCAGGACTACGAGGCAGACCTCGAGCCTCGGCTCGTAGATTTGCATAAACGAGTTCATCGGGGAGCGTATCGCCCGCAACCGTCGCGCCGGACATATATACCGAAGGCGGACGGGAAGCGGCGGCCGCTAGCGATCGCGGCACTGGAAGACAAGATTGTCCAAGGGGCGACCGTCATCGTGCTCAACGCCATCTACGAAGGTGACTTCTGCGGCTTCTCCTACGGATTTCGGCCCGGGAGAGGCCCGCACGATGCGTTGGATGCGCTGTGTACAGCGATCGACAAGCGGCAGGTAAACTGGATCATCGACGCCGACATCCAAAACTTCTTTGGGGCTGTCAGCCAGACATGGCTGGTCCGCTTCCTGGAACATCGGATCGGCGACAAACGCATCATCCGCCTCATCCAGAAGTGGTTGAAGGCGGGTATCGCCACCGGACTATTCTCGACCTCGCCGACGAACCGGACCTCGCCCGTGCGGCCGCCCTCGGCGATCGCAACCGCATGCTTCTTCTTGGCTACATCAAACGCGACAAATGCTTCGCTATACGCTCCCATGGCTCGTCCTCCGTGCGTGAGGATCGGCTCGGCCTATCCGAGCAACCCTCGTCTCTTAATCGCACGAAAGGGCGGGCCACCGATCTCAGGCCCTCGGAACATGACGTCTAGTAGCGAGATGGCGCCAGGCAGACCAGGTCGCCAACGGCACAATGCGTTACCCCTCAGTTATTGCACGGTCCCGCTTCGCATCGTTGCAGGAGGCCCCAATGTGTCAAGGGTCTTGTCTTGGTCCACTTTCCCGCGCCGCCGACGGGTCTCGGCGTAGAAGGCGAAACGGAGCTTCCGCTGTTAAAGCCCGTTCGTTTGATGACGCGCTCGTCTCGTGCAATCTATTAATCCGGGAAGCTGGCTCCAAATTGACCGTTGGTTAGTTCGGGCTTCATCGCTCGGCAAGACCGAGAACGGAGAGACGATCCGGATCGGCTTCTCCAACGAAATTCCCTGGGCCTATCCGGGCGAGCAACGACCGCTCGGCTTGGTCATTGCGAGGACGCTCGACATTCTGAAGAAGATGGGCGCCACCAAGGTCGAGCCGATGGTGACGGAAATTGGGGCTCGCTCTCCCTAACCTGCAGGCCGGTCGCTTCAACATCATTACCGCGACGACATGTTCTCTCCCTGAGAGAGCGCTGCTGCAGCGTGCTGTTAACCTAGACGTTCTGGCGTCGCGACAGACCCACCGCCCAGGGCGGCCTCCAGTGGAGCGCTGTCCCAAACTCCGGCAGCGACGAAATGACGAAGCTGATCGTAGCCGACATCGCCAGCGCGCGCCGCCATCGGCTGAACGCTCTTGCGGTCTCCAGGACCAATCAGCCCGGTGATATAGGCCGGACACATCCGCGCCCTGGTCTTGTGCCGTAGCACCACGACAAACGGCGCAAGCCAGAAATCGAGATCGGCTTGCCAGTCCACGTCCATTGATCGGCTCTCCATAAGCCGAGCTCCCATGAATCACGCATCCCCTCGCTTGGGAAGCACAAGAACTCCCACGCCGCTAAAATCTGCCAAAGTACCTAGGGCGACGCGGTCCGGAACCGCCACACGCGTGCAAGTGTGCGCCGGCTCGGCAGGTACCTTCGCATGGCGGTTGGTTCATGATGAACGCCCGCACGCTGTAGGCAACATACAGCGCGTGGCCGTTGTGCGGTACCGAGTGCAGGAACGCGCGCTCAATTTATACATGATAGAGCGTGTGAGGTGTGCTGCTTAGTATTTCCGAGCCTTTCTCCGTAACAAGAACGTGCTCACTGGTTCCAAACAAGTAACCACTTTCCGCGCACAAGATGATTGGCATATGCAAGGTCATATTTGGTTCAAGAATATCGTCTGCGCCGGGTTCAAGACTTATGTAACCGCGCTCCAGCCAATTGATGCCAGTTTGATAGCCGACCCGGTGGTTAAGAAGCTCAGGACGGCCATGTCGATTGAGCACCTTTCTGCCGGCGGCATCAACTTCGCCGGCTGTCGCGCCAGGCCTGATCACAGAAATTACCGCCTCCAGCACTTCAATCGAGAGGTCGTGCAGACTTTCAGTCTCGGCGTGCCGACCAAGAATAGCGCTTCGCACGACGCCGCAGGCGTAACCGCTTTGATATCCCCCCAGTTCCATAAAGGCCGGCTCGTTGTTTCTGATCGCATTCTTTTTGGGACTGCCGTGTGGAAGCTTCGTCCGCTCGCCGAAGACTAATGTTGAGGAAGCCGCCCTTACCTCGCCACCGGCTTGCTCGACTTCGCGATCAATATTCGCTGCCACTTCAGCCTCCGAAATGCCTTCACGTAGGGACTGCTGGAAAACGCGAACAGCCACGTCTGTCATTTTCATTGCGGAACGCATAGTTTCGAGTTCCATCTTCGTCTTAACAGCTGCGACCTTCGCTACCAGACGAGACGCGTCAACGAATTTCATATCTGGAAGTTTCGCTTGAAGCGCGTTAACGTCCGCCGGCGCGAGATTCCAGCAACCAAGCTCAAGGCCAATCCTACCCTTCAAGCCAAGTCTCCGAATGGCGTCGGCGCACACTGGAGCGAAATCAGTTTGTTCCCTGTAAGGAACTATTTCATCTACCCAGCTGCCTATACGCACACTTGCTAAGTCAAACTCTCTGACGACCAAGGTCGGCTTTTGTCCCGGGGTGAGAATCAATGGGAACGGCATGAAGTATGCACCGCGTCCGTCGTATCCGCTAAGATATTGAAGGTTACCGTGAGCGGTGACTAAAAGAGCGTCGAGGTTAGCTCGTTCCATCGCCTCGAATACTTTCCGCAGACGGCGTTCGTACTCCGCCGTTGGGAACGGAAGGCCCGTCAACGGAACTGCTGAAGATGTACTAGTCATTAGATCACCTCAAGTGGTCACTGGTTTGTCTAAAAGGCGCCCTCCGCTCCGGAGGTTCGCCGACAATCCGCACGCCCGGATACCATCCGTCGTCCTATCGGGAGGATCGCCTGCAACTGCGGCTTGGGTCAAATGCATTTTCCATATCGTAGTCATCTGGCCAAGCGATGGCGTCATAAAGTGGAACGTGAATCGCGCCGGGTTGATCGGGGCTCTAGCTCCTGGGAAGGCGGAGCCATGGCTAGCAGGACAACAAATAAGTTTTCTCCCGAAGTCCGCGCCCGCGCGGTGCGGCTGGTTCTGGATAAGGCGAGCATTCCTCGCGCTGGGCGGCGGTCTTGTCGATTGCCGCCAAGATCGGCTGCACAGCGTAGACGCTCAATGAGCGGGTGGAGAGGTTCGAGCGCGACAGTGGCATCGAGCCGGTGTGCCGACGGATGTCGCGATTAAGCTCAAGGCTTTGGAACGTGAGAACCGCGAGCTTCGGCAGGCCAATGAGATCGTGCGCAAGGCGAGCGCGTATTTTGCCCAGGCGGAGTTCGACCGCCGGTTCAGGCCATGACCGCCTTCATCGACGATCACCGCAAGGCGCATGGGGTCGAGCCGATTTGCAAGGTATTGCCGATCGCCCCGTCGACCTGCCACAACCATCTCGCCAGGCGCATCAATCTCTACCGCCTGTCGGCTCGGGCGAAGGGGGAGAGGCTTTGAAGGATGAGTTGCGGCGCGTGTTGAAGCGAACTTCCGCGTCTACGGCGTTCGCAAGATCTGCCGGCATTTGCAGCGCGGGAGCTTCGATGTCGCCCGCTGCACGGTTGCCCGCCTAATGAAGGCCATGGGCCTCGAAGGCATCACCCGCGGAAAGCCGATCCGCACGACGGTGACGACAATACAATTGTTTGGTAGCGTTATCGGCACCAAGTTTGCTCCGAGGCATCATGGATGCACTTGCTGAAAGCACGCTGAGTCGAATGGTCCAGAAAGCTGCGCTGCCCCGCCAATGCGGCTAAAGCCCTTTCCTTGAGAAACGATCGAGCTCTTGATCAGTAAGCTGAATGAATATGCCGAATCTCGATATCGCGTCGTCAATTGCCGAATGGGCCGGGAGCTATAGGGGCGATATGTCGC
>NZ_JAMYVL010000055.1:0-9688 GCF_040323955.1 Mesorhizobium sp. M0018 | reverse complement strand
AGGCCTTGCTGTCGGCCTCGTCGTCGAAGGCCGAGTACACCCTGCCCTTCTCGCCGTCCCTGGTGACGCCGTCGCGCTGGAGATAGCGCAGATGCGCATCGACAGCCTTGCTCGTCGTCGCGAATTTTTGGGCGCGCCCGGTGATCCCCTTCCCTTGCTTCGGCAGCTTGACGACGCGCGCCTTCACCACGACGCGACGGGAACGAAAGCGAACGCCATTGGAGTCCTGCTTCCACCTACCGCCGTCCTTCGGCAAGTCTGCCGCCACCTTGCCGCCGCGGCCCCGCGCGTTGAAGCGGCCGCTCCCCTGCCCGTCGTTCCTGCTTGCGCCGAGGCGATTGGGATTGCCGCCCTGCTTGCGGATGGCAATCTCGACCTGGCGCAGAAAGGGCAGCGTGCGCGAATTGACCGGCGTGCTGCTGCGCCGGATCCGGCCAATGCGAACCTCGAATCTGTCGCTGTCACGATCTGCCATGACGACAGCATCGGGAGTCGGATTTGGTGCTTCAAGGTGGCCGGAGCGCCGGGCGTTCTACGGCGCGCAAAGACTTGCTGCGGCGTAGAACAACCGATCGCACATCGCTGCGGCATCACACCTTTGCTTTTGAGATCAACAGGATAGCGAACCAGCCGGCGCCATCCGCACCTCGCGCGATTCCGCCTGGCGTCGGCACGAGCAGGAAAAAACAATGTGCAGACAACAACTTACGAGCAAAGCGAGGGCGAGCGCCAGCTCGCTTTATCTTGCCGTCCTAATCGGGCCCCTAATGTCAACTACAATAATGGCTTTCCAGCTGCATGACATCTCCAATTCTGCTTCATAGTCACTGTAAACTCGTGCGCACTTCTTGCAACCACGCTTCCCTCGGCAGGGTCCCTGCTTTACTACGCGCTCGGCTCAAATCAGCCGTCGCATGCTCTCCTTCGGGCCGTATTGATGGCCTCATGACGAGACGGTCCTAGCGATCACGGCGCATTCATCCCGGTGGCGGGCGGATGCCGGCAAGATAGCGGACTCAGTCTCATCCAACGCCCTGCCAGGGCGCCGCCCGTGCGCACGGGAACTCTTCGAACTCAGATCTCAGGACCTCCTCTAAACTGTCGAGACGCGCCCATCGTCAAGCCGTTCTCAGCGCCTTCAGCGTCGCGCGCATCGTCGGCGTGACAACCGCCCCGGCGCCTGGATCGAACACACTGCCGTCAACCCACATACGGTGCAGGATGGCGGCAAGCTTGCGGGCGACTGCTGTGATCGCGCACAGCATCGAGCGCTTCTTGGCGATCTTGAGCCCCCACCCCTTGAGTGCCGAGCCGCGGCGCGAACGCAGCAACATGGCCGCTGCCGCCTCGCACAGCGCCTCGCGTGCAGTCATGTCGCCCTGCTTCGTGATGCGTCCCGTGAAGTCGATCGAGCTGCCGGACTGATGACGTCTCGGCGTCAGGCCAAAATGCGCGCCGACAGTGCGGGAGCGGCTGAATCGATGCGGATCATCGATCGCAACCTTGTACGTCAGGGCAGCTACCGGTCCGACCCCAGGCACGGTCATGAAGCGCCGGCAGACAGGATCGGCAGCGACCGCATTTAGCAACATCGTGTGCAATCGATCGTAGCCCTCAAGGACCGCGTTACGGACCGCCAGCAAGCTGTCGATCATCCGTTCGAAGACGAAATCGGCGCCGTCCAGCAGTTCGCGCGCGCGGGCCTCGAACTCGTGCCGGCCGATCGCGCCAACCTTCAAGCCATGCACCCGCAGCGAGCCGCGAATGTGGTTCTCGAGATCCACCAACTTGCGCTTGAGAAGCTTGCGATTGGCCAGCATCGTGCGAAACCGCTGGTTCTCCACGCCCTTGACGTGGACGGCACGAAACCACGCCATGCGCATCATCTGCGCAATGCCGCGCGCGTCGTTCTTGTCGGTCTTGTTGCGCATCGCGCTCAGGCTCGTGCGCATGTGACGGGCCTCGACGACGATTACCGGCAGCTTCCGCAATAGCAGCTCACGCGCCAGCCAGACGCCTATCGAAGACGCCTTGATGCCGATGCGCTGAGCGCGCTCCACGTAGCCCTTCAGTGCGGAGTGGAGCGCGTCCGGATTGCTCTCCACCTTTGTCTCGAATACGATCTTGCCGTCGCAATCGACGATGCAGATGCTTGTTTCATCCAGCGATGCGTCAAGTCCAATGTAAACCGGGTTGTTCATGAATCTGTCCTGACTGCAGTGAACAAATACGCTGTCAGGCTCTCAGATTCCTTGCGCCGCTACCACTCTCGGCGGTCGATCTTAAGGGCGAGCCCGATTAGGAGAGCCGTCCCTCTTTGTTTGCATGTTTGCACGCCCTCTCGCCCTCTCTCGCCGTCAACCCTCCCACTGCAACCCCCGCAACGCAATAAGCCGAAATGCATTCGACCGGGAATGTCACTATCAACGTAACGCTGTAGAAGGGCGCTGGACCAAACGGCTATCTGCGGCGGGTCTCTCGCCAGACAGCGGTTCCACCGACAAGTTATCCAGCCGTGGCTCGACCGCAGTTAAGTCAACTACGGCAAAGTTTGTGGAAGGCTGAATGTTGGGCGGATGGATCGCCGCGAGCACTGTCTCTGCCGCAACATGCGCGCCACAGTCGCCATGCATTGCAAGGACATTCCGGGTGTCGCCCGTGCGCGCGAAAACCAACCAATGAAGTGCGTTCGCCCTGCTGCATCCTCGCCGTGAGCGCATCGGAATGGGAACCGCAGCAATGATCAGCGGTGCCCGTTTCCTAGCGTAATCGACCGTCTCGCGGCGGTGGGCGGCCGGCGCGACATGCTCTTGATTTCGCCATGATCGGAATTGTAGGCGGCGAAAACGCCGTCGCAGCCGAAGCGGTCGAGCTTCTCGCGGAGATGCGCTGTACGTGCAAACATATTGTCACGCGGTTGACAACGGTCGTCGCCGACGCGGACTTGATGCGCAGCTCCTGCCATGTCGGCGGCATGATCTGCATCAAGCCCATCCTTGCTGCACACCAGATGAACATCGCCAACGCTCTCGACATGCATTATGACGCGAAGCAACCGCTCGGGCGATGGCGAAACGTTTCGCGGCTTCCCGGATATGTCGCGATCATGGATCAGCGGATAAAATCGTGCTGCTGGAGCGCTCAGCCGCTCACTATCCGCTCAGGTTCTGCGTAAACAACCGACGCTGAAAGGGTGAGCCAAGCATGCAGACATCATCGTCATGCTGCTGCGGACGACAGTGCATATATCACGCTTCTGATGCGTCGACAGCCTGCGGCCGTGCTCGCTTCCGTCAAGAGCAAGGCTTCGCCGGCCGGACTTGCTTGCCGCAAATTGCGCCGCGATGGGCGTTCTCCGCCATTGGCAAGCGTCCGGCCGCCTGACCTTCGCTGCGCGCGGCGCCCGCCTGACGGGCGATCGGTCGAAGGGCTTGACCGACGCCCGATCGATCGAAGAGCTTGACGCAGCAGAAACGCAGTCGGAGCACCCGACCAGCTTCGTTCATTGCGCCTCGATAGCGGCTCCAAAACAGACTCCGTGCGTCCTTGTTGGCGTCGACTGGAACAGATTGGGGCGGACCGGTTGCGTGAAGACGGTTGTCGATCGAGAGAGATAAGCGCCGACCTTGTCGCGGTGCGATTCCACGCTGCACCAGCCCTCCATGCCTTCGCAGCAGACGCGATGGTCAGGCGCGTTTTCGGCACGGTTGCTGCGAGCCTTCACGGCTCGATCGGGGCCGGATCGTTGGAAACATTCGGCACTGGAAAGGTGGCGTCGGCGCCCAATAGGACCGCGCGACCGATGATCGAAATTTTGGAAGCACGGAAATAGCAAAGCTCAGGTCGTCGCATAATCCCACGGGTGAGAGGCGGTGCCTCGCCCGGGGTGAGGCACCGCGTGTCGATCAGCGGGACCAGATGAGCTTGTGCTCGCCGTTGTCACTCTGGACCAGGGTCGCGTAGACCGGGGCCGTGAAGGAGGGGTCGTCGAGCTTGACCGAAACGTAGTCGGCGCCGGTGTCCTTGGCTGCCTTTCTCCAGCCTGCGCCGAGTTCGACGCCATTGGCGGCGACCCGGTAATCGGGGCCTCGCTCGTTGTCCTTGGCGACGGGCCGGATGGTCGCCTTCATGTTGACGTTGAGGGTGCGGATCGTGCCGGTAAAGGCGCCATCGTCGCTGCGGGTGAAGATGCCGATTTGAGCCATTGTGGTATCTCCTTACTGTTCCTCGAAGCCGCCCAGCGCGGCCTCGATAGCGGTCTTCAGGGCGACGGGACGGCTGGCTTGCACCCGTAGGGCCGCAGCGTGAGCGGAGGGCGGCGGCAGCCGAGCTTCTTGGTTCGCGAGGAATGCGCCTCAGCGCAGGGGAAGAAGGTCAGCGAAGCCGTTGCGGGCCTCAGGCCGGTCTGGCGCCAGACCAGCCATGCAGAGAGGCCGCCTGGGCAGCTCCGGGGCACAGTCGCCCGGGAGAGACCGGCGCGGACCAGCTCCGCCGCGGCAGAGCGGCAGAGCACGCCCGCACACGATCCGCCCCGCCATAGCGCCAAGGCGGCCACCGCCAGGGCGATGGCTATGACGGTCCTCTCCACGAGGAGCTACTCGGCCTTGAGCCCGATGATGAAGCTGGCAAAGCTGGCCAACACGAGGGACTGCTCACTGAGGTGTCGAGCCGGTACAGCCGCACTCGTCCTACGGCGCTGCGTGCGCCAGCAATGAAGCGATCAACGCAAATGGCGCCCTGAACCGACCGCGACGCAACTCCGGCGGAAACGATGACCTCGACCGTCTCCAGCTCCAGATTTTCGCTAAGATCCATGTGGAGGTAGACTTCGGTCGTGCGGATGTCGGCGTGACCGAGCCACAGCGCCACCTTCCGGATACTTTTTGAAAGGCGTGCCCACTGTAGGACTTTGGAGACTTCCGTGTCGGCCCTTTGGTCCTGAGCTTTTCAAGTTCCAGTCTGCCTTTATGCGACTTTCGAAGCACAGATCGTGAACATAAGAGGCGCACTGAGGCATGTTCTTGTCGTCGACCGCCTTTTTTGGCAAGTTTCCGGCGATGAGCGCATTTGGTAGACGAGTGCCCGTCGTTCTTGACGTATCCCGCAAACGCGGAGCATATCAAGTGCTCAAGTTCTCGCGTAGAAATCGAAAAAGTTCTCTGATATGCAGGAGGACCTCGCAAAGGAACGCAAGGCCACAACGCGCCTGTGGGCCAAGCGGGAGGCTCAAATACAAGGCGTAATCGAGTCGACCGTCGGGATGTACGGCGATTTGCAAGGTATCGCTGGAAAGGTGATGCAAGAAATTGAGGGCTTGGAGGTTCTGGCCATCGAAGCATCTCTGCCCGATGCCGAATAGGCAATCGGCATGGAGCAACAGAAAAAGATTGGCAATCTGGAACGGCTAGCCAGACGAACAGGGGACGGACCAACACGCGCACGACGCGGGATGCGTTGCCATGGCCGCTGTGCAGAAACAGGCATCGCGATAGTGCCCAATGCATTCGTTGCGTTTGGCGCAAACCGCCACTATGAAACGGACAATTTCGCCGACTGTCTTTCAAGCCGCCATGAGAGTTTCGTGACAGAAGAAGCTGAAAGCAATGCCGACAACCTGATCGAACTCACTGCCGACGTCGTCTCGGCCTATGTCTCGAACAATCCGGTTCCGGTCGGTGACTTGCCGGCCCTCATCAGTCAGATTCACGCCGCATTGATGGGCACCGCCGGCGGCGGTGCTGCGCCGGATAAGTCCCGGGCTCTCAAGGCTGCCGTGCTCGATCAAGAAATCGGTCACTCCGGACTACATTGTCAGCCTTGAGGACGGGAAGAAGTTCAAGTCGTTGAAACGCCATCTCGCGACCCACTACAACCTGACGCCCGACGAATATCGCACCAAATGGGGCCTGCCAGCGGACTATCCGATGGTCGCGCCGAACTATGCCGCAGCGCGCTCGGCATTGGCCAAGACGATGGGGCTCGGCCGAAAGCCGAAAGAACCGGAAAAGCCGGCGCCGCTGAAGCGGACGCGCAAGAAGACCGCGGCCTGATTGCTGCAGATCCATCGGCCTATGTAGCCCGGACACAAAATAGGCGGGAGTAACCAGCCTTCCACAGGCGAAGCTGGGGTTGAACGCTTACCAAGGGTTGCCGATCAGACACTCTCAAGTTTTGGTGCGAGAATAAAATCGAAAACGGGCTCGGGCTGGTCAGGCTTTGGTTCTGGCAAAACCCGGGAAGTTACGGCTGCTTCGGCATATTCTGCAAGCGCGGCAGGTGTCATCCCGAGCGCAGTCTCAAAGAGCCGGCTCGGCACCGTCACCACCTGACGAAAAAGCGCGGCAGCTCTTGTGGCATGGCGTACGGCAGCGACCCGCTTTCCCTCGCGTATTTTTACCCCGGCCGCCGCCAATAGGATCAGTCCCTTGAAGAACAGGCGGTGCTGGGTGCTTCGTTTCGCAGCCTGTCCCAAGCCTCATGGGCTTCCCAGTAATAGCCATGGTTGAAAAGGTCGATTCCCCATCGAAAGACATCCGAGCCTAACGCTTCCCCAAGGGCGACGGTCACGGGATCGTTTCGGTAGCTATGGCCCAAGGGATCACGTACCGGATGCGGATGTTTGCCAGGCAGGTACGCATAGGTCGG
Organism: Mesorhizobium sp. M0018; assembly: GCF_040323955.1. Classification (NCBI taxonomy): domain Bacteria; kingdom Pseudomonadati; phylum Pseudomonadota; class Alphaproteobacteria; order Hyphomicrobiales; family Phyllobacteriaceae; genus Mesorhizobium; species Mesorhizobium sp. M0018. The sequence continues at coordinate 3,043 of NZ_JAMYVL010000055.1, read as the reverse complement.
AAAACTCTTTTCGGGCAGCAGGCGAGGACGAGACATCGGCCCAGCAAGCATGAAAGCGCGTTGATGGCAATTCATGTCACATGGAGCTGACGGCATAGGCTTCGTATGTCAGAGCTGAGGCCATGGATCGGGCTGAGTTCCGGTTTCTGGAGATTACAGACTGCCAATTATGCGACTTTCGAAGCACAAATCATGAACATAGGATGATGGGGTATTCGGTTCAAATTCGCCGGTGGCGTCAGCTTCGCGCCTCCATTCGGCCGTAGAGATTGGCTTAGCCGCTGCCTGAAAGCAGACGTGGTCAGCGACAGGGCCGGACGTCTTGATAGCGCCAATTGTCGACGTTTGCAGTTATGCCAACAACGTCGCGTCTACTCGGCAAGCAGACTTACGGCCTTGCGGCATTTGGGAGTTTCACTTGACGACCGAAAACTCGAACTGGTCCCCGCGGTAAACGGCCTTGTATTCGTCGTCGCGCCCCGGCGTCCTGAACACATTGCGAAAAATCGCCCCACAGCTTGTCAGTTCTATGGGAAAGGCGTTGCACAAGAAATCGCCTTGCACCCACGAGGTTCCTACGCGGCTCCTCTGGCCAACGGTCTCGCTGACGGCGCCGTCGACCGAGGTTGTGCGCTGCATCGGCAGGAACGTGGGCATTACCAATTTTCCGCGCGTTTCGTGCCCGAACATGAGAGACTTTATTTCCGCCCCTGTGAGCCGGTCCTTCGGATTCATGCCTGCCTTTGCCAATGCCGACAGCTCTGGCACACCTGCCTTGGTCAGCCCGGCCAAAAGGCGTTCGATATCGGCCGTATTCTTGAACACCATGTAATCCTGGGTCATCAACTGGCTCGGCCCCCTGTCCACCCGCCCAACAACCTTCCTAAGCGTTTCCAAAGCCGCCGCGGCCTGGTCTGTGCGCCCAAGATGCCCATAAGCCGAAATAAGGACCTGCAGGGCATAAAATTTCGCCCGTGGATCGGCCGATATAAGGTCCATCTTCTCGATCGAGCGAACCGCGTCCTCAAACTTCTCCTGGCCGAACTCGGCCAGTCCGGCTTGGTAGCGCCTGTAGTCCATCCACGAGTTTGGGTCGACGCGCGCAGCCGCATCGAGATAGCTAAGCACTTCCTTCGGCCTGCCGTTGAAATTCAGAGCATTGGCCAGCGAGAGATAATTCCAAGTATCGCTGGGATCGAGCGCCACCGACTTCAGAAGAACGGTAACTGCGTCGTCCGAGTCGTGCTCGCGGACCATCAACTCGGCGACGAGCTGATAGTAGCCCGGCGAAGGATCCCTGGCCGCCGCTTCCAGGGTTTCATAGATCTTGCCCTGGGCCACGTCCGTCGTAAGTCCCATTACTACGACCCGACCGACATCCGCGTCCCAGTAGGCCCAGGCGAGCTGGGCGTACGCCGCGCCGAAATCGGGGTCGAGTTGCACGGCTTGCTGGAAATACTTCACAGCCTGCGCAAACTCCTCGGGCGTGTTGATACGGTTGTAGATGTCCATCCCCTTGAGATAGGCCTCATAGGCCTCGGGATTACTGGTGCCTCCGGCCCGGGTAGCCGGCGCGCCGCTCACCAGGCGGAGCTGCAGCGCACCCGCGATGCTGCTGACAACGCTGTCCTGCAGCGCGAATACGTCTGCCCACCGGCCGTCGAAACGCTCCGCCCAGAGATGTCTGGAAGTCGAGCCATCGATCAGCTGCGCATTGATGCGCATGTCGTCGCCGACGCGGCGAATCGAGCCTTTCAGCAGGTACCGGACGCCCAATGCCGCCGCAATCTCCTTCGGGTCCTTGTCCTTGTAAGCGGAGCCCGCGTTGGGGGAGAAGACGAAAAGACCCGGCACACGCGCCAGTGCGGTCGTCAGATCCTCGGTGAAGCCGTTGGCGAGATATTCTTGTTCCTTGTCGTCGCTGAGATTGTCGAAGGGCAGGACGACTAGCGAGGGCCGGGTGTCGGCTGCCTCGCTGACGGTCGGAACGGCAAGCGGTGCAGGCCTCTCCCACGGCTGCCACCATGCTACTGCAAGGCCGAGAGCCAGGACGAGAATTCCCGCCGCGGCCGGAAAACGCCAGGCGCGCGGCTGGCGGCGAGCATGGAGGGTCTTGCCCGCTGTCGCGGAATCAAGCAACACGCGATACGCCTGAACGGGTTCGGCTATGTTTTTGACCCTCTGTTCGCCCATTGGCTCAAAGGCGAACGCCAGCTTCCTATCAACCTCCTTGGCCACTTTTCCCGAGATGCAGATGCCGCCCGATTCCGCCAACTGCTGAAGTCTGGCCGCGATGTTGACCCCATCGCCATACCGGTCGTCGCCGTCGACGATCACCTCGCCGAGGTTGATGCCGATCCGCACCACGATCTGTTCCACTGCGGGAAGCGAGGCGTTGCGCTCGGATAGTCCCCGCTGCAACGACACTGCACATTCGACGGCATCGACGACACTACCGAATTCGGCCAGCATCCCATCGCCCATCAGCTTGAAGATATGGCCGTGGTGGCGGGCAATTTCGGGCTCGAACAGTTCCTTGCGTCCGGCACGTAGTCGCTCAAATGTACCGGCCTCGTCGCGCTCCATCAGAGTCGAATAGCCTACTACATCTGCGGCTAGAATCGCGGCAAGCTTGCGGTCCATCGGTGGCCTGGCCCCAGCGGATCATAGTATTGGTTGTTCTGAAAGGAAACCGACCTTACCAGCAAATCCCTTCTCCCGCACGTTTGATGGACCGCTGATACGGCGAGGTGTAACCAATGTCGTAGTCACCACATTCGAGACATTAGAGCTTGCCTGCCGGAATGGCTCGTTTGGGTCAGGGCTTGCCGTTGAGCCGGCCGCCGGAACGGGCAACTAGCGCCAGAAGCGGCCGTCTATGGGTTCGCCGCCAAATGGGGGCTTTGGGGTCAAAAGTTCGCGTTCGCGACAGGCCGGATCGCGCCTAATGCACGAACCCGCTTCGCGGGAGAGGCGCCTCGTTCTGAGATGGCGCGACTGCCATTTTGACTTGAGCGGGTAGAGGGGTCGATCTGACCATGGA
>NZ_JAMYVL010000054.1:0-10203 GCF_040323955.1 Mesorhizobium sp. M0018 | reverse complement strand
AAAAACCGCGGACCCGGTGTGGGCGTCCGTTTACATCAAACCCAGCCTCCCCCACCTGTTTGGCCCCCGTCCCCTGGCCCCCGGCGCGGGGGGCCCCGCCGCGCGCCTCTTTTCTGCCCGAGGACCCGACAGCATGTTTTCAAACTTTGATAGTGAGATCCTATTCGCCGCCCGCCTGCTGCTTGGCGGCGGCTTTGTCTTTGCCGGCCTGCGCAACATTCAGAACGCGGCGTTGGTGAGCCAATTGATGACGACGCGCGGCGTGCCGCAGGCACGGCTGGTTCTTTGGCTGGGGATCGTCCTGCAAATCATTGCCGGAGCGCTGGTGATCGCGGGCATCTGGACCGCTGCGGCGGCGGCATGCCTGATCCTGTTCCTGATCGTCGCCACGCCGATGTTCCATAACTTCTGGGATCATCAGGGGCCTGAGCGCGCGTCCCGCATCAACGGCTTTGTCGGCAACGTCGCGCTGGCCGGAGGATTTCTGGCGCTGATCGCGCAGTCGCTTTGACAACGACTGATGCCTCTTGGAGGCAGCCGCTCACGCCGCATACCGCAAGCCGCCGTCGCAGGTCAGGATCTGGCCTGTGACGAAGCTGTTCGAAACCAGGAACGCGATCGCCTCAGCGACGTCCTCGGCGCGGCCAATGCGGCCGACCGGTGTCTTGCCGGCATAATCGGCAAACACCGCATGGCGCTGTTCATCGGGCAGGAAATCCCACCACGGCGTGTCGATGACGCCCGGCGCCACGACATTGACGCGTAGCGGCTTCAGCTCCATTGCCAGGATCGGCACCACGGTCAGCAGCATGCCGTTGACGGCGGCGATGCCGGCGACACCCGGCGCCGACAATTGCGCCGACACCGCCGAGATGAAAGTCACCGAGCCGCTCTTGTTCAGCGTCGGCAAGGCGGCCTGCAGGCAGGAGAGCTGTGGCCGGACCTTCTCGTCGACGCCACCGCCGATGTCAGTCAGGTCAAGCGTTTCGAACGGACCGAGCCCCTTGCCGCCGCTGGCGGCCAGCACCAGGTGATCGAAAGGGCCGAGATCGTTGAAGAACCGGCGAACCTCGTCCGGCTTCGCGGCATCGAAGGCAGCCTTTTCGACTGCGCCGCCAAGGCTTTGCCATGCGTTGTCGAGCCTTTCCCGGTTGCGCCCGGTGATAGTCACCTTCATGCCCGGGCCAAGCAGCTTTTTCGCGGTGGCGAGGCCGATGCCGGAGGAGCCGCCGACGATCACGGCGTGCTGCGTTTTCTCGGTCATGAATTTTCTTTCTTCGATGTTGCGGAAGCGGGTGCGAGCGCGACAAGGCCGAGACTCAATTCACGCAACTGCTGCCTCGCCTTCGCGTCATAGGCTTGTGCATCGGCACGGGATTCCCTTTGGCCGTCGAAATAGAGGCCGCTTCGCCCTTCGAGTGCCGGCGATGTGGCGAGGTTGATGATGGCTTCGGCGCCGGTTTCGACCGAGCTCCACGGCGTGATGCCCGCCTGCCGCACCATCGTGGTGTTCATGTAGCTTGCCGGATGCAGGCTGTTGACGGTCACATTGGTGCCGTGCAGCTGCTCCGCCAGGTCGATGGTGAACATGATCTGCGCCAGCTTGCTCTGGCAGTAGGCACGAACGCCGTCGTAGGAGCGGGTCAGCATGACATCCCTGAAGTCGATCGCCCGTTGCCCGGCCGAGGCGACATTGATGATGCGCGCCGGCGCGCTGGCCTTGAGCAGTGGCAGCAGCTCCGTGGTGAGCAGGAAACCGGCGAGGTAGTTGACGGCAAAGCGCAGCTCGTAGCCGTCGGCGCTGACCTGCCGTTTCGCGTTGGGGCCGGCGGTGCCAACGCCGGCATTGTTGATGAGGATATCGAGCCGCTTGGTCCTGGCGCGGACGGCTTCGGCGAGGCGGCGGACCTCGGCCAGGGAGGAGAGATCGGCGACAAGAAGCTCGGCCTTGCCGCCGGCGGCTTCGATCTCGGTCACGATCGCCTTGCCCCTTGTCGCGTCGCGGCCATGCACCAGGATGCGGGCGCCGCCGGCGCCGAGCCGTTGCGCGACAACGCGGCCGACGCCGTCGGTTGAGCCGGTAATCAGGATCGTCTTGTCTTTCAGTTCCATGTTCAGAGCCTCCATGTCATCGCTCTGAGCAGAAAGATGGGACACCAGACGCATGCCAAACAGTTCAAACTTTATCCTGGTATCGGTACTGCTATAATAGCGCCGATGGATTCCACCACGCATTCTGCCGAAGGCAGCCGTCGCCGCGAGCTTGGCGCCTTTCTGCGCTCGCGGCGCGAAAGGCTGACGCCTTCGGCCACCGGCATTTCGACCGGCCTGCGCCGGCGCACGCCCGGGCTGCGGCGCGAGGAGGTGGCGATGATCGCCGGCGTCGGCACGACCTGGTACACCTGGCTGGAGCAGGGCCGCGACGTTCGGCCGTCGGTGGAAGTGCTGACGGCGCTCAGCCGGGCGCTGCGCCTGGACACGGCCGAGCAACGGCATCTGTTCATTCTTGCCGGCCGCCCGCAGCCGGAGCGTCGCGTCGACGCGCCGGAAAAAGTCGATAGCCCGTTGCTGCACATGCTGCAGAGCCTGGTCCTGCAGCCGGCCTATGTCCTTGGGCGGCGCTGGGACGTGCTGGCCTGGAATTCTGCTGCGGCAGCCGTGTTCGGCGACTATGGCCTGCTGGAGGGCGATGCCCGCAACATCGTCCATATGGTTTTCACCAGCGCGCAGCATCGGCGCCTGCTCGTTGATTGGGAGGAACTGGCACGTGCCGTGCTGGCGTCATTCCGGGCAGAAAGCGCCAGATATGTCGGCGATCCGGATTTCGAGCGGCTGATCGCGCTGATGACGCGCTCGAGCCAGGAGTTTCGCGCCTGGTGGCCGCTACGCGACGTGGCCCGTAACCTGTCGGGTGTAAAGCATGTCAGGCATCCGACAGCGGGTGCCATGGCGTTCGAGCATATGAGCCTGTCGATCGACGACGGCTCGGACATGAAGCTGATCGTCTACACGCCGCTCGCCGAGCAGAACTCGATCGCCAAGCTGCAGAAGCTGCTCGATGCGCTGCCGGCCGAGCGGCGCAGCGCGTGAGCCCAACTTCGTCATCCTGGGGTCTGCGCTGCGTCGCTCCGCTCCTTGCTGCGCCCCAGGATGACGAAGCAATGGGGGAGGTTTGCGACAGCCGAGCTGCCTCAGCCCTTCGGCTTCAGCCCGTCGATGAACAGTTGCTCGAGAAACCTTGCGGCATCCTCGAAGCGGCCGTCGCCGCCGCGGTCAGGGCCGAGCACGGCGCGGACCTGCACGTCGAAATCGGCATAATGCTGCGTCGTCGCCCAGATCGAGAAGATCAGGTGCCAGGGGTCGGTGCGGGCAATCTTGCCGGCGCGCATCCAGCCCTTGATGACATTGGCCTTCTCGTCGACCAGCGTCTTCAACTCGCCTTCCAGCATCGGCATGATACGCGGCGCGCCCTGCAGGATCTCGTTGGCGAACAGCCGGCTCTCGCGCGGGAAATCGCGCGCCATTTCGAGCTTGCGCCTGATATAGCTGCGCAGTTCGGTCAAGGGGTCGCCGATATCGTCGAGTTCGCGCAGCGGCGCCAGCCAGGTGTCGAGAAGCCGCTGCATCAGCGTCTTGTGGATGTCCTCCTTGCGGCGGAAATAATAGAGCAGGTTCGGCTTCGACATGCCGGCGGCTTCAGCGATCTGGTCGATTGTCGAGCCGCGAAAACCGTTGGTCGAGAAGACTTCGAGCGCCGCCTCGAGGATGAGCTCGCGCTTTTCCATCTGGATGCGGGTGCGGCGAGGAGCAGAGCTTTCGACCGCACCCGTCACCTCGAAAAACCTTCGCTGCGAGGAGTGTCTGGACCAATTCTCTGGACCAGTTTTTCTCCGCCCTGTGGAGCGCACTTCGAAAGCCGCATTTCCGCTAGTAATCCCTTGACCGCTGATAAGGCGGTGCTAACGTTTGTCCAACCGGTCAAAAATTTGCGTAGCACGAAAACGTCGCGAAGACCAAGTTGGAAAGACCAGGCGTTAGCCGCACCGAAACAAGTTACAAGGGGAAGTCTCGGTCATGTCCAACCGGCTGAAAGTCACGCCGAACGATCTCAGTGCATTCTGGATGCCGTTCACGGCAAACCGGCAGTTCAAGCAGGCGCCGCGCATGATGGTGTCGGCCAAGGACATGCACTACACGACCAGCGACGGGCGCAAGGTGCTCGACGGCACCGCCGGCCTGTGGTGCGTCAATGCCGGCCACTGCCGCCCGAAGATCACCGAGGCGATCCAGAGCCAGGCGGCCGAGCTCGACTATGCGCCGGCGTTCCAGATGGGCCATCCGATCGTGTTCGAGCTGGCGAACCGGCTGGTCGACATCGCGCCGAAGGGCATGGACCATGTGTTCTTCACGAATTCCGGCTCGGAATCGGTCGAGACCGCGCTGAAGATGGCGATCGCCTATCACCGCGCCAAAGGCGAGGGCTCGCGCACCCGTCTGATCGGCCGCGAACGCGGCTATCACGGCGTCAATTTCGGCGGCATCTCCGTCGGCGGCATTGTCACCAACCGCAAGATGTTCGGCACGCTGCTCGGCGGCGTCGATCACATGCCCCACACGCATCTGCCGGAAAAGAACTCTTTCACCAAGGGCGTGCCGGAGCATGGCGCGGAACTGGCGAACGAGCTGGAGCGCATCGTCGCCTTGCACGACGCCTCGACCATCGCCGCCGTCATCGTCGAGCCGGTTGCCGGTTCCACCGGCGTCATCCTGCCGCCGAAGGGCTATTTGCAGAAGCTTCGCGAGATCTGCACCAAGCACGGCATCTTGCTGATCTTCGACGAAGTCATCACCGGTTTCGGCCGTCTCGGTACGCCGTTTGCCGCCGACTATTTCGGCGTCACGCCGGATATCATGACCACGGCGAAGGGCGTCTCCAACGGCGTCATCCCGATGGGCGCGGTGTTCGTGAAGAAGGAAATCCACGACGCCTTCATGACCGGCCCCGAGCACATGATCGAGTTCTTCCACGGCTACACCTATTCGGGCAATCCGATCGCCTGCGCGGCAGCGCTGGGCACGCTTGACACCTACAAGGAAGAAGGGCTGCTGACGCGCGGCGAGGAACTGGCGCCGTACTGGGAGGACGCGCTGCACTCGCTGAAGGGCGAGCCGAACGTCATCGATATCAGAAACATCGGCCTGATCGGCGCGATCGAGCTGGCGCCGATCGCCGGCCAGCCAACGAAGCGGGCCTTCTCGGCTTTCGTCAAGGCGTTCGAGCGCGGTGCATTGATCCGCACCACCGGCGACATCATCGCGCTGTCGCCGCCGCTGATCATCACCAAAGGCCAGATCAACGAATTGATCGACCATGTGCGCGAAGTGCTGAGGGCCGTGGATTGAACCAGGTGCAGCTTTCCCTCCCCCTCGACGCCGCGCAACCAATGAGGTTTTAGAATATGGCCGCCCCCGGCGAGAATCTGCGGATCAATTCAGACCGTTTGTGGGATTCGATAATGGAGATGGCGAAGATCGGCCCCGGCATTGCCGGCGGCAATAATCGCCAGACTGTTACTGACGAGGACGGCGAAGGGCGGCATCTGTTCAAGCGCTGGTGCGATGAGGCGGGGCTCGAAATGGGCGTCGACGAGATGGGTACGATGTTTGCCCGTCGCGAAGGCACCGACCCCAGCCTGCCGCCGGTCTATGTCGGCAGCCATCTCGACACCCAGCCGACCGGCGGCAAGTATGACGGCGTGCTCGGCGTGCTCGGCGGCCTGGAGGTCGTGCGCTCGCTCAACGATCTCGGCATCAAGACCAAGCATCCGATCGTCGTCACCAACTGGACCAACGAGGAAGGCGCCCGCTTTGCGCCGGCGATGATGGCGTCCGGGGTATTCGCCGGCGTGCTCGACCAGGCCGACGTCTATTCACATGTCGACAAGGACGGCAAGAAATTCGGCGAGGAGCTCGAACGGATCGGCTGGAAGGGCACCGAGAAAGTCGGTGAGCGCAAGATCCACGCCTTCTTCGAATTGCATATCGAGCAGGGCCCGATCCTCGAGGACGAGGGCATCGACATCGGTGTCGTCACCCACGGCCAGGGACTGAAATGGCTGCAGGTGACGCTGACCGGCAAGGAGGCGCATACCGGCTCGACGCCGATGCCGAAGCGGCGCAATGCCGGGCTCGGCATGGCGCGGGTGATCGAATTGGTGCACGAGATCGCCATGGACTACCAACCCGACGCCGTCGGCGCGGTCGGCCATATGGAGGTCTATCCGAACTCGCGTAACATCATTGCCGGGCGCACCGTCTTCACTATCGACATCCGCTCGCCGGAAAAGGAGGTGCTGGACGCCATGGACGGCCGCATCCGCGACGGCATCGACACAATTTGCGACGCGCTCGACATCAAATATCAAATCGATCAGGTCGGCCATTTCGATCCGGTCACTTTCGACGCGGGCTGCGTCAAGGCTGTGCGGGATGCGGCGGAGCGCCTGGGATATACGCATCGCAACATCGTCTCGGGCGCCGGCCATGACGCCTGCTGGATCAACCGCGTCGCACCCACCGCAATGGTGATGTGCCCCTGTGTCGACGGGCTCAGCCACAACGAGGCCGAGGAAATCACCAAGGAATGGGCAGCGGCCGGCGCCGACGTGCTGTTCCATGCGGTGGTGGACACGGCGGGGATTGTGGGGTGATGGGATAGCCTCGCAACGCCGCTCACAAGAAGCGCGAAGAGAATAAGGGAACAAGAAAATGTCCAAAGTCATCAAGAATGGCACCATCGTCACCGCCGACCGGACGTGGAAGGCCGATGTGCTGTTCAAGCACGGCAAGATCATCGGCATCGGCTCGGATTTGCATGGCGACCATGAGTTCGACGCCAGCGGCTGCTATGTGATGCCGGGCGGCATCGACCCGCATACCCATCTCGAAATGCCGTTCATGGGCACCTATTCGGCCGACGACTTCGAATCCGGTACCCGCGCGGCCCTTGCCGGCGGCACGACCATGGTCGTCGATTTCTGCCTGCCGGCGCCGCAGCAATCACTGCTCGAGGCCCTGCAGATGTGGGACAACAAGACCTCGAAGGCGTCCTGCGACTATTCCTTCCACATGGCGATCACCTGGTGGGGCAAGCAGGTGTTCGACGAGATGGCCACCGTCGTCGACAGGGGCATTACCTCGTTCAAGCATTTCATGGCCTACAAGGGCGCGCTGATGGTCGATGACGACGAGCTCTATTCGTCGTTCCAGCGCTGTGCCGATCTTGGCGCGCTGCCGCTGGTCCATGCCGAGAATGGCGACGTGGTCGCGGCGCTGTCGCAGAAGCTGCTGGCGGCGGGCAACAGCGGCCCGGAGGGGCACGCCTATTCGCGCCCGCCTGAAGTCGAAGGCGAGGCGACCAACCGCGCCATCATGATCGCCGACATGGCCGGCGTGCCGCTCTACGTCGTGCATGTCTCCTGCGAGCAGGCGCACGAAGCCATCCGCCGGGCGCGCCAGAAAGGCATGCGGGTATTCGGCGAGCCGCTGATCCAGCACCTGACGCTGGACGAGAGCGAATATTTCAACAAGGACTGGGACCATGCGGCGCGCCGGGTGATGAGCCCGCCCTTCCGCAACAAACTGCACCAAGATTCGCTGTGGGCCGGCCTGCAGGCCGGGTCGCTGCAAGTGGTGGCGACCGACCATTGTGCCTTCACCACCAAACAGAAGCGCAACGGCGTCGGCGACTTCACCAAGATCCCGAACGGCACGGGCGGGCTCGAGGATCGTTTGCCGGTGCTGTGGACGACCGGCGTCAACACCGGCCGGCTGACGATGAACGAGTTCGTCGCGGTGACCTCGACCAACATCGCCAAGATCCTCAACATGTATCCGAAGAAGGGCGCCATCGTCGAAGGCGCGGACGCCGACATCATCGTCTGGGACCCGAAGCGCAAGAAGAAGATCACGGCCAAGAAGCAGCAGTCGGTGATCGACTACAATGTCTTCGAAGGTTTTGAGGTAACCGGCCTGCCGCGCTTCGTCTTCTCGCGCGGCGAACTGTCGATCGAGGAAAACGAGGTCAAGGCGGAGCCCGGCCATGGCGAGTTCGTCGCTCGCGAGCCGAACGCGGCGGTCAACCGGGCGCTGTCGACGTGGAAGGAAATTTCCGCGCCGCGCAAGGTGGAACGGACGGGCATTCCGGCGACGGGCGTTTGAGCTTGGCGAGCCACGGAGCGATTATCTCAATGGCCGCAGTGATCCTTGGCGCCGGGCCGGCGGCGGCTGACGTCCTTGCCGGCTCCTTTGGCAATGAGGTCGGTTGCGCTGGTGTACGGCTCGGTTATCAGGACAGCGACGATTATGTCGTGCTGACCGCCGACGGCGTCGAAACCTATGGCAGCGGCTGCCAGTTCGCACAGCGACTGACGACGGCGCCTGGCACCCTGTTGTTGAGCTCCACCTGTTTCGCCGAGGGCGAGAAGGGCACGACCACGGATGTCGTCAAGGTCATCAACAGAGGAGGGGACGGTTTCTTCGTGACCATTCCCGGCCTTGAGGAGATCGGGCCGCTGAAATCATGTTCGTGACGGTGCCGATGACGACCGCCGCCTCGATGCCGGCGTCAGGCGACCAACCCATCCAGTTCCGGCAGCAGGACGACGCTTTCCTGTTCGTTGGGATCGGTTCGGGCAATGACCGCCGAGGCGGGGCCGTCGCTCAGATTGGCCGGCAGATGCGGCACGCCGGGGGGAATATAGAAAAGATCGCCGGCCTTGACCACGATATGCTGTTCGAGCCGGTCGCCATACCAGGTATGGACTTCGCCGGAGAGCACATAGATCGCGGTTTCATGGTTTTCGTGCATATGCGCCTTGGCGCGGGCACCCGGCGGCATGGTCAGCAGATGCATGCAGATGCCGGACGAGCCGACTGTTTCGGCGGCGATACCGGCGAAATAACTCAGGCCCTGCTTGCCTTCATAAGAGCTTTCAGGGCGGATAAGATGGCAAGTCGGTTTGGGCGACATCGGGGCAACTCCGGGCGTCTATCTGATGGGACAAGGGCGCGTAGAACTGGGGCGCATAGAACTGGGGCGAGTAAAACTGCGGCGAGTAGGACTGGGCGAGTGGAAAGCAACATCTGGGTAAAATCAATGGGATTCCGGCCGGCGCCGCAGTGGCCGGAAGCGACAGGCTACGGCCGATGACGGGAGTATCCCCAGCCGTTGTTTCGGCAAGCAAGCTTGGCCTGACCTTCCAGACCAATGATGGTCCGGTACAGGCGCTGTCGAATGTCGACCTGACGATCGGCAAGGGGGAATTCGTGTCCTTCATCGGGCCCTCCGGCTGCGGCAAGACGACCTTGCTGCGCGTCATCGCCGATCTGGAGAAGCCGACATCGGGAGCCATCTCCGTCAACGGCATGACGCCCGAGCAGGCGCGCCAGAGCCGCGCCTATGGCTATGTCTTCCAGGCGGCCGCACTTTATCCGTGGCGCACCATCCAGCGCAATGTGGCACTGCCGCTGGAGATCATGGGCCTGTCCAGGGCGGAGCAGGCGGCGCGCATCAAGCGAACCCTCGACCTTGTCAATCTCAGCGGCTTCGAGAAGAAATACCCCTGGCAGCTTTCGGGCGGCATGCAGCAGCGCGCCTCGATCGCGCGGGCGCTCGCCTTCGACGCCGACCTTTTGTTGATGGACGAGCCGTTCGGCGCGCTGGACGAGATCGTGCGCGATCACCTCAACGAACAGCTGCTGGAGCTTTGGGAGCGCACCAACAAGACTATCTGCTTCGTCACCCATTCGATCCCCGAGGCGGTCTATCTGTCGACGCGCATCATCGTCATGTCGCCGCGCCCGGGGCGTGTCAGCGACGTCATAGAATCGACGCTGCCGAAAAAGCGACCGCTCGATATCCGCGAGACGCCGGAGTTCCTGGCCATCGCGGCACGCGTGCGCGACGGGCTGAGGGCAGGGCACAGCTATGATGATTGAGCGGGATGAACTCCCTCCTCTCCCCGTTGGGGCTAGCGGGGCCCCCCATGCCTTCGTCATCCTAGGGCGGAGCAGCCGCGAAGCGGCCTGCGCAGACCCTAGGATCCATATGTGGACGGCGCCCTGCCTGCAACGGTTGTTTTGCGTCGTTTTCGATCGCTTGCGTCCATATGTCCGGCCTTTGAGCACGGTCCTTGCGGCCGC
>NZ_JAMYVL010000053.1:0-10517 GCF_040323955.1 Mesorhizobium sp. M0018 | reverse complement strand
GTCGTGCTGCATGCGCTGGCGAAGCGGAGAGATTGGTGCATCGGTCGACAGGGTAGCCATGGCGAGTTCCTCTCGTTGAAGGGAACTCCATGGTCAGATCGACGCCTCTACCCGCTCAAGTCAAAATGGCAGTCGCGCCATCTCAGAACGAGGCGCCCCTCCCGCGAAGCGGGTCGTCTAATCGCTCGACCGTCAAGGGGGTGAGTGCAAGGCCGTCGTCCTTTCTGTCGATTCTCGTTCGTCCGAATGCCGGGTACAGGGTCGTCTACGCGGTCGACGCGATGATCGCCGCAGGATGAGTTTCGCAGGTGAGATCTTCCTATGTTCGTTACGCAATCTGCTAAACGAGGCAGTTGCTTCCCGCTTCGCGGAATGATCTCAGCCACGTCCCGGCAGGGACGACTCGGTGCGTCCTGTAAGAACGCTATCGGTGGAATGGCCTGAAGAATGGTCGTAGCTAAACGTCTGCAGGATCAGACAGCGGCGGGTTTTCCTCCGTGCGGATCGAACAACTCGCCCGTCCGGAGCATCGCATGCATGATGACTGCCAGCTTGCGCGCCAGGGCCACGGCCGCTCGCTTGAAGCCGAGCCGATCTTTCAGCTCCAACGCCCAGGTTCGCAGGATGCTGGTATCCGTCGACCGGTTCAGGATGACCGCGGCCGCCTCATATAGCAGTCCGCGCAACTGACTGTCGCCACGGCGCGAGATATGACCATCATTATCGACCTCGCCGGACTGGTAGCGCCTCGGGGTCAGGCCCACCCATGCGCCCACGGCGCGCGAGTTCCTGAAGTTGGCCGGATCCTCCACCGCTGCGGCAAAGGCGGTGGCTGTGACGGTGCCTACACCGGGCACTGACATGAGCAGACGGCAATGCTGGTCGTTACGCGCCATCGCTGCCAGCTGCTTGCTCAGCTCTGCGATTTGGTATCGGATACCACTCCATGCCTGCAGCATTGGCACAACAATGCGCGCCAGCTTTTCTTCACCCCGCAGAAGGTCGCGAACGTTGCGTTCGAACACGCTTCCGGCGCCCTTGGGCACGACAAGGCCGAACGTCTTCATCAATCCACGGATTTGATTGGATATCTGCAAACGCATCTTAAGAAGTTGGCGCCGCGCGGTGATCAGCGTGCGGATCAGCATGCTGTCGAAACCTTTGACGCGGACCTCTCGGTAGAAGCCGACCTCGGCCAGATGTGCCAGGCCATCGGCATCGTTCGCATCGGTCTTGTTCGCGGCCATGTCGAGCGCGGCTTTGGCATGCCGCGCGTCGATGCAGATCACCGGCAGGCCCTCTGCCGTCAACGCATGGTAGAACCACACCGACAGCGGCCCCGTTTCGAACACAACCCGCCGGACATGCGGTGCGCGCTTGCGGATCACCGCCGCAAGCAGTTGCGGATCGGATGCGCACTTGCCCCGCCAAATCCTCTTACCGTTCTGCCGGATCGATATTGCCGTCTCTTTCATGGATACGTCGAGGCCGATATAGTGTTCCATGGCTGTCCTCCGTTCGGTGGCTGGGCCCGGTGTCGATCGAGAGCCCGTTCTTCATCCTATCGGAGGACAGCCAGCCGGCCAGATGTTCGAACATCGCCGCCACATCTCAGGTGGCCACCGCTTCCGCGATTACTTCATGTTCGTGCTTGAGGCGCAAAGCTGCCGTTTCTTCCGCTCGCGAAACTGAACCAATCCGCGTCAAAGGCGACCCATTGCCGGCGGACGATCCATGCTGAAATTGTGGCTAATTAAACGGCGAGCAATGATCGAGGCCGGGAAGGGCCGATAAATCGCTAGACCGATCATTCGCAGCCGATTTTCCAATGACCGAAATGGGGGCCGTGTATGGACGGCTCTCCGCTGGCAAGGGGTTTTTGGAGCTTTGGCTTTGCTGGCGGCGCCGTGAATCTCGCCTTACGCCTCATGTCAGCCGTCTAGATCCGCTTTGCCGTTTCCTGAAAGCTGACATCGCAGGCGACCGCGCTGGAGGTCGTGGTGGCGCCACCTTCGGGCCTTGCCAGTAATGCCGCGAATGTTATCCGGCGGACGGGCTTCTCGATCGCTGCGGCATGGAAAGGACGATGGCGCGCTTTTCGCACCCCTCCACCAGTGAACGGTTCCGCGAAGTGCGGAACGGGCCTTACTATCTTCCCCCAACAAGGAGGGAGGAGGGCGCGAACTCGCCAGCGCCTCGCGCTTCATGGCACCCGTCACCAAGTCGCCCCATCAGCGGTACCGATAGAGCGCAAGCGGGCCTTACCATTCCTCCAGATCCTCGCGATCGCTTTGCGATCGCCGAGGAGGAGGGGCCGATGAAAATCCGATTGCAAAGCTGTCGGTTTGAGTATTGCATGGTCGCATTGGCCGGCGAGGCAAAGTGAATTCCAGGCTCCTTTGCTGCCTTGAAGGATTATTTGGCGACAATTCAAACGTCGCAGTCGGTCGTATGCGGTGCAACGCGGTCAGTGACTAGCGCTCGGCGGCTCCCGAGGGGGGTGAGGGATGAGCAGCTCTCCGGTGTATTCGGGTGATACGCTGTCGAACGAGACGGCGCAGATCGTCATTGCGCCGGAGCGGCACGGCGAGGGCTTGTACGCGGTCTTCGAAGACCAGGGATCGCCGATCGCTTTCTACGACGACGATGGGCTGCTGCCCGAGCACAGCTTCAGGATCGATCGTGACTTTACGACTGTCGAAGTCCAGGACCGGGCGGATCCGAAGACCTCCACGCGCAAGGTCCTCGTGCCTTATCGCCGCTATTTCGGCCGCCCCGAAAAAGGAACCGCCCCGCCTTTGGCGCTCCTTCAGGCGCTCGGGGACGCAATGGAATTCAACGATTTCGGCGATCAGACGGGAACGATCCCGGCGGGCTACACCTACTTCGGGCAGTTCGTCCTCCATGACCTGACGTCGATGACACCGTCGATAACACCGGGGAAATCGAAGCCGAAGAATATTCGCAGCGCGACCCTTGATCTCGACAGCGTATTTGGTGCGATGCCGCCGGGAGGCGCGTCGGCATCTTCCCAGGCCTGCCCGGCGCCCATGGCTGTAGGCGAGACGACTGACGGCCGATTGCTGGACCTTCCACGTGCGACGGATGGCATGCCGTGCATCGCGGACCGGCGCAACGACAGCAACCTGGCGCTCGCCCAGACCCACATGGCGCTCATCCGTTTTTTCAATGCTGTGCGCCGTCTCAGCGACGACGCCGACGAGGCTAGGCGGCTGACGCAACTGCATCTCCAGTCGGTGGTGCTTCACGACTACGCCCGCCGGCTAATCGACAACGTGATTTACCAGGACGTGATGGAGCGCGGTCGAGCCGTCATCGACGTGGACGCCGACGGGTTCAAGCTACCCCTCGAATTCGCCGCGGCCTGCGCGCGGTTCGGCCACAGCATGATCCGCAACCGGTATCCCTGGAACGCATGGAACCCGGGGGCGACCGTCAGTGCCTTTTGGGACAATACCTACAACAGCGCGATCACGCCGATGACCCGGCTGCGCGGCCAATGGGTGGCGGATTGGCGCCGGCTCCTGGCAATCGGTCTGACGGAAGCCCAGGGCGCGATATTCGCAGCGAAGATCGACACGCGGTTGGCATTTGAGCTCAGGCAGATCAGGCCGCAAGCCCTTCCGCACACGACCGGTTCTATGCCATTGTCGAGAAATCTCGCAGTTCGCACGCTCCAGCGCAGTTACCTGCTCGAGCTGAGCAGCGCGCAACATGTCTTTCATTGCGTCGCGGGAAAGCTCGGCGATCGCGCGCCTCCTGGTTTCGCGCCGCTGACCGAGCCGGAACTGCTTGACGGCGAGAGCCAGGCTGTCCGCGACGCTCTGACCGAACGGCCGGAAGGCGGAGCAGCGCGGCTCGTCGATTCCACGCCATTGTGGTTTTACGTGCTCAAGGAAGCGGCCGTCAAAGGTTGCGGGCTGAAGCTCGGTCCCCTGGGGAGCCGCATCGTGATGGAGACGCTCCACGCTGCCGTCAGCGCTGCCGAACCGTCGATCCTGGACCCGTCCGTGCAGCCGTGGCGTCCGGATCCCAGGCTTCATCCTTCGTCGGAAAGTTACGCCCTTCCGGACCTCATCGCTTTTTCCGGACTTTTGGACAGTTGACCCGCCCACATTGCCAGAGGAGGAGTAGATATGTCGACATTCAAGGTGTTCTACGGAGGAACATCGAATTACGACCAGGAATTCGAAGGTACGAAGCGAGCCGGTGCCTTGTTCCATAATTATTGGACGCAGAACGGTCCCGGGCTGAAGATTTTTGAAGATTTCATTATCGGGCTCGTCGGCAGCGGGTTGATCGTTACCTACAAGGACGACCTCAATCCCGATAACAGGGTTTTTGTGAAAAACACTGGAGGAGCCAATCATGTGTTCTACAAGTCCGGCGGGCAGGACAAGCAGATTAATGTCAAAGCGGAAAAGGACAATCCGAATAACGACGTTGTGACGATGGCCGTTCCCAGTGTGGCTGCCGACCCTGATACCGGTGATACCAAAGACTATCTGAACAATGCGCTGACCAAGTTGATCGACCCGCAAATACATCCCGACGAGAAGCGCGAATTTCTCTTTGGTCTGCTACTGCTCAAGAGGTGTCGCTGAATCGCCGGACTGTATCGCAGGCGCTCGGAGCTCGCCTCACACATTCAGCGGAATCTGGGTCTCCGGTGCGCTGACAACAGGGCCCAGATCATGGCGGTCGGGCCCGAGCAGCCGCTTTCGGGCGAGCCGCGGCTTTATGTGGCAAAGCTCGGTTGAAAGGGCGCGGAACGCCGGTACTCCCAGGGCATCGCGCGTCATGTCAGCGAACCACAGCCGAACGCCGGCCCGTGCGCACGCATCGACCAGCGCGTCAAGCGACGGGGGAATGCCCGGCAAGCGAAGCGGACCGCCCGCCCGCGGAGCACCGACCGGATCGAGGGGCGGCCAGGCCATCGTCACGGTTTGCCGCCATTGTGTCCAGTCGGCGGCATCGGCGCCCAGCTTCCGCGCTGCCGCGAGCGGCAACTCCGTCTGGACCATCTCGGTCAGCGCCGCCAGTGCCGCCTCGCGGATGTCCGGCTTCGCGGCGAAGCCGAGTGCAACGTCGCTGCCGTCGCGTTCGGACGAGGCAGCCGCCGCCACCGGCACGCCGAGATCGGTTGTTATGTCGAACAGCCAGGTTCGGCGCCTGCGCGCACCGAGCCATGACACCAGTCCGCTGGTGTCGTCGAGGATGGCGAGGTCGAGCACCGGCCTCTGCCGCCGGCCATACCACCAGCGCGCCGCGGCATCGCGCTCGATCAGCTCCAGCGTTGCGGCAAGCCTGGCGCTCTCCGCGCTGGCGCCGCAGGCGCAACCATTGCTGTCGCCGCTCGCCACCGCACGCTCATCCCCTGCCGCCTTGCGGCCGATGAAGGCGAAATCGGCGGGCACATAGGCCGGCGGCCCGCCATGGGCGTCTTCCACCTCGAGCCAGTCGATCTCTGCGGCCGGATCGCAGGGTGGCGGGCGCCAGTCGAAGTCGCGATTGCGGTCGTTCCAGGACGCCCGGCTCGCGAGCTGCGAATCGGAAAAGCCGTTCAGCATTTCCGGCGGGACCGCCGCCGGGCCAATATCACCGGCGCGTGCCGTGACGAGCGTCTCGTTCCCCCACGCCGAGCACGAGACGAGCTCGGCCGCCTCGCCGAGCGCGCTGGCGCGGGAACCCGCCTCGTCCAGGCCGCGCCCGGTCGCGACGCGCCCCGAGTCGGGCAGGGCAAC
Organism: Mesorhizobium sp. M0018; assembly: GCF_040323955.1. Lineage (NCBI taxonomy): Bacteria > Pseudomonadati > Pseudomonadota > Alphaproteobacteria > Hyphomicrobiales > Phyllobacteriaceae > Mesorhizobium > Mesorhizobium sp. M0018. Next base: position 4,752 of record NZ_JAMYVL010000053.1, on the reverse strand, counting down.
TTGCGGGAAGCCCGGCAGCCGCACCAGCGCCGCACGCGGCATCGCGATCGCCAGGCGCACCGGGCCGCCGCCTCCCGGCAGATCGAGAATGTCGAAGAGCTGATCGAGTGCCCGCCTGGTCTCTTTCGCGTTCGTCATCGCCATGCTTACCATCCCGGCGCGATCCCATCGACAGACGTGATCAGCCGGGCCACAATATCAGTCAAGACCGTAGCGCGAGCCGGCCATCATGCAAACCCAAGTCGAATTGCCGGCGCTGAAGGCGATCCTGTTCGCGGATCTCTCGCAATACACCCGCCTCACCGCCGCGGGCGAGCTCGCGGCGATCGACCTCGTCACCCAGTGCTTTGCGCTGTTCAGGGATTTGTCCGCCGAGCACCGTGGCGAATTCGTCAAGTCGACCGGTGATGGCGTGCTCGCTCTGTTCGACAGCGTCTCGGATGCGGTCAACTACGCGGTCACGATGCAGCGCAGGCTGGCAGCGCTGGCCGTAGAGCAGCCCGCTGCCGGCCGCTTCAGGATCGGCATCCACTTGGGCGAGGTGCGCCGTCACGAGGGCGATGCGTACGGCCATGCCGTCAACATTGCGGCGCGCGTCCAGACGCTGGCCAAACCCGGCGGCACCTGCGTGACGGAGGAGGTATGCCGGGCAGCGCGCGGCATGACCGGCTGCGGTTTCCGGTTCGCCGGCCGCCACACGCTCAAGAACCTGCCCGAACAGATGTCGCTCTACCATGTGGTTCCCGGCGACACGCCCGGCGAGGAAGCGAGCCGGGCACCACATTTCTCGGTTTCCGTCCTGGACGGGCTCGCCGTGCTCGACGACGTCGGCGAGCCGGTTGCCCTGCGGTCCCGCTGGGCACAGGCGCTGATCGGCTATCTCGTACTGTCGACCGGATTTCGTGAATTGCAGGACCGGATGGCGGCGCTGCTGTGGCCCGAGCGCCCGCACGCCGAGGCGAGGAGCGCCCTGACACGTGGGCTGCGCGTCGCCGCCAAGGCGCTTTCCCGCGGATCGAGGGAATCCGGGCTGCGGCATGGCGCCTATGTGAGCCTGGATCCCGCACGCGTTGTCGTCGACATCAATCGCATCTTCGTCGACCTCAGCGAAGGCAAGGTGGACGATACGCTGCTCGAGCGGTCCGACTGGGCGGAGGCCATCCTCTACGGCTTCGAATCCGTCAGCAGCCTCTATGGCGCCTGGCTGAGCGTCGCCCGCCACAATCGCCGCAACCGGGCGGAAGAGGCGCTCGAGAACATTCTCGGTCGCTTCGACGCGAGCGAACCGATCATCCGGCATGCGGCGAGCGCCCTGCTGATGCTCGAGCCGTCGCACGAGGGCGCCGTGCGCTGCCTGATGCGCCACCATGCGTCCCACCAGAACGTTGCCGCGGCAAGGCGCGTCTATGACAAGCTCGTCGCCCGCCTCGAGCGGGAATATCAGCTGAAACCCAGCGCCGAAACCGCCGCGCTCGCCGCCAGCCTGTCGGACCCCGCGCTGCCGCGACAGCCCGAGAAGCCATCGCACCAGCGCGCTCCGGTCATCGCCGTCTCGAGCTTCAGCAGCGAGGCGGAATCGACAGCGGCCTTCGCGACCGGCTTCCGCTCCGAACTGATCATCAGCCTGTCGAAATTCCGCGAACTGACGATCATTGACATGCAGTACGGTGACGATGCGGCGGATGCCGACTACCGGCTCAAGGCCGGCTGCAGCGACCTCGGCGAGGAGTTTGCGCTGGTCGTCACGCTCGACGAGAGCGCCGCCAGGCGGGTCGTCTGGAGCGAGTCCTACCGGCTGACCCTGGCGAGCTGGCATGCGACCCAGCGCCGGTTGGTCGCACGCCTGACGTCGAAGCTAGAGGTCTATCTCTCGCAGGACCGCCTTTCGCGCGCCGTGCAGCGGCTTCCCGAGGATTTGGGCGTCTACGACGCATGGCTGCGCGGCGAGCACCTGCTGCTGCGCTGGTCGGCCGAGGCGGAGGATGAAGCCGAGCGCCTGTTCAACCAGGCGATCGCCGAGGATCCGAGCTTCGCCCCGGCGCATGCCAGCCTCGCCAGCGTCTACAATTCGCGGCCTTTCATCAGGCCCGGAAGCCCGCATGATGCGACGGCCGAGCAACGCGCGCTTGCGCTCGCCAGGCGGGCGGTCGAGCTCGACCCGCTCGATGCGCGCAACCAGATGGTGGTCGCCTGGTCCGCGGCGATGGTGGAGCGCTACGAGCAGGCCGAGCTGCATTTCGAGCTGGCATCCGAGCTCAATCCGAACGATCCGAAGATCACGGTGTCGGCGGCGCTCGGACTGGCCTTCATGGGGCGGATCGACCTTGCTGCCCGGCTCAACCAGCACGCGCTCGACCTGACGTCGCTGTTTCCCGACTATCAATGGTCGCACATGGCGGCGACGCGCTTTCTGATCGGCGATTACGCGGGCAGCATCGAGGCTGCCGAGCGCTCGCAGAACCTGATCATAGACACGCCCGGATGGAAAGCGGCCGCGCTCGGCAGGCTCGGCCGCATCGAGGAGCGGCAATCGGCGCTCGATCAGCTTTTCGCGGCGGCAGGAGCCGCCTGGGCCGGACCCGCGAACCCATCGCAGGAGGATATTCTCGCGTGGTTTCTCGGCACTTTTCCGATCAGGCATGCCCTGGACAGGGCGAAACTGGGCGCCGGCCTGACGGAGATGCGCGGCGGCGAAGTTCAAACACGGGGTTGATGCTTGCTGAGAGGTTCACTTCCGTCACAATCGGGAGCGCCAGACGGTCGTCGCTGGTCATGATGAGATGCGCGCGAGACCTCGCCGTTGGGAAAGTTCTCATCGCCGGTCGATCGGCTGAAGGCTCTGGCTGAAGCGTAGAGCAGGGCGATACGCAGGATGAGGGTAGGTGCGTGCTCCACCCCGTCTAGATCTTCATGGCGATAGGTTAGGACAGCTGAGAACCGGGGTTTGAAGAGTCCACTGGTGGCGCCACTGCGTCCTCCAGCGTTGGTCGACGGCGATGACTGCTTTCAGGCGACGGCCCAACTCACCTTAACGGCCGACATCAGGCGCGTTGCTGACTGTCACTTTGGGGCCATTACCAGACCGTCCGGCTTGGATCCCAAAGAGCCGGAAGCTGACGTTCGGCCGAGGGCCCACCATGCGTCCGGTTTTCGTTTCTCGACGTGGGCTACGCCGCTGCAGATCTTCGAAGGGCCAGTCGTAGTCGCGTGGTCATATCGCTCAGCGCGGGCCAGTGAAACCAGCAGACGATAACCGAGAAGAGAGGAACCGTCCTCTCTCCCAAGTTCCTACGGACGAGCGCGAATGACCGTCTTCCCCGTGCGTCGCTCGCCCGCGTTGAAGGTTGCAACGGCCTCGTCGAGAGCCGAAATTTTGCCGATGTTCGTGCGCAGTCGTCCGTCCCGCACCCGCTGAACGATCTCACTCAGTTGGGCGCGATCCGCCTCGACGACGAAGTCGATTGTCAGGCCATCTGCCGGCCTCACTTGGGTGGGCCCGACGACAGTCACAAGCGTTCCTTTGGCCCGGATCAGCGCGGCGGACCGCTCCTGAATGTCACCGCCGATGACATCGAACACCAGATCGACGCCGCCGACGTCCTCCAGCGTATCGTTCCCGAGCTCGACGAATTCATTTGCACCGAAGTCGAGCGCCTTCTGGCGGTCGGCGGCGCGTCCGGTACCAATGACATAGGCGCCGGCTTCCCGCGCAAGCTGTGTCACGATCGAACCGACGGCGCCGGCCGCGCCATGCGCAAGCACGCTCTGTCCTGCCTGAAGGCGGCCGTGCTGAAACAGGCCCTGCCATGCGGTCAGGCCCGAGATTGGCAGACTCGCGCCAACGGCGAAGTCGATATCGCCGGGCAATGGAGCGAGATTGCGTGCTTCTATGGCGACGTACTCAGCAAGCGTGCCGTCACGATGCCAGTCCGACAGACCGAACACCCGCTGTCCGATCGACAGCCCCGTAGTGCCGTAGCCAAGCGCGGTGACCACACCGGCCAGTTCATGGCCGAGGATCGATGGCGTCCGGTCACGAAAGGCCCGATCCGCCCAGGTCGAAGGCCACTCCAGTTCGGTGTTGACGAATCCCGCCGCATGAACCTGAACGACGACGTCGTTGATCGCTGCCCGTGGCTCGGGCCGCTCCACCAATGCCATGCCGGCCGTTCCCGCAGTCTGGTCCGTTACAACAATTGCTTTCATGGGAATTGTCTCCTCGGTGATTTGCTGGTTCGAGATTGCAGGCGTGGAGGGTGTTTTAGACCCCTGCCGCAGCGGTTCAAGCACCGGCGGCAACCGAGGCCGGCAGGCGGCGCTCGACTATCTCCTGATCCTAATCGTGCGTCACGTCGTTGAGAGCGACGCCATTTGAGGATCTGGCCGACGTCGCGGGCATGTCACGCACGCGGTTCGCCGATCATTTTCGTACACTGGTTGGCCTGACGCCCATTGAATACCTGACGGTCTGGTGCATCACGATCGCGCGCCAGCTTCTCGGCAAGGGCAAACCGGTCAAGAGTGTCGATGCGCAGGTCGGCTACGATAGCGCGGCCGCCTTTTCGCGCGTGTTTAGTCGGACCGGGAAGCCGCCGCGCGAGTCGGCGCGCTCCGGGATCGATCTCGCTAATCGATGAACTCAGCACTAACAGGCTGTTGAAGAAGTCAGGCTCTTTCGCAAACGAAGCCTGAATCGTCGGCGTTGTGGATGTAGAAGTGGCCGACGAGGCGGCCTGCAGTGCCAAAGACAGC
>NZ_JAMYVL010000052.1:0-11145 GCF_040323955.1 Mesorhizobium sp. M0018 | reverse complement strand
TATAGTCTGTTCCCAGGCGCCGCAGGCTGTTCTCGACCGTCTGGATCACCCATTTGCGCGAATGGCCGCCGAGATTAGGCCCCTTGTCATGCGAGTTGACGAATTTGGTCGTCACGACCCAATGATCGCGCCTCGCCTTGATGCCGCGACCGACGACTTCCTCGGACTTGCCGTTGTGGTAGACGTCGGCGGTGTCAATGAAGTTGATGCCTTGCTAACGGCTTTGGCAGCGTCGCTCGACAGGGCTGGGACATCATGACGGAGTCGCGTTAGACATTCCAGCGAGACGAATATCGGTTTGAATCCTCGGGCTGCCGCCCAACAATGCTGAACCATATCGTGTCAAGGCTTGCAACGACCGAAGACGCAACTGGCGCATATTGCACTTGGCTGTCAAGGTCGGGAATAGGGTCAGAACCTGCCCGTGATCTTGCATTCAGGGAACGTCCGAGAAGGGTCGGATCGCGAAGTTCCCCGCCGCATTGGCGAACGTCCCGAGATGGCGCATGGTGCCGTTTCGGAACCGGGTGGACGGGGGGCAGGATCGCCAATCAACCTGGGATCATGTTGCAACCAAGTTCGAACGTCGCGTTACTGGCAAGTAGAAACGTCGCATTGGGACGTTTCAGAGGTAGGCGCCAGGTCAGAATTGCGGGTTGACGTGCATCCTGGCGTCGCCGTGAGCGCCCGATCGGGGGCGATCCAGTATGGCACTTCGGCTTTACCAGCTTTGAGAGCCACTTACGCGCGAGCTTCGTTGGCCGGTGTCGGTTGCGGGTGATCCGATATTCGTCCAGCATCGCGACGACATGTGCAATGCGAAGCTTGGCGAAGAGTTTGACAGCGCAGATCAGCGCAAGATGTCCGACAGGCTCTCGGGCTTCTTCTCGCCAAGCGACAGATCAAGGCCCGACAGAAGTTCGACGAGGTGGCTTTGCATCAGGTCGGACGCGTTTTGTGCGTCGTGCTTTTCGATGGCATCGACGAGGGCGTGATGGGCGTGGCTTTCGCAGGTGGTGTCGCGGCGGCGCCAGTAGAGCGCGATGATCAGCGACGACCGCGACAGCAGGTCTTTGACGAAACCGGTCAGGATAGAATGGCCGGCGATTTGGGCGATGCCGACATGGAATTTTGCCGACAGCATGATGGCGTCGCTGTCGCGGCCGGCATGCAGGGCCTCGTGCTCTTTTTCGAGATGAAGCCGCAGTTGCGCGATCTCGGCCGGCTTTGCCACTTCGGCGGCAAGCGCGGCGACCTTGGGCTCGATCAGCGCCCGCGCTTCGAACACCTCGCGCGCTTCCTGCTTGGTCGGCTGGGCGACGAACGCGCCGCGGTTCGGCTCGAGCCGAGCCAAGCGGTCATGCGACAGCGCCTGCAGCGCCGCGCGTATCACCGCGCGGCTCACCGAATAGATCGAGGCGAGTTCGTCCTCGGGTAGTTTTGTGCCCGGTGCGAGGCGGTGGCTGACGATGGCGTCGCGCAGGCCGGCATAGACCGGAAACCAGCGCATCGTCGGCTTGTCGCCATCCCGTGGCTTTGGCCCAAGCAGGTCCATCGTCTCATTGTCCCGGCGGCCGGATCGCTTAGCGGCGCGAACACCGCGTTTCCGGCCGGACATCGAACATCCTGTGTGGGAATGTCAACAATTTTGCACGCATCAGGATACACGGCCGGAGGGCGAAAAGGACGCAAAGATTCCGGCGAAGGATTTTTCGAGTGGAACCTGGTAGCCGCCGCGCTTTGAGGTCGACAGGCCAAGGCCGACGAGGCTCTCACAGAGTTTTACTGCGCAGGCGACGCCGTCGAGCACGGGAAGCCTATGTTCGCGGCTGAGCGCGGCGGCGAGGTCGGCCATGCCGGCGCATCCCAGCACAATCGCTTCGGCCCGGTCGTCGCGGATGGCGCGCTCGATCTCCTCCGAAATTCGTTGGCGGGCGTTGGAGCCGGGCACTTCGAGCTCCAGAACGGGAACGTCGCTGGCCCGCACCCTGGCGCAGCGGCTGGCGAGGCCGTAGCGTACCAGATTGTGCTCGATCGCCGGCACCGAACGCGACAGCGTCGTCACCACGCTGAACTTGCCGGCAATCAGGCTCGCCATGTGAAACGCCGCTTCGCCGATACCGACCACCGGCATCTCGCCGACGCAGCGTACTGCGTCGAGGCCGGTGTCGTCGAAGCAGGCGATGACGCAGGCGCTCGCCGCCGGATGTTTTTGGATCTCGCCGATCATTCCCGGGATGGCGAAGACCTCGTCGAAATAGCCTTCGACGCTCGGCGGCCCGTCCTTCGGATTGACGGCGATGATCCTGGTGCCGGCCGAAGCCGCGCGGCGCGCCGCCTCGCCGATCTTTTCGGTCATGGACGCGGTGGTGTTGGGATTGACGACGAGTACGTCCATTTGCGCTTTCATATTTCGCCGCCGAGATAGAGTTTCTTGACCCGGTCGTCGCCAAGCAGCTCAGCCGAATGTCCGGCCAGCGCGATCTTTCCGGTCGTCAGTGCGTAGGCACGCTGCGAGATGCGCAGCGCCATGCGCGAATTCTGCTCGACCAGCAGAACGCTGACCTTTTCGTCGCGGTTGATCGCGACGATCGAGCGGGCGATGTCCTGAACGAGCTTCGGCGCGACGCCGAGCGAGGGTTCATCGAGCAGCAGAAGCTTCGGTTTGGCCATCAGCGCCCGCCCGATCACCAGCATCTGCTGTTCGCCGCCGCTCATCGTACCCGCCGTCTGGGAATAGCGTTCCTTCAGGCGCGGGAAGCGCCCGAGCACCATGTCCAGCGTCCTTGCGATTTCGGCCTTGTCGGTTCGGGTGAAGGCGCCCATCATCAGATTGTCGCGCACCGTCATGTAGGAAAAGACGCGCCGACCCTCAGGTACCATGGCGATGCCCATCCTGACCAGCTCGTCCGGGCGCGTTCCGTCGATGCGGTGGCCCTGGAAATGAATCTCGCCGCTGCGGACCTTCTTCAGGCCGGTGATGGCGCGCAGGATCGAAGATTTGCCCGCGCCGTTCGCGCCGATCAGCGCTACCGTCTCGCCCTCGTTGACGCTCAGCGACACACCCTTCAGTGCATAGACATGGTCGTAGTAGAGTTCGACGTCCGAGACTTTCAGCAGTTCGCTCATGGCTAAAATCCGATCGTCTCATCTTCGGCGCCGAGATAGGCCTCGATGACCTTTTCGTTCTCCTGGATTTCCTTCGGCGTTCCCTCGGCGATTTTCACACCGAAGTTCAGGACGACGATGCGGTCGGAAATGTTCATGACGGCGGGCATATCGTGCTCGACCAGCAGGACCGTCACGCCGCGCTTTCGCACGCCGCGCACCATCTCCACCGCGCGCACGGTTTCGTCATGGTTCATGCCGGCGAAGGGCTCGTCGAGCAGAAGCACGGTCGGGTTCGTGGCGAGCCCGATGGCAATCCCGAGCGCGCGCAGATGGCCGTGCGGCAGCGTGCTGGCGATCTCATGCCGTTGCGCGCCGAGACCCAGGAAGTCGATGATCTCGTCGGCCGAGCGGCCGAATTCATCCTCGTCGCGCCGTGCGGTATTCGTGCCGAGATAGAAGCCGGCAAGGCTGGCATTGGAACGCAGGTGATGCGCGATTATGACATTGTCGCGCACCGTCATGCCCTTGAAGATCGTCGTCTCCTGGAACGTGCGCACCACGCCCTTCCGGGCGACGATATGCGGCGCCAGGCCTGAAATCCGCTCTCCCCGGAACAGCACTTCGCCCGAGGTCGGATTGAGGAAAGAGGAAATCAGCTTGAACAGCGTCGACTTGCCGGCGCCGTTGGGGCCGATGACGGAAAGGATCTCGCGTTCGCGGACCGCGAAGGAAACATTGTTGACCGCGACCAGCCCGCCGAAGCGTTTGGTCACTGCCTTGATCTGGAGAAGCTCAGTCATGGTCCTAGCCCTGCTTCTTGCCGAACAGCCTGAGGCTGAGCAGGCCGTTGGGAAGGAACAGCATCAGCGCGATCAGCACCGAAGAGAAGATCAGCAACTGGAACTCGCCGGTCTCGAACAGGAAATCCCAGCCGAAATAGAGCACGAAGGTGCCGATCATCGGCCCGAAGACGTGGCCGAGCCCGCCGAGGAAGCAGTTCAGCATGAAGTTCACCGAGTCGGTGACGGTGAAGCTCGACGGATAGATCGATTGCGAGATGGCGACGAACATCGCACCGCCGAGACCGCCGAAGAATGAGGAGATGGCATAGGCGATGACGCGCAAATAGGCGATGTTGACGCCGATCGAGGAGGCCAGTTCCTCGTTCTGCTGCAACGACTGGCAGAGTTTGCCGATGCGCGAATGGACAAGGCGGTAAAGCCCGGCAAAGCACAGCACCATCAGCGCAACCGAGACGAGATAGAAGGCGGGACGCGGATTGGCGAGCGTCGCGAAATCCGGAAGGATGCTCAGCCCGAAGATCGAGATGCCGCCGGGGAGCGGAATGCTGACCATGCCCTTGGCTCCGTTGGTGATCGGCAGTGCCAGCGCGAGCAGCCGCGCCACTTCGGTCAAAACCAGCGTGACCATGGCGAAATAGACTCCGCGAAGCCTGAGGATGGGCAGCCCGATCAGCACGCTTGCAGCGGCGCAGAACAGCCCAGCCAGCGGCAGTGTCAGCCAGAACGACACACCATGCTGGACGACAAGGATGGCCGAAACATAGCCGCCCATAAGCGCGAAGGCGCCCTGGCCGATATTGATGCGGCCGATGTAGAAAGTCACCCACACCCCGGCGCTGGCGATGCTGAGCAGCGCGACCGAAGTCAGCGTGTAGTAGAGGTCGAGCCGACCGGTCGCCTCGATCAGCCAGGGCACGCCGATGAGTACGACCAGCAGGAAGACAGCGACGCCGAGGATGTTGCGTGTACGCTTCATGTCGATCACCCCCACGGCTTGCCCATGAGCCCGTTCGGGCGGATGCTCAGGAACACCATCAGCGCGGCGAAGATGACGAGATAAGTGACGTCGCCATATTGGCGTAGCACCGTCAGGCCGACCGATTCCATCATGCCGAGGATGAAGCCGCCGGCGATCGCTCCGCTGACCACGCCGGCCCCGCCGATCATCACCATCAAGAACGCCTTGATCGAGATCGGGCCGCCGATGCCCGAATTGACGCCGGTGATGGCGACCAGCAGCCCGCCGACTATGCCGGCAAGCATGGCGCCGAGCGCAAAGCCGATCATCGAATAGCGGTCGACCTCGACGCCCATAAGCTGCGCCGCGACCCGGTCCTGCGCCAGCGCCCGCATGGCGCGTCCCGGTTTGCTGTACTGCATGAAAAGCACGAAGGAGGCGATGAACAGTATGGCGAGTGCGCCGACCAGCAGCCGGTCGTAAGGCATTATGAGGCTGTCGGAGACGAAGACGCCGTTGACGATCTTCGGCACGCCGCGCTGCTTTTCACCGAACAGGAGGAGGATCACGGCGTCGAGGAAGAATGCGACCGCCGCCGCGAGAAGCATCGTACTTTCCTCCCGCACGCTTCGCTTGATCACCGTTCTGAAAAGGAATTTCTCGACCAGCGCTCCAATAACCAGCAGCGTGATCCCGGACGCAACGAGCGCGACGACGAAAGGCATGCCGAGCTGGCCATAGACGGTGTAGGTGATGAAGCCGCCGAGAACGTACATCTGCCCATGGGCAAAGTTAAGCACGTTCATCAGCGCGAAGATCAGGGTCAGACCGAGCGCGATCAAGGCGTATTGCGCGCCAAGATAGAGCCCGTTGGCGATGACTTGTTCCATCAGGATGGTTCCCCGGCCATTCAGAGGCTCAAGACGAATGCACGAGCCTCTGCGGCAATCCGCTTCAGTGCAGTTGCGTCAATCGACTTGAGCGACGAAGAGCGTCTCGAACTTGCCGTCGCGGTATTCCGTGACCACCATCGGGACCGAAAGCTGGCGCTTCTGGCCAAACGACGTCATTCCGACATAGGTCAGCTTGGCATCGCCCTTCAGATAGGGATTGGGCGCCGAGAAAGTGTCAATCGTCTTCTTGAACTCCTCGACATTGTCGATCGCGGCCGGGTTCGCCTTCAGCGTCTCGATGATGTATTCGAGCGCGTAGACCTTGGTGTTGGATTCGTCATTGTATTCACCGAACATTTTCGTATAGCGGTCGACGAACTCCTTCATCATGTCGGACGCGATTTCGGGCGTCGATGCGCCGCCGACTGAGATGAAGCCGTTGGCCAACTCACCCGCGCCCTCTTCCAGCACCTTGGCATCCTGCGCCGTTTCGGTGGAGATCAGACCTTCGTAGCCGAGCTCGCGCGCGGCGCGGATCAGCAGCGGCGCATTGCCGGGCGCGACACCCGAAAGCACCAGCAGGTCCGGTTTTTGCAGAACGATCGGCGTCAGTACCGGTGTGAAATCGCGGGTATCGTTTTGGTAGACGTCCGTGGCAGCCACAACCTCAAGTCCGAGCGCCTTTGCCGCGGCAACACCGCCATCCCGCTGGCTCAGCGGATCGGATTCGTTGGCGGCGACAAAGGCAACTTTTCTCACGCCCCTGTTTTCCATGAGATATTTGTAGATCGCCGGAGCTGACTGGTAGTTGGCGATCATGCCGAGCACAGCGTTGGACGCCGGTGGGGTGTAGAGTTCCTTCGGGAATGCGTAGGGAAAATAGATGATGCCCTTGGATTCTGCCACGGGACGCACCGCCGCCGCGCCATCGTCAACATTCGGACCGACGACATAGTGGATGCCCTCCTGGGCCATCTTCTCCATGCCGGCGATCGCCCGCTTGGGGTCCTTCTGATCGTCGAAGGTGACGATTTTGATGTCATAGGTCTCGTCACCAATCTTCACACCGCCGGTTTCGTTGATCCAGGCGGCGCGCGTCTGCATCGAGCGGACGTTGGATGTGCCCCACGCAGCGGCCGCGCCACTCGTCACGCCGACAAAGCCGATCTTGAGTTCCTTGTTGGCGGCGTGCACCGTGATTGTGCCGCCGGCCATGATTGCCAGCGCAGAGACGGTGCCGAGCGCGGCGAATGTGATTATTGAACGTCTATTGATCATTGTTCTTTCCCCTTTGGAGGCCGCGCATTGTTGCGACAGAACTCGACCGATACGCGGAGTTTTGTGAGTGAGGGCTCAAATCTATTATCTGTCAACAAAACTTTTACAGATTGTTGACAATCTTGTGCGGTCGTAGATGAAGGACGCGGTCCGCAGCATCGCGGCCCTTCCAGAATCACGCTCCGTTCGCTCTGGCTAATATAAGCTTTGTGCCTAGTATTGACTGGGTGCGTAAAATTGTAGTACCGGCGCCGGCCGTCCCGAGTTCATTCCGCCGATGATGCCCACCCGGTCGCCAACGAGAGCAGCTCTCGGGCTCCCGCGACGAACTTCGCAAATGGTGCAGACGGCGCAAATGCTGGAGCAAGACCGGCTCAGCTCTCGGGTAGTTGGCGCCCGCCCTGATCCTGCCGCATTGAACGCGGAAGGCCAGCTAATGGCTTTTGCCTAGCCCTCCCGCGGCAGTGGACTCTGTTCCGATGTGCCGCTACGTGCGGACGGCTATGTTCGAAGTACCGGCCTGTAACGTCGGAAAAGGAGTGACCCCATTTTTTTGCGTGCAAGATCTTTTCCCATCGCAGCAAGGACTGCTTTTCTGGTCACACTGGCCGGTGTCCTCGTGCTCGCACTCTCACCGGAGTGGCTTTTGCAGAATTTTGGCTTCGGCTTCACCTCTCATGATGACAAGCTCAATCACGCCGCAGCTTTCGTCGTGTTGACGGCTATCGGCAGTCTCGGTTGGCCAGAGCACAGGGCAAGACTGACCATTTTTCTTGCTCTTACCGGCGCCGCGATCGAGATCCTCCAGGGCATGCAAATGATAGGCCGCGACATGGATATGTTCGACTGGTTTGCCGATTGTGTGGGCGTCGCTTGCGGGCTCGCAATTGCAAGCTGGACAAAGAAATTAGTCAGCGGATTCTCCTAGGTCACGACCCGTCAAGCTGGGGCTAATCGGCCGCGTGAAGCATATGCGCGGCGAAGAGGATCTACGTCACGCTTCGCTGCAGGACTTCAGAGAGCATTGAGTAAGGCCGCAGCGATCACTGAGACTATCATCCGCAAGCCGATCTGCGCATAGCAGCCGAGAGGAGTTATGGCCTTCTCTTTTTCATCAGAGCGCGGACTTTAACAATCATCGCTGCATTAGACCTCAATTGAGAGGCATGTATTTTGCGCATGTATCTGTCGGCGATCACCTTGTAACGAAGGGACAATCGCACCACGCGGTCGTACGTTGCGTCTTCTCCCGCGCACAATTGCTGCGCTTTTCTTGCTAAGGTACTCGGGGCGCCAGGCTGGACCGCTAGTTTTGCGGCCCACCCCAAATTACATCTGATTAGCGCGCTCTGTTCGGCCTTGATCATTGGATCGACTGCGGACCTAGCCTGAGAACTAAGAACCACAGATGCGACCAGAACCGCGATAAAAAGCCGCTTCACAGTTGCCCTCAAACGCTGCATAGGCAGCCCAGTGATTAAACATTGACTCCAAGTTTATAGCGCGCCGCCCGTTATGCGCAGCCGCCCACTCCGTTATTTTCGCCCCTGTTTCTGCCGGAAATATGTGATGACTTTGGAGACCATCGCCATCACAACCAGAACTCCGAATAGAATAAGAATCGGAAAATCGGTAGATTGCCGACAAGGTTCGTCATCTGGCGCGCAGTACGACAGGGCGGCCGCGGAATTCATCGTGGTTAGCAGCGCGGAAGTGGAAAGACCGAGTAACTTCATACGCAGGTTTTTGGGAATATCGGCCTGCACCGGTCGGGCCGAGCCCGCGGTGCCGCATTTACTCGCAGCTATGGCGTACCTGATCAGCCACCATGCCCGCGGGACCCAACATAGCCTCGTTGAGCCCGGTGTAGCCATCTGTTTTGTCAACCTCGTTTATAGTGGTGACGGCCGCGGGCTAATGAAGCCGATCGCTGACAATGCCACGGATTCGGGGCGCGCTCTCAACCGGCGCGTGGAAGTGAAAGCCGTGAAATAGTGCGAACGCGAGCAGATTCGGCCATGCGCTGCAGGTATTATAGCCCCGGCTGCCTTAGCCATGGATGATGAGCTTCCGGAGGAATATCCGCTTGTTCGGCAATAGCAGAAGTTCTGTCTATGGTTAATCGGTCCTTAGGCTCATCTACATCGTTCCAGCGCACGTCACGGCGGTCAGCCGCTCCGATACGATCGATGGCTGGCGCGACCGGCGCGGCGACGGCGGCGCTCCGCGCCTCCGGCCTCAACCTCATCGTTAGCGCGATCGTGCATTGGAATACGGTCTATATCGAACGGGCCGTCACCCACTTGCGCAAAATGCACCGCGAGATCCCGGATCATCCGCTCAAGCACGTCTCGCCGCTGAGCTGGGAACACATCAATCTGACCGGCATCTATACCTGGGATACAGAACATCAGATGCGTGAAAGCTTCCGGTCGCTCAGACTTCCGGCTCGGTTACGCCACGCCGCATGACGTTCATGCTCCGTTCAACCTCGTGTCGCTGGGAACTGTTCTTGCTCCGACCCCAGGCTGGGAGGCATGGAAGGATTGGGACGGCCACACGTTCCAGACCAACCGCGCCGCACTCAGCAATGAACGGACAATGCCGCTCTTTCGAGCGGGTCGATGCTGATAGGAAAGGTGGCGCGTGGGCGCCACCATTCTTGCTTTTCTTACGTGAATTACCTATTGTAGGTACTTTAAAAGGAAGTACGGCGATGAAGCAATTCACATTCTCCGACATGAATCGTGTGTCAGGCGAAATCCTCGAAACGGCATTGATCGAGCCGGTGGCCCTGACCAAGCGCGGCAAGGAAAAGCTCGTCATCCTGTCCGCTGCTCAGTACCACCAGCTCGTCGGCCAGCCGCATTCGGTCGCCTATACGATCGAGGACGCACCGGATGAAGTCCACAATGAACTCATGACAGGACTGGATGCCATGATTTCCGGCGACACGCCCGATGCTTAAAGCTGGCGATCTGCTCCGATATTATTACCTATGGGCGCGGGAAGCAGACGCCGGCGAGGAATCCGGACGCAAGGCGAGGCCGGTTTGCATCGTTGTCCGGACGCTAGCAACGCCCGCAGCCTTGTTTCTCTTTCCGCTGACTTCGCAAAAACCCCACCGGTCGCGCCCGCATCTCGCCATCAGCGAAATCGAATGCCGCCGCGGCGGCCTCGACTATCCGTCATGGCTGATCCTGGACGAATTTAACCGGGTGCCGGTCGATGAAGCCTATGATCTGGTGACGACGACGCCGATCGGCGCGTTCAGCCCCGCATTTGTCCGCAAAATTGCTGGCGTGATCAAAGAGACGGCGGCGCAGCGTCGATTGCGCGGCATCGTTCGCAAATAGCCGGACTGATTTCTTGGCGGGCCTCCGGTCCTTACCCGCATCGAACGGGCCAGCACCGGAGCGCGGGGCGCCCTACGCCCTCTCCTCGCGCCCCACCCTCCCCTTCTGACGGTGTTTTCTCAAGAGATTGAAGCTTGTTATCGTTGGCCGCCTGCAATTCCTCGAAATGCTCCCGAGCAGCCCGTCGACCCAACAAACGGGCGATCGACAGGACGGCTCGTTCAACCATATCTCGTGCCGACATGTCAGCCCTGTAATCGTGACTTGCGCTGTCGTTCCCAGGTTTGGCCTCGTCCACCATGGCATGCCCGCTCTTCTGTATAGATCGAGGGCATTGAGCGGCGTGATGATCGGCAAGACAAGTTCAGTTGCCGCGCGGCCGTAGTGTGGCGTGCAAATACTTGCGCGCTGCGATTTGGGATCCCGAAGCCGGGCCAAATTACCAAAAGCTCGGTCCTCTTGCAATATCGCACGCGATATCCAATATGCCTGCATGAGACTGCTTCTCGATACGGCGACCATGGTGGCGGCGATCCGAAGTGACGCTGGTGCCTCGCGCCAACTGTTGGTGGCGGCTTTGGAGCGCCGGCTGACGCTCATCGCTTCGGTGACGTTGATGATCGAGTACGAGGCGGTCATGACGAGGCCCGAGCACCTTGAGGCTTCCGGCCTGTCGGCTGAGGATGTGAGCGCGTTGCTAGATGCCATGGCGGCCGTCGCCGAGCCGGTTCGCCTTCTCTTCCTCT
>NZ_JAMYVL010000051.1:0-11720 GCF_040323955.1 Mesorhizobium sp. M0018 | reverse complement strand
GCTCCCTTGTTTGAGATCTCAACGAACTCATTCTGGCACATCCGATGCCGTCGGGCGCCGTCCACCCCATCATGCCGTGACATTAGCCGAAAGGCGCAAGCGGCTCAGAACGGCGCTTGTATCCGCCATTGCGCTCGTCGCCCTTCCACCATGACCGCGAGCCAGAAGCTGCGGAAGCGCTGGCTCCGCCAATGGAAGACCGAATTGATCGAGACGACCAGTCCCAGAGTGCTTCGAGCTTTTTCGCAGGACCGGGTGGCAGCGTTTGGTTCTGGTCTGCTGGAGCACTGCCGCAAGGTAACGGCATGGATCCCAGGGTCTGCGCCGCGTCGCTTCGCTCCTTGCTCCGCCCAGGGATGACGAAGGGAGGGTTTCGGCTAATCTCCTAAATTTGCGATTTGCGACTAACGGAAATGATCGACCTTCGTTGCTGGTTGACCCGACTTACACGCAGTTGGCCGAGAAACGATCGAATCAGCGCCGAAACCGGCCGATAACGTCGGTATTGCGAGAAGTCTGTGCACCAAAGCACGCGCACTTCCGATCGGAAGAAGCCGGAAACAAAAAAACCGCCTCGGCGGGCGGGTCGTTGGAGCCAATTGGCACCACACGCAAATTAGTAGCATAGCTGCCGGCACAAAGCAAGAACAAAATAGCTGCGAAGGCAAAAAAGTCCGAATTCCTGTCCCACCCGAGGTCGCCGCCCCTCATTGCTTGGCCCTAAGGTTGGTGATTGGCGAAAGCCGAAGTGGCATCCAATCTCCCCCCTCTATTGCGCTGGGCAATCGCATTTGGATTCTTACGAAGATGGACCCCCACCCTAACCCTCCCCACAAGGGGGAGGGAACGCTGCCGCGCGCCCTCACTTCCCCTTTTGGCGCCGAAAGACAGGCAATTTGCCGAGGTCAGCGCCAACGGAAGTCTCCCTCCCCCTTGTGGGGAGGGGTTAGGGGTGGGGGTACGTCGTAGAGCGAAAGCCTCGGCTTGCTATCTGCGATGGCCCCCTCGTGGGCGAGATGTCCGGCAGGACAGAGGGGGCGCGAAGGAATGCGAGTTTTGCAATCGTTCTGAGCAACGCCGCCCTGTGCAACCATCACCGCCGCGACCGGCCGATGACGTCGTCGGTGTTGGCGAGAAGCCTGTGCACCGCGGCACGGGCTGCAGCCGGTCGCTGCAGGCGGATGTTCTTCTCGATCGCCTCGTGCAGTGCCTGCGCCCGCCGCTGATCGCTGGTCTCGCGGGTGACGAACTGGAACAAATGGTCGAGCGCCGATTCGATCAGCACGCCGAGCGGCACCAGCAGATCGTTGCCCGAGGCCCGCAGGATGGCGAGGTGAAATCGCGTGTCGGCGCGCGTTCGCTCCTGCAGATTGGTCGCCTCGCCCATCTCGCGGCAGGCCTGGCTGATCTCGGCCATCTGCTCGTCGGTGCGCCGCATGGCGGCAAAAGCGCTTGCCTCCGGCTCGATGATGTGGCGGAATTCCTGCACGGTTCTGAGGAACACCTCGCGGTCCGGCGAGGTCGCGTACCAGGCCAGCACGTCGCGATCGAGCAGGTTCCAGCGTTCCTTAGGCTCGACCCAGCTGCCGATTTTGGGACGTGACGACAGCAGGCTCTTCGCCATCAGCATTTTTATGGCTTCGCGCACCGCCGAGCGGCTGACGTCGAAGGTCTCCGACCATTTGGCTTCGTTGGGCAGGATGGTTCCCGGCGGATAGTCGCCGCGCACGATCCTCAGCCCGATTTCGTTGGCGAGCGACGCATGCACACTCGAGCCGGGAAAGTGTGCGGCGTCGGCACGCCGAACGCCGGCCGGCCGCCCAGGCTCTGCCTTCAACTTGGCGGGTCGCTTTTTTGATGTCGCGTCCGGCATTCGTATTCCCCGGCAGTTGCTTGTCGAAAGCCTGAATTCAGGGCACGACAAAGCAGCGGCCTACGCTCCAAAGCAGCGTCGCCTCGTGCGTTTTGTATGGACAGTGCGAACGGGGCGCCCGTCGAAGGGCGCCCCGAAATTGCCGACCTACTTTTGGATGCAGGTGTCGACGGTGTCCTTGGTACATTCGTCGAGGCCGGTGAACACCGGATCGGCGACCGGCTTGCCGTCGACCAGGTCGATCATCACCGAGGGCGCCTTGTAGCCCATCTCGAACGGCCGCTGGCCAACCAGCGCGGTCACCAGTCCGTCACGGGCAATCGCCACCTCGTCGCCGATCGTGTCGGCGGCGCCGATGACGAAGGCGTTGCTGGCGATCTTGTCGGCCATCGGCTTGAACAGGTCGCGGTAGGGCTGCGGAGCGCCGAACAGCGGCCAGCCGCCCATGATGCCGAAGGCGTCGAGATCGGGATTGGCGGCGAGGATGTCGGTCATCGCCTGCACGCCCTTGGCGCCGTCGTCATTGGTGAACACCGGGCAGCCGGCAACTTCCGTCCAGCCGCCTTCCCCTGCCAGCGCCGCGAGGCCGTCCTTGCCCGAAAGCGCGTCACGCATGCCCTGCGCGCGGCGCAGGATGTTGTCGGCCGCCGGATTGCCTTCGATGGTGCAGATCTTGCCGCCATTCGGCTTGGCCTTCTTGATGTATTCGCCGATCTTGTGACCCATCAGGTAATTGTCGGTGCCGAGATAGGTCTTGCGCAGCGCCGCATCTTCCTTGCTGAGGTCGGCGTCGAGGGTCATGATCGGGATCGACGGATTGGCGCTTTTGATCGTCTGCGCGATCAGCGGCGCGTTCGACGGCGAAATCGCCATCGCCACCGTGTCGGGCTTGCTCAGCATGTCCTGGACGATCTGGGCTTCACCGGCCTCATCCGAGGTCGACGCCGGTCCGGTGTAGAAGCACTCATATTCCGAACTGGCGTTTTCCTTGTTCCATTTCTCGCAACCCTGGTGGATGGCCTCGAAGAATGGATTGTCGAGACCCTTCACGACGATGACGAGCTGTTTCTTGGCCATGGCTGGCCCGGCACCCAGCGCCATGACGGCGGCGGCAGCGAGCAATAGTGATTTCCTCATGTCAGTCCTCCCTTTGAAACAAACGGACACGGCGTGCCCGCCACACACAGATCGACCCGGAGCAAGATGACAGAGGACGTCGCACTCGTGTCGCCAAGCCAGGTCGATAAGCATTTTCATATTCAGTCTCAGACCGGCACCGACAGATATCGCTGGTTACCAGATCCCTGACCGACAAACCCTCACCGATTCCTTCCGGCAACCCGGTGGCTCGGCGCAAGCTCCTCCGACACTTAGCTAATATCGCCTTGTCACCGACGTCAATGCTATTTGTCCTACAAAACTGATTTTTCGAAAGAAGCCGTGGTTGACGCCAAGGAGGCTTATGCGTAAATGGGCAAAATCGCTGCTTCCGGGAGGAACTGGGGAGAGCGAATGGCCGCGGCAGAACCGCAGGCCGCAAAGCACGGGGAGGCAAGAAGGCTGGTGGCGGTTCTCGAACTCACCAACATCTCGAAGCATTTTGGCGCCATCCAGGCGGTCAACGACGTTTCGTTGTCGATCGAGGCCGGACAGGTTGTCGGCCTGATGGGCGACAACGGCGCCGGCAAGTCGACGCTGGTCAAGATGATCGCCGGCAATTTCCCGCCGAGCCATGGCACGATGCAGATGGACGGCAAGGAGCTGATCCTGCACAAGCCGGTCGAGGCGCGCCAGCACGGCATCGAAATCGTCCATCAGGACCTGGCACTGTGCAACAATCTGACGGCCGCCGCCAACGTCTATCTCGGCCGTGAATTGCGCCGCGGCCTCGGGCCGCTTCGCATCCTCGACTATGCCGCGATGTACAAGCGCGCCGGCCAGATCTTCGCCGAGCTGAAATCCGAAACGCGCCCGCGCGACCTGGTCAAACAAATGTCGGGCGGCCAGCGGCAAGCGGTGGCGATCGCCCGCACCATGCTTTCGCAGGCCAAGATCGTGCTGATGGACGAGCCGACCGCGGCGATCTCGGTGCGCCAGGTCGCCGAGGTGCTGAACCTGATCCGCCATTTGCGCGACCAGGGCATCGCCGTCGTGCTGATCAGCCACCGCATGCCCGACGTCTTTGACGTCGCCGACCGCGTCATCGTCATGCGGCGCGGCCGCAAGGTCGCCGACAAGACGATCGCATCGAGTTCGCCGGAAGAAGTCACCGGGCTCATCACCGGCGCCATCGAACAGGTATGATTGACGCCTCAACCATGAGTAAAAAAGGTCGATAATGGCAGTCACTCTTGATCAGACGATCGCGCACAAGCAGCACACCTTGCTGAGCAAGGTGTTTGCCAGCCAGACCTTCTGGGTGGTGATCGCGGTCATCCTCGCCTGCCTGTTCCTGTCGGTGGCCACGGATTCCTTCGCCACGACCAAGAACCTCTACAACATCACCCGCAACGTCACCTTCGTCGCCATCGTCGCGCTCGGCATGACCTTCGTCATCATCACCGGCGGTATCGACCTGTCGGTCGGCTCGGTGCTTTGCCTGTGCTCGATGGTGCTGGCCGTGACCATGCATGCCGGCTACGGCATCGAGATCGGCATTGGCGCTGCGATCGCCACAGCGCTGATCATCGGCGCCTTCAACGGGGTTCTGATCGCCTATCTCGGCTTTCCGCCTTTCGTGGTGACGCTCGGCATGCTGTCGATCGCACGCAGCCTTGCCATGGTCGCCTCCAACAACACCGTCGTCTTCCAGTTCGGGCCTGACCACGACAAGCTGCTGGCGCTGGGCGGCGGCGCCTGGGTGTTCGGCATTGCCAATCCGGTCCTCTACATGATCGTGCTGGCGTTGATCACCGGCTTTGTGCTGCGCTGGACGAAATTCGGCCGGCACATCTTCGCCATCGGCGGCAACGAGCATGCGGCAACGCTGACCGGCGTTCCGGTGCGCCAGATCAAGGTCGTCGTCTACATGATCTCGGCAATGGCGGCTGGCCTTGCCGGCATCATCCAGACCGGCTGGCTGGGCGCGGTCACCACCAATCTCGGCAACGGCATGGAGCTTCAGGTGATCGCCGCCACCGTCATCGGCGGCGCCAACCTGGCCGGCGGCATGGGCACCGCCTTCGGCGCGGTCGTCGGCGCGGCGCTTATCGAGGTCATCCGCAACAGCCTCGGCCTGCTCGGCATCAACGCCTTCTGGCAAGGCGTGTTCATCGGCGGCGCCATCCTGCTCGCCGTGCTGTTCGACCGCATCCGCAATTTCAGGCGCAACGACTGACGTTCAAGCGCAGCCTCCCCCTTCTCCCCTTGTGGGAGAAGGTGTCGCCGAAGGCGACGGATGAGGGGTGCTCCAGCTTGGCATCGCCTCATTTCTTCCAACACCCCTCAACCGTCTCGGCGCTAGCGCGCCGATCCACCTTCTCCCACAGGGGGAGAAGGGGACGCGCTCCTATCGCCGGGTCTAATAATCCGCCGGTGCGGCGCATGGCCGGCGCCCGGACGTGCACATCCGTCTTGACGCAAGCCCGAACTGCGCCGCACAATCGCTCGCAGCAGGCGAAGGGAGGCCAGTCGCCTGCGGGAGGATATACCCATGACGGAAGCGATCAGGCTCTACTGGGGCCGGTTCGGACATGTTTCTGTCCTGAACGTCGCCAGCGACTTCGTGACCCATGCCCATGTCGAGGCGCATATCATCATCTGGCTGGAAGGCACCGCCGGCGAGATGACCATCGGCCGCGAGACGGTACGGCTTGGACCGGGCACCGCCGCCGGCATCAATTCCTTCCAGCCGCACAGCCACGCTCTGTCCCGCGACGGCACGCCCGGCCTGTTCCTCGCCTTTTACATCGATCCGGACTGGGCTCGAAGGCGCCGCGAGCTGCCTTCCTCCGCGCCGCTGTTCTCGGCCCCGGCAATCACGCTCGAGCCTTGGCTGCACAAGGCAGCGGCCAACCTTCTCGATCATCTCAGCGACAATGAGAGCATCGACGACATCGCCAATTACGAGATCGAGCGCTTCATCGACAGCGTGCTCGATGCCGCCGACGCGTCCGCACCGCAGACCGTGCGTGCCCGCGTCAGCACCATGCAGGATTTCCGCGTCCGCAAGGCGATCCAGCTGATGAAAGCCAATGTCTGCGAGCGCATCTGCTTCGACGACGTGGCGCGCAGCGTCGGCCTGTCGCGGCCGCATTTCTTCGCACTGTTCAAGGAACAGACCAATCTGACGCCCAACGTCTATTGGAACACGCTGCGCATGGAGGAAGCCGTGCGGCAGTTGCAGTGGTCGCAGGAGCCGCTGATCTCGGTCGCCTGCAATCTCGGCTTCACCACGCAAGGCAATTTCTCGCGCTTCTTCCGCGACCATGTCGGCGTCCCGCCGACGCTTTACCGCGAAGCGGCGCGGGCGATCAGCTGAGCGCCCGTTTTTCAGACTATTTGATAGGCGTTCAAGACGCATTGATAAGCGCCGCCGAGCCTGCCGCCCTACCCTCCCAAGCAGCTGATGTGCAAGGGAACGATCATATGGCGAAAGTCACCATCTCCAGCGTCATCGACGCACCGGTCGAAAAGGTCTGGGCCCGCATACGCGACTTCAACGGTCTGCCGACCTGGCACCCGCGCATGGTCGAAAGCCATATCGAGGACGGCAAGGATGCCGGCATGATCGGCTGCGTGCGCAATTTCCAGCTCGCCAGCGGCGCCCGCCTCCGCGAAAAGCTGCTCGACTTCTCCGACGAGAACTTCCTCGTCAGCTACGCCATCCTGGAGACGCCGCAGCCGCTCACCAACCACAAGGCGACGCTGCAGTTGCGGCGGGTGACCGACGGCGACCGCACCTATGCCGAATGGACCGCCAGCTTCGACGCCGCTCCCGAGGAAGCCGATAAATTGGCCGAAGGCATGGGCGCCAACGTCTTCCAGGGCGGCTTCAACGCCCTGAAGGCCCATTTTGCCGGCCAAGGTTGAACTGAATTGAGCTGACAAACAGGAGCGTTCCATGACGCTTGCATTGCAGACTTTCCCGACGGTGAAGGACGCCGGCGGGGCGCTGAAAGCCGCCGGCACCCGCTATCTCGGTGGCGGCACACTGGTGGTGCGCGCCGTCAATGAAGGCGACGTGTCGATCTCCGGTCTCGTCAGGTCGACCGACCCGGCGTTGTCGGCCATCACCGTCTCCGGCGGCACGGTCCGCATCGGCGCTTCGGTGACCATGGCGGCGGTCGCCCGTCACCCGGATCTCATCCCGCTGGCCCACGCCGCGCGCGCCGTCGGCGGCCCGGCGATCCGCAACATGGCGAGCGTCGGCGGCAATCTCTTCGCGCCAGCGCCTTACGGCGATTTCACCGTTGCGCTGCTGGCTTTGGATGCAACCGTCAGCACCGGCGACGGCGAACTCCCGATCGAAACCTTCCTGGCGAAACGCGAAAGCAACCACGCCATCGTCACTGCGGTCGGCTTCACGATTCCGAAGGAAGGCGGCTTTCGCTTCCTGAAAGTGTCGAGGGTCAAGCCAAAGGGCATTTCGGTGCTGAGCATCGCCACCGTGCTGGAACAGGCGCCGGACGGCACTGTCACCTCAGCGCGGATCGCGCTCGGCTGCATGGCCGACCGGCCGATCCGTGCCAGGGCGGCGGAGAAGGCCCTGATTGGCCGGGAACTCACGAGCGAGGGCATCGCACCGGCACTGGCTGTTGCCCGCGACGGCACTTCGCCGCGAACCGATCCGATCGCCAGTGCCTGGTATCGCAACGAAGTCCTGCCGGTCCATCTCGGCCGGCTGCTGCTCGCCTGAAAACCGATGGCGCGTATGTCCGCCTGGCTGCGGCGCAAGGAGTAAAAAGATGGCAAAGGTCCCGGTTCAGTTCACGCTCAATGGTGCCGAAAAGGCCGAATTCATCGACAGCGGCACAACGCTGCTTCATGCGCTGCGCGACAAGATCGGCGACACCTCGCCGAAGGGCGGCTGCCATCAAGGCACTTGCGGCGCCTGCTCGGTCATCATCGATGGCGAGCTCAGGCTGTCCTGCCTGACGCTGGCCGAGACCTGCAATGGTGCGACCGTCACCACGACGTCGGGGCTTTCGGAAGGCGGCGTGTTGCATCCGCTGCAGCGCGCTTTCCTCGACGCCTTCGCGACCCAATGCGGTTTCTGCACGCCGGGCATGATCATGGCCGCCAAGGTGCTGCTCGACCAAACTCCGAACCCCAGCCGCGAGGATGTGGTCGAGGCACTGTCCGGCAATATTTGCCGCTGCACCGGCTACGAACCGATCATCCAGGCGGTGCTGACCGCCGCGCGCTCCAATTCGCAGAACGCGGCTTGAGGGGAGTTAAGAAAATGGAACTCCGCAAGAGCTATTTCGCCGACCAGCGCAAGGACGATCTGCACGAGATCGGCCAGCCGCGGCCGCGTTCGGATTCGCCCGGCCATGTCACCGGCAAGACCGCCTATTTCGCCGACCGCAATTTTCCCGGCATGCTGCACCTGAAGATGGTGCGCAGCCCGCATCATCACGCCCGCATCCGCAGCATCGATACGTCAGAGGCGGAAAAGCACCCCGGCGTCGTCAAGGTGCTGACCGCCAAGGATGTGCCGCACAATGTCTACACCATCCTGATCCTGATCCAGATCGGGCCGGAGGACGAGACGGTGCTGGCCGACGGCAAGGTGCGCTGGAAGGGCGAGGCCGTGGTGGCGGTGCTGGCCGAGACCGAGCGCGCCGCGCAGGAAGCCGCCGCCAAGGTCAAGGTCGATTACGAGGTGCTGCCGGCCGTCTTCGACATGGACGAAGCGCTGAAGCCCGGCGCGCCGATCGTCAATGAATATCACGGCCGGAATTATTACCTCTACGACAGCGGCGAATGCCGCAAGGTGCGCTTCGGCGATGTCGAAGCCGGCTTCGCCGAGGCCGACCACGTGCTCGAACAGACCTACCAGTCTTCACCGATCGAGCATGCGCCGACCGAGACGACAGGCTGCATCGTCGCACCCGAGGGTAACGACCGCTTCACCTGCTACACCAACACGCAGGCGATGTTCTTCACCCTCGATAACGCCTCGATCATCCTGCAGATGCCCGGCAACAAGCTGCATTTCGTCGGCGGCACTGTCGGCGGCGGCTTTGGCGGCAAGGTCGACGTCATCGTCGAGCCGATCGCCATCCTTGGCGCCAAAATAACAGGACGACCGGTCTGTTTTATCTACAGCCGCGAGGAAGAGATGCAGATTTCCTCGCCGCGCGCCGCCGAGAAAGTCGTCATCAAGGACGGCGTGATGAACGACGGCCGCATCGTCGCGCGTAAAGTCACGGGCTACACCGATGCCGGCGCCTATTCGCGCCATTCGCCCTACGGCGCGCAGAAGGGCGCCGGGCATTATCCCGGCCCCTATACGATCCCGAATGTCTGGATCGACACCTACTGCGTCTACACCAACCGCACCCCGTCCTCGGCGATGCGCGGCTTCGGCGTCACCATCGGCGATTTCGCGCTGGAGGTGCAGATGGACAAGCTCGCCCGGCTGATCGGCATGGACCCGCTCGAATTCCGTTTCATCAACGCCTATCGCGATGGCGACATGAAAGCACATCGGCAGCCGACCGAGGGTGCTGCGCTGATCGAGTGCATGCAGGAAGCCTCGCGCGCCGCCAACTGGCCCGTGGCAGAAACATTCATGGCGATGTCGTCCTACGCGAAGGGAGCTTGAGATGGCGATCAGGCGCGGACGCGGCGTCGCCGCGATCAATTATCCGACCGGCATGAATCTCGGCGGCGACCCGACGCAGGCGCTGGTGCATTCGACGCCGACCGGCAATTTCATGGTCACGCTGTCGAGCGTCGATCTCGGCCAGGGCATGAAGCAGATCATGGCGCAGATCTGCGCCGAGACGATCGGCGTGCCGACCGACCGCGTCGTCGTCGACACCGCCGACACCGACACCGGCCCGCACTGCATGGGCACCTTCGCCTCGCGCGGCACGCATCGCGCCGGCAATGCGGTTATCCAGGCGGCCAGGGAAGCCCGCCAGGTGATGCTGGAAGTGGCGGCCGAGGAGCTGGAGGTCAATGCGTCGGACCTCGAGACCGACGGGCAAGGCAACATCCTGGTCAAGGGCGCGCCGCAGAAATCGATCTCGATCTTCGATGTCGCGCTGTCGGCGCATTTCAAGCGCGGCCGTTCGATTTCCGGCCGCGGCATGTTTTTGATCCCGCGCTCCTATCCGGAAAAGGAAACCGGCGCGATGAAGCCGTCGACCTGCTACGCCCACGCCTGCACGGTTGCCGAGGTCGAGGTCGACGACGAGACCGGCGAGGTCACCGTGCTGACCGTGAAGAACGTCTTTGAGATCGGCCGCGCGCTGAACCCGAAAATGGTCGAGCAGCAGCTCGTCGGAGGCTCGTGGATGGGCATCAGCCATGCGCTCTACGAAACGACCGAACCCTATTATCCCAATCGCGACCATGGCGGCACCGACTTCAACCAATATCTGATGCCGGGTCCTGGGGATCTCGCGCAAACCGATATCATCGTGCTGGAGAGGCCCTCGGCGGACGGGCCGTATGGCGCCAAGGGGCCGGGCGAAATGTGCGCCAACCCGCAGATCCCGGCGGTCGCCAATGCCGTCTTCGACGCCGTCGGTGTGCGCATCGATACACTGCCGATCACGCCGGAGCGCATTCTGCGGGCGCTGAAGGCGCAAGCCCCGAACTGAGTGCCGGAAATGCCCAAGAGAAGCGCCCGGACTTCAAGCGCAGAGACAGTCGCGACCTCGCCGGAGGCGGTGGCGTCCCGGCTCGCCACCTCGCGCTATCTCGCCGATGAAAGCCTGGCCACCGCAATCTTCCTGGCGATAAGGCTGGGCAAGCCGCTGCTGCTCGAAGGCGCGCCCGGCGTCGGCAAGACAGAGGCCGCAAAAGCGATAGCCGAACTGCTCGGGCGCGATCTGGTGCGGCTGCAATGCTATGAAGGCATCGACGCCGCACATGCGCTATACGAGTGGAACTACCAGCGCCAGCTGCTCGCCATCCGCCATGCCGGCGAGCACGAGGTCGACATCTACGACGACCGTTTCCTGATCGCGCGGCCGCTGCTGCAGGTGCTGAAGGCACCGGAAAAACGCGTGCTGCTGGTCGACGAAATCGACCGGTCCGACCATGAATTCGAAGCGCTGCTGCTGGAGTTCCTGTCCGATTTCCAAATCAGTATTCCCGAGCGCGGCACCATTCGCGCGACGGCGCAGCCGATCGTCATCCTGACCTCGAACCGCACCCGTGAACTGGCCGAAGCGCTGCGGCGGCGCTGCGTCTATCACTGGATCACCTATCCCGACGCCGGGCGCGAGGCCGAGATCATCATGCTGCGCGCCGGCGACGTCGCCGAGGCCACGGCCCGCGCCGTCGCTGCTGCTGTGCGCGACATTCGCGCCCGTCCGCTGGCCAAGCCGCCAGGCATCGCCGAGGCGGTCGAATGGGCCAACGCCGCCACCATCCTCGAAAAGGGCGGCAGCCCCTGGCCGGAAGCCTTCCGCCGCGCCATCGGCGTGCTGATCAAGGACGAGGAGGATCTATCCTGCATCGCGGCGGAGCTCGGCAAGATTGTCGAGGAGGCGCTGGCGTGATGCGCAATCGAAGCGCGCTAGCGCGATACCCCAGGGCTAGTGCGCGACGCTGGCGGGACAGCGCCCCCCTCTGTCCTGCCGGACATCTCCCCCTCAAGGGGGTGTTTGGACCGGAGACATCGCGAACAGGTGTGCGAGGACATCGCGAACAGTTTGGCGCGCTT
>NZ_JAMYVL010000050.1:0-12814 GCF_040323955.1 Mesorhizobium sp. M0018 | reverse complement strand
CTCGTCCTTCGCCAGCACGCTCTATCCCGACGCGTCCGTCGAGATCGATCCGGCGACACCGGGCGCGGAAATCTACACCCGCTATCCCCATCCCGACATCAAGGTGACCGGCACCACCAAAGCCTTCCTGCACCGCGATCACCTGGCCTCGGTGCGCATGGTCACCGATGCCTCAGGCGCCATCGTCGAGCAGACCAACTATGCCAGCTATGGCGAGCGCCTCAACACCGGCTTCCAGACGCAGAAGAGCTACATCGGCGAGCGCTTCGATCCCGAGACCGGGCTGCTCTACCTCAACGCACGCTACATGGATCCAGTGCTCGGCAGGTTCATCTCGCCGGACATCATGGACCCAACTATGGCGGGTGTCGGGACGAACAGATATGCCTATGCCGGCAACGACCCAGTGAATAAAAGCGATCCGAGCGGGAACTATGAGGCAGATGTCCATAGAGATCTAACCGAGCAACTATCACGGGCAGCGGGAATTCCCGACAATGTCTCGGCGCAAATCGCGGCAGCCGATCAGAATGTGGATGACAACCCAGAAACTTCTCCTATGGGAATGCAACCATACGGCGCTGCCGTCACCGCACGTGAGAATTTCCATTTTACCAACGCACAGCGGCGACAAGAACTTTACGACGCCTTTACGCAGTCACGCCGGCCTGAGGATTTGGGCACATTTCTTCATGCCCAGCAGGATTCCGTGTCTCATAGGGGCTACGGTGCGAGATTTGGGCATCTGTCGGCAGGCCACGCCCCAGACAAAACCTACAACAATATTGACGGGGCTAACGCGATGGCGCATGCCACCTATGACAGCCTTGTTGGGGCAAAATCTGTCCTCAGCTTGAACGGCAAGGCTATCCCGTTTTCGAAAATTGAACTAGAGATACGCACGTTTAACTCTGCTACTGAGCGCGACAAACCCGCAGCCCTTCGGGCGCTGCGCGATAAAATTGATGAAGAGAGAGCCAAAGAAAAAGACAATAATAAGGAAAGCTCAGACAATGATGGGAGTCCTGACGACCACGAGGGCGGCAACGGACAAAATACAAATGATCACAGCACCGACCAAAGATGATAAATTATTGTTTGGGGATTCACAATGAGGGTCTTGTTCAGGGTATTAGTTGTGTCCTTTCTGACTATTTTATTGCCATTCTTAGAAACAGCTATGGGATCTGATTTAAGAGCAGATGAAGCAAGCGTGGTAGCCGCATTTGAAAATTACGCAAGCGCCTGGAAAAAGCAGGACATTGAGCGGGTTTGGAGTCTGATGTCACCGAACCTTAAGAAAGGGAACGGGGGTAGTGTCAAAATTTTTGAAGACTTTGTCAAAAGAAACGGATTTTACCCATCGGATTTTCAAAAAATAGACGTATCCGTAAATGATCATAAAGCAACTATAAAAGCCAAAGTAATATACCTTGATTTTTCAGGAAAACGTATCGGAGATGATTTCGAAAATATTGTTTTCGTTCGTATTGACGGAGAATGGTACTTCGATAGCTATACATCCTTAGATAAATAGCTTTGCTGAATAACATCATTTAAATTAATTGATGTGGGTGACGATGCACTTTCTATGTTTGGCTGGGGTTTTATTTAGACTGACTGCATAACTCCCCTTGCCCGCATCGTCGTCCCCGGTCTTGCCGCGTCACGCCACACAGCGTGGCAACGGGGTTTGACGGCTAGCCGATGTGGCATCCGCGGATGGTGCCTGATGTCTGTCAGTGTCACTAAAATGCAACCAACAAAAGCTGTGGCTAATCCGCTCTCCGTGCCTTCGCTGATATCCCCGTCACACCAGCCCCTGTAATCTCAGCCGGGAAGACCTCGGCTTAGAATCAGCCGGGGCGGGGTGGGTCGTGGCGGGACTTGGCGCGCAATGTCTGGATTTCCGGGACTGGTGGCTCGAGGAGCTGCGGGGGGCACGGCTTTCACCGAAACAAAAGCAAGCTTCCAGCGGCCACTGGATCGTCAGCCTGGCGGATGACGGCATTCGCGTGCGCGAGGCCGGGGCGCCGGAGTTTCAGTCGATCCCGCTGGCGCTGACCGCGTCTTCGGACGAGATCCTGGCGCTGTTGCAGGGCGGGCGCCGCGTCAGGCGGCCGCGCTTCGATGTCGTGATCCAGCCCGGCCTGTTCCTGACCCGGCAGCTGGCGCCGCGGCGGCTGCCGGTTCGGCAGGCGCGCGACATGGCCGAACTCGACCTTCTGGCCACGACGCCGCTCGACCCGGCGCAGGTGCATGTCGTCTTCGCCAGGCCTGCCGGGCAGGACAGCGCCTACCATGTCATCAAGGCCAAGACTCTTGCCGCGGTGCTGGACGCGGTGCGTCGCGCCGGCGACTCGGTCCTCAGCCTGTCGCTGTCGCAGCCTGAAGAGACGCTGCGCGCCGATCCGCTCAGCCTGGCCAGTATCTGGCCGCCAACGGCGCGAGATCGGCGCAAGCGTCGCGCATGGATCGCGGCCTGTTCGGCGCTGGCCGCGGCCCTGCTCATCACCTTCGCCCACGCGCATTGGCTGATATGGCAGGCCGACGGCGAACTCGACGCTCAGATTGCCCATGCGCAGGTGTTGGCCAAAACCGCGCGCGCCTCGCTGCAGAAGCGCCAGGCCGGCATCGAGCGGGTCGAGAAAATCCGCCAGAAGAAAAAGACGACTGCGTCGCTGGTGCGGGTCTGGGCCGAACTCACGCATCTGCTTCCCGATACGGCCTGGCTGACCGATCTCTCCGCCAAGGGCGACGATCTGACCATCACCGGCTTTTCCACGTCGGCGGCCGAACTGATCCAGCCGATCGATGCCTCGCCGCTGTTTTCGGCGCCGGAATTTGCCGCACCCGTGGTCAAGGTGCCCGGACAGGACGGCGAACATTTCACCATTTCGGCCAAGATCGGAGCGCTCTGACGATGCTCTCCGCCATCCTCAACACCAGCCCGCCGCTGCGCCGCCTGATCGCGCTGGCGCTTGCGGCGGTGGCCGCGTGTCTGTGTGCCTGGCTGGTGTTCGCGGCGTTCGACAGCGTCGCCTCGGCGCGGGCCGGGATCGAGGAAAAGCGCGAGCTGCTGGGCCAGCTGCAAAACATGGCGGCGCTGGCAAAGCGCCTCGACAGCGACGCCAGCCCGGTGGAAGCGGCCACTCCCGAATTCCTCACCGGCGAAAGCGAAGCCATCATTCGCGGCGGGCTGCAGACGCGGCTGAACGCGATCGCCGCCGCCAATGGGGTCAGCGTGCTGTCGGCCGGCAACGCCCCGGTGCTGAACGAAGGCGGCGTCGATTTCATCGGGCTGCGGGTCAATCTGTCGGGGCCGCTGGAAGGCATCCACAACGCCGTGCTCGCGATCGAAACCTCGCTCCCGGTGCTGTTCATTCGTGAAGCCACCTTGCGAGCCACTGATATCGGAGCAGCGGCCGGCCGAACGGGAGACACGGAGCTTTCCGCCGAGATCCTGTTTTACGGACCGCTGCAGACGAAAGCGGCCTCTACGCCCAGTGGGGCGAAACCATGACCGGGAAATTCGCGGCATTTTTCGTGATAGCGATGATTGCGGGTCTCGTCCTGGTAAATGTCGAACTTTACGATACGCCAGTCGATATAGCGCCGATCGCTTCGGCAAAGGGGCGCGACGGAGGAACGATGCCCGCCCCCGGAGGATCGCTTCAGATTCCCGACGCGGGCGATTTCGGCGAGACCTTCGAACGGCCGCTATTCAGCCCAACGCGCAGAAAATTCGCACCCGAACCGGTCGCGCCGCAGCCAGTCGAAGTCGCCTCCGTGGCCATCGAGCAACCACCGCCGCAGAATCTTGCGCCAATAGTTGCGCCATCGCTTCTGGGGATCAGCATTCACGGCGGAGCGGCGAAGGCACTGCTGCGGATCGCGGGGGCCGATGCGGCTGTCTGGTATGGCAACGGCGAGATCGTCGATGGCTGGACGCTTTCCGCTATCGACAAAAACCAGGCCGTACTGGAGCGGGACGGCAAGGTCACCCGTATCTCGCTTTATCCTTCAGTCCAGGATGGCCAGCCTGTCGGGAGCGTTGGCCAATGAGTGGCGATCGTTTTGACGACGAAAGCACGAGCGCCGGCTTTTCGCTCGTCGCGTTGCTGGTCTTCATGCTGATCGTCTCCGCCATCGTGGTTCCCTTTGCCGTGACGGCAAAGACAAGGTTGATGATCGCCAACAATGAGGTCGAGCAGGAGCGGCTCTCGCTGCTGGCCGAAGGCCTGGCCAATGTGGTTTCGAGCGAGTTGGCCGACGGTTTTGCGACGGAAAAGCTGCCGCCGAACTCCACGCCGACAGCCTGCCGGTCGGGGGAATTCACCTTCGATGTCCGGATACAGGACCATAGCGGGCTGATCGATCTCAATGCCGCGGATGCTTATCTGCTGTCGCTGGGTTTTGCCTCGCTCGGTTTCGATCGGCAGACGTCCGAAGAACTGGCCGAAGCCGCTATCCAATTCCGGGGCAGCATCAATGCTTTCGCCGCGCAGGCCGCCGAGCCTACAACTTCGGTCGGGCCGGCTCAAAACAAGCTGGCGCCGTTCGAATCCGTGTCCGAGCTGCAGGAGTTTTCAGCGGTTGCTTCAACGCCACCGCATGACCTCTATGATGTCTTCACGGTCTTTTCGAAGCGGGGCACGCTCAGCCTCGATCACGCCCCGAGCCGCCTCCGAACCGTGCTTGCCGGCGCATCCGGGAGTGGCGCCTCGACAACGCAAGAGGCTGGTGACGCTCCAGCCTATTCGGTCGAAGTGACAGCGAGGCGGGATGGATCGGGAATTGCAGGCCAAGCGGGATTTATCGTCGAGAAATTCCCGGCCAGCGCGGCGGGCTTTCGGCGTCTTTCACGAACTCCCGCCGCGGAGATCACCGACCTCGCTGCGACGACATACTCCAGAGATTGCGACGCGCTTTTCGGAACTGCGGCAGCGCAGATCCTGAGGGGATGGGCGTCATGAACCCGGCCATCCGGACCTCCGGCGTCGAGGCATTTCTTGCTTTTCTCGAAACCGAGAAAGTGCTGAGCGCGCATGCAACCCAACGCGCTTTGGGCGCGTCGAAGACATCGGGGCATCCGTTCGACACGGTGATGACCGAACTCGGGCTGATTGGCGAACAGGAGCTCGCCGATAATCTTAGTCGCTTCATGAACCTGCCGTCGCCCGTCGACATTCCGGAGCAGTTCAATCCTGAGCTGTTCTCAGGCGTTCCGCTGATTTATCTGCGTGAAAATGCGATCCTTCCCCTCGAGATGGACGCCGAGCGGCTGGTTGTCGCCGTCGCCGATCCGTTCTCGTCGGCTATGATCGATGCGCTGGCCTTTCACTGTGAGCGGACACCGGCGCTCAGAGTACTGCCAAGGCGGGTGATTGCCGAATGCATCGACCGGATCGAGCAGTCCGCCAAGGGAGCTGTGTCATCTGATGTAGACGGTGCAGCGTCTTCGGATTTCGGCCCTGATGATCTCGAACGGTTGAAGGACTTTGCCCGCGAGGCGCCGATCGTCCGCTTTGTCGCCGACACGATCCACAAGGCGGTCGACGCGAGAGCCACCGATATCCACATCGAACCACTCGAGGATCACGTCAGCATCCGCTTCAGGCATGACGGCATGCTGTCCACCGTCGATACGGCATCTACGGCGATGCTCTCCGGCATTTCGACGCGCATAAAAATCCTGTCGCGGCTCAATATCGCCGAACGGCGGCTGCCGCAGGATGGACGGATGCGCATTGCGGTGCGTGGCCGGGATATAGACCTTCGCGTCTCGGTCATTCCGTCCATTCACGGTGAAGCCATCGTGCTCAGGATTCTCGACCGCGCCGGCGTCGAGCTGCGGCTGACAAAACTCGGCTTCGACGATGCCGCACAGGCCAAGATCAGAAGCATGTCGCAATCCGCCAACGGCATCGTGCTGATCACCGGGCCGACCGGCAGCGGCAAGACGACCACACTCTATTCGATCCTCGCCGAACGCTCGCGGCCGGACGTCAAGATCTTCACCGTCGAGGACCCAGTCGAGTACCGGATGGCGGGCATTACGCAGCTCCAGGTCAATCCGGCGATCGACCTCGATTTTGCCGCAGCACTCCGTTCGATCCTTAGGCAGGATCCCGACATCATCCTGCTTGGCGAAATCCGGGATCGAGAGACGGCACAAGTCGCGGTGCAGGCGGCTTTGACCGGCCATCTGGTGTTTTCGACGCTGCATACCAACAGTGCGGCCGGAGCGCTGACCCGCCTTCGCGACATGGGCATCGACGGCTATTTGCTCGGAGCGACGGTCCGAGGTGTCATCGCGCAGAGATTGCTGCGCCGCGTCTGTCCGGCTTGCCATGGGACGGATCAAACAGGTTCGACCTGCCGCACCTGCAACGGCTCAGGCTACAGCGGGCGCACCGTGACCTACGAAATGCTGCAGGTGTCGCCGCGTATCGCCGAGCTTATCGACCAGGGCGCCGGCGAAATGGAAATCGGCAGAGTTGCAGCGGAAGACGATCTCGTTCCGATGGCGGTCCATGCAAAGGCGCTGGCGCAATCGCAAGTGACCACTATGGAAGAAGTCCGGCGCGTCATCGACCTCAACGGAGGCGGTTGATGCCGGCCTTTGCCTATCGTGCCTATCTTGTCGATGGAACTCGGGAGAGCGGCGTTCTCGACGCGTCGACCAAGCAGGATGCTGCGCGCAAATTGGCGCAACAGGGACGTCGGTCCTATCATCTCGCTCCCGTAGGCAGAGCAAAGCAATTCATTCGGCTGCCGGGACGCGGCGCGCTGACATTTACACGACGGGTCGATCTCGGCCGTCTCTTCTCCGAGCTTTCGGTGCTCTTGAACGCGGGTTTCACCGTCGATCGCGCCTTGAGCGCGGTGATTTCGGGCGAAGGCAACCATACCCGACGCCAGCAATTGCAGTCCGTGCTCGACCTCACGACCGGCGGCCGCCCGATTGCGGAAGCCTTTGGCAGCCTGCCGGGGATCACATCCGACGTCGCGGCGTTGCTCGCCAGCGGCGAACGCAGCGGCAAGATGGCATTCATCTGCCAAAGGCTGGCCGATACATTCGAAGCAAAGGCAAAGCGTCGTGCAGCGATCGTCGAAGCGCTGACTTACCCCGCCTTTCTGCTGGTGGTCATGAGCGGGGCGCTTGTCGTTCTGGCGACGGTGCTTGTGCCCGCGCTGGAGCCGATCTTCGAAGGCTCGTCGGCGGCAAAGCCGTTCACCATGAAGCTGCTTTCCGGGCTCGGAACCGTTTTCTCCGACTATCCCTTCGTGTTCCCGCTCGCGGCAACCGTTGCTTTGCTCTTCTATCTCTTTCTTTCGCGGTCGGCGGGGGCGAAGGCGTTGTTGTCGCGCTGGCTGCTGAGAATTCCGTTAATCGGGCAGTTGGTTAAGGACACGGTGATAGCGCGCTATCTTGAGACTTTGTCCCTCCTTCTCGGCAACGGGGTGGCAATGACCGAAGCGCTTGGCCTGTCGGCGAACGTCTCCCGGCAAAGTTCACCATGGGCAAGTTTTACCGCGATTGGAGACGACGTAGCCAATGGCGCCCGCCTTCATAGCGCAATCGCCAAGTCTGGCATTTTCGACAACGCGACGATGTCGCTGATTTCATTGGGCGAAGACGCCAACGCGCTTCCCGTCGTGCTGGATCGTGCCGGAAAAATGCTCCAGGCGACGCTGACACGACGGATCGACACAGTGCTGAAACTGCTGACTCCAGCCTTGACGATTTCGCTCGGCTTTCTCGTCGGCAGTCTTGTCATTTCGGTGATGACGACGATCCTCAGCATCAACGATCTGGCGCTGAAATGACGAGTGCGCCTCAAACCTGCCAACGAGAGCACGCGACGGCCGGTTTCACTCTGGTCGAGATGCTGATGGTCCTGGCGATCATGGCTGTCGTCGCGTCCATTGCAGCTCCGGGCATCGCCAGAAATTATCGAACCAAGAACCTGGAAAGTTTGACGAGCGAGATCACCACGCGACTGCGCCTGACCCGCACGTCTGCAATCGCCACGGCCAGGCCGAAACAGATACTCATCGATCCTCGTGCCGGCGCGATCCGCTTCGATGATCGAGACACGCTCGTCCTGCCCGAAGACGTCGAGATGACTGTAACAACGGGCCTGGAAACTGTGGCTGCGGATCGGCAGGCGACTTTGACATTCCTCCCGGACGGCAGCGCTTCGGGGGTGGACATCGATCTGCAACGAAAAGGCCAGACGGTACGCATCGAGGTGAACTGGCTGACCGGGCTGGCGACTTGGCAGAAACTGCCATGATCTCGCAGGCAAACCCAGATTCTGATGAAGACGGGTTTTCGATCCTGGAGATGATCGTCGCGATGACGGTCCTGGCGCTTGTTCTTGGTATCGCGAGCCAGTCGATCGTGATGGCGAGCCGCAGCATCGCGGTTGCCAAGGCACAGGTCGAAGCCGCTCGCGCGGTTCGCGAGATGCTGGCCGATCACCAAGCTGGTCGCGGATCGAATTCAACCGCCTCCGATGCCGCGCAGCCCGGCTGGAGCCTGAAAACCCGCACGATTGAGATATCGAAGGCGAAACTAACAGCGATTATCATTGAGAGAACCGGCGCCGCTGGTGCCGGGCGTGGCGAGCCGTTTCTGACGTTTGTTCCCGTCCAGGATACGAACTCTCAATGAGCCGCTCATCGGATAGTTGCGGACAGTGGCTCCCAGGGTTTCCCGTCCTCAAGCCCAGCTTCGAATGGTGCCGCCTGGGTGGAACTCGCGCGTCATCTGCGTCGGTCGAGGGTTTTGCGCTGATCGACGTGCTGGTTGGGCTTGCCCTGGTCGGCGTGATTTCCTCGCTGATGATTGTCTTTCTCGGGCAGGCCCGCACGATGATGCGCATCGAGAAGGCAACCGAGATGCAGATGGAGGTCGACGCTGCCTCGCGGTTTCTCGAAACGGCGATCAGCCGTGCAGAGCCGCTGCCGCTATCGAAATCCTCGCCCGAGAATGTGATCTACCTCAGCGGTGAGCCGGGCCGAATCGAATTCAACGGCGTTCAGGCGATCGGCTTCAGATCCTCGGCACTGCGGGAAATCGCCGTTTCCCTTGCAAGCGAGGAACACGCCGAAGACACCCTGACCATCGTACAAAAACCACGCCGCGGCAGCGAAAACAGCAATTCATCCGACAGCCAATCCGTACGACTGATTGCCGGTGTGACCGCCATAAAATTCGAGTATCTCGACGGCTCGCCAGGAGCGTCTTTGTGGTCGGACACGTGGAGCGCCCAGTGGCGCCTGCCGGCCGCTGTGCGGTTCACAATCTCGGTCGATCGGGACGGCGCAGCCTACTCATCCGCAGGCTTTGCGCGCCTCGAGTTGGCAGATCGCCAAGCACAGCCCAGGAACTGACGATCTCCCATCCTAACGCTTCATCAGTTGGTAATGTCCTGATCTTCGCCGCTGCCGTCCGGCTTGCTGTCGCGGCCGAAGGTGCGGATCAACACACCGCTCGCATCGGCCTTCACCTCGTAGGCATAAGGTTTCCCCCAGGGATCGTTCAGCCCGGTGGTCCCCTTGAGGTACGGCCCGTTCCAGCGCTCTTCACCGGCAGGCGCCGTCACCAGCGCAGAGAGGCCTTCCTCCGAAGTCGGATACTTGGCGTTATCAACATAGTAGAGTTCGAGGGCGCTTTCGATGTTGCGAATTTGCGCCTTGGCCGCATTGGTCCTGGCCGAGCCGAGATAGCGCAGAACCTGCGGGGCAGCGAGCGTAGCGATCAGCGCGATGATGGCAAGCACGACCAGAAGCTCGACCAGGGTAAAGCCGCTTTCATGATTTTCGCTTTCACGGCGGTGTTTTCTGCTTGGTCGAATGAAACGGAGAGAAGTCATTGGAGTGATCCCATGTTCCAACCTGCAAATTGTTCCAGCACCCAGGTGCAGCCAAGGCCCGTTGCGATGAACGGACCGAAGGCGACGCGCGCCCGCGCGGCCGCCGGACCCACCGCGACCACCTGACCACCGATGAATAACAGCGCGCTTGCGCTTGCTATGAACAGCAAGACCGGCAGCAGCAGCGGGTTGATCCAGCATGCGGCGGCGCCAAGCATTTTGACGTCACCGAGCCCGAGACCGACCCGGCCGGTCATTGCGAAATGACCGCGACGGACGAGCCAGACAGCGGACAAGGTTCCAGCAGCGAACAGGATTTGGCTAGGGACCTGATCTAGTTGTGTCGCAGCTTGGAAGCCAAGGCCCGTGCCAGCCAACGCCAGATTGAGTTCATCGGGAATTATCAGCCTTCGGAAATCCGCAACTGAAATGGCGACAAGGATTGCCGCCAGCGCGATCGTCGCAATCAGCACGAGAGACAAGTGGGCGCCCATCAGTATTTCAGTCGTTTGAGATTCTGTTGCAGAGGGGTTCCGCCGCGGCGCTGCTGGATCGGCGTCTGCAGGCTGATCTTGCCGCGGA
This sequence comes from Mesorhizobium sp. M0018, assembly GCF_040323955.1. NCBI lineage: Bacteria > Pseudomonadati > Pseudomonadota > Alphaproteobacteria > Hyphomicrobiales > Phyllobacteriaceae > Mesorhizobium > Mesorhizobium sp. M0018. The sequence continues at coordinate 2,345 of NZ_JAMYVL010000050.1, read as the reverse complement.
ATTCATCGGTGACCTGCCGCGCCTCGCTGATGTCGCGGATAACGCGCGGACGAATGAAAATGATCAGCTCGGTCCGCCCGACGCTGTCGCTCTTGTGCTTGAAGGCGTTGCCGATGATCGGGATGTCGCCGAGGATCGGCACCTGGCCGCGATCGACATTGTTGCGTTCCTGGATAAGGCCGCCGAGCGCCAGGCTCTCGCCGTCATTGACCAGCACGCGCGTCTGGATCTTCCGCTGCTGAATGGTTGGCGAATCGATGCCGGAGCTGGTCGTCTTGGTAACGTTGCTGACCTCTTGGCTGATATCGAGCATGACACGGCCGGCGTTGTTGATGCGCGGCGTCACCGTGAGAATAACGCCTGTGTCCTTCATCTCGACCGAATTGACGATCGGCGCGTCAGCGGTCGATGTTCCCACAGCCTGCTGCGTGATGATCGGCACCTGGTCGCCAACCTGCAGGATCGCCTTTTGATTGTTGAGCGCCATGATGGTCGGCGCCGATATCACATTGACGTCGGTGATGCTGGCGAGTGCGTTCAGCGTAACCTGGATGTTGTCGGTCGCGTAGGTCCAGCCAAAACCGGGGAAGGTTGCGCCGGTGAAACCGCTGGCCACGTCGGACAGCGAGATCTTCATGCCGTTGTTTTCGAAGAACCAGCGAAGCCCGAATTTCAGTTCGTCGTTCAGCGTCACTTCGGCGATCACCGCCTCCAGCATCACTTGCGTCGGCAAAACGTCGAGTTTGGTCAGGATATGCTCGATGCGATCATAGTCCCGTGCCGTGGTCTGTATCAGCAGCGCATTGTTCTCGACATCAGCCACGACCTTGGCGTGGGTGGGTGATTGTTCGTCCGGCGCCAAGGCCAGCGACGGGGACGGGCCGGTCAATGGCACCGGCGTTACGCCATCCGATTGCAAGGCGATCGGCGTCATGTCGGGCGACACATTCGCGCCGGCCATCTCGCCCTCGGTCTTGACCGAAGTGCCGAGCACGGTGCTCAGCACCGCAGCCAGTTCCTTGGCCGGTCGGTTCTGAATCTCATAGACGAAGAGCTGGTCCTCGTTGGTCTCGGCCAGCTTGTCGAGCTTGCCGATCCACACCGCGGCGCGGCTGAGATAGGCCGGGCGCGAGGTGATCACCAGCACCGAATTCAGCCTGTCGTTGGGAATGAATTGGATGATCTTGGCGCCAGGGCCGTTCTTGGTGCCGAAGATCGAATCGAGTTCCGATGCAACGGCCTCCGGCTTTGAGGTTTTTAGGGGATGAAGCGCGACCGACATGCCGCGCATCCAGTCGACGTCGAACACCGAAACCGCTTCGCGAATGGCATCGAGATCGCTGTTGTTGCCGGCGACCGTGATCAGATTGCGGGTGGAATCGACCCTGAGCACCGAACCCTGCCGGCTGATCGGCTCGAGAATCGTCTTCATTTCGTCAGCTGCGATGTACTGCAACTGCAGCACCTGGACCTTGATGCCAGGGCCGGAGGGCGAGACCGACGGCACACTGACGGACGGCGTGCTGGACATGATGTCGGACAGCGGAACGATCTGGTACGTGCCGGCACGTTTGGTGATCCCGGCATTGTTTACGGCAAGTGCGGATTCCAGGATATCGACCAGTGCATCATGCGATACAGGTTGCGACGTCTGCAGCGTCACCGTCCCCTGCACGCGCGGATCGACGATGTAGTTGAGATGCAGCGCGTCGCCGAGCACGGCTTTCGCCGCTTGTGCGACAGGTGCGTTGACCAGATTGAGCTCGAATTGACCAGAACCATCGGCCGTTACTTGGGCGATTGGCGCGCCAGAGGAGACGAAATTGCCGGAGCCCAGATACTGCGCACCGGAGAAGCGCTGGGCTTCACCTGCCGCAGTTAGGGGATGGGAAGCGTTATATCCCGCCCGCAGCGGCGAGTTCTTTGCATGCAGGCTATCAACGGTTTCGGTGAAAAAATCCTTGCCCGACGGAGACGTGCAGCCTGCGCATGCGAGCAGCATGTACAACACGACGCAATTACTCAGATTGATCGACATCCGCCCGATTCCCCTAAGCTTTAGCCTAGGGCTTCTTGGGGATGGGCGCTGGAATTGCTGGCGTTATTTCGCGTCTGTCCACAGGTGGATCGAAGAGGGCAGTAAGCTGGCGTCAGGCGGAGACCGCGTGCGATTTTGGAGAGTGACCATGCGCACCGAAGCCAGGTGATCGCGATGCAGGAAGGCTTTGGTGGTGCCGGTCATCTTGATGTCGGGATGGGGATAGCGGGTGTAGATTTCCGCGCCCGGTGTCGCCGGATCGATCTCGACGGACGCGTCGGGATAGAGCGTGCTGGCGAAGGACGAG
>NZ_JAMYVL010000049.1:0-13071 GCF_040323955.1 Mesorhizobium sp. M0018 | reverse complement strand
CACACCCCGAAACACAAATCCCCATAGCTCACCGCCTGCGGCCCGCGGGTTCCTGCATCAGAGACTTTCGTACGCCTGACGGCACCCGAAACCCTTCAGCAATCTCGGTCATTCCTTTCGACTTGACCGCCTGCCAAAAGCGGACTTGTTGGAACTGACGTTGCGGTTGCCGCTTGTGTTGGCCGAGATCAGTCTCGCCGTTACTAAAACCCGGCATTCTCGGAATTTGGTGAGGGGAAAATTGAGGGTGCAGGGGGGCAGTGACCGCTGTTTGTTCACCGGTGTCATTTAGGTCAAATTAATCCGCTGTAATGCGCAAGGCGTTCAGCGTCTCCGGCGTAATGGTGCCTGTCACCTTGAGATTGTAATCCGCTTGCATTTTCAGGAGGCCGGCCCGCATCGCAGGGCTCATTTTTCCATCCAATTCGCCATTGTAGTAGCCGAACGACAGCATGGCGAACTGAACTTGCAGGACGATCTCCTTGAATTTGGCAGCGTTCCCGGGAAGCACAACCAGAGGTGCTGCAGCCGGCGCAGTGGCAGTCGGCGCCTGGTAGGTTGGCGAGGGCGCTTGATACACTGGTGCCGGAGCCTGATAGACGGGTGCGGCCGGTGGGTAGTAGGTGCCGCCTCCCGTAGAGGATCGATGGCTGCTGTGGGAGCTGTGGCTCGAATGCGAACTATGCCCGGCCAATGTGAATTTGTGATCCAGCTTGAAAATGTCGAACAACGATTTCGACTTGCCTCCATCATTGAATGGAGCAATCGGCATTGCGGTGCTCTCGATTGGCATGAAGCCGGCTGCCAGCAACGACGGAATGGTAAAGAGCCGCTTTTTCACGTGAGGCCTAACCTTTCATATCCATGCGCTTTCGGGTGCCATTCGAAGAAGCCGCCGCAGTCGTCGCGTAGTCCGCAACCAGCGCACTCCGAAACGTAGGATCGCTTCCAATCGGAAATCGTCGACGGAGCCAATGTTCTGTAGTCGGGCGGAAGAGTGCACAACGGAAAATTGTACAGCATCGCGTCGATCCCACGGCTGATGGCGAAATCGAGCGCGTTGCCAACCGCGTCGAAACCCTTGGAGCTGTCGAAAAACAACGAGTGCCAGTTCTGCCTGCCGTAGCCGATATTTTCGAGTTGCATGATTGCCCATTTGTCGACGAACGGCAGCGATGTCGTCACAAACCTGGCCAGATCAGTCATACCAGCTGCATTCGGCTTCATCAGCACCGTACGCAATTCGATTTTCGCGCCGGCGTGGCCAAGGACCGACAGGCCTTCTCTGACCTGGCCGAACGCGCCCGGCTTTTCCACGATCCGGTCATGAATTTCAGGATTGCTCGAGTAGACAGGAACGCCCCAAAGGATCCGATTCAGGTCTAGCTTGCCTAGCTTCGTCACGTCATCGCGGTCAAAGTGTTGAGCGTTGGTTAGGACGTGGAAATCAACGTCGGGCCGCGCCGACAACATTCGTTGCAGGAATTCGAGCAGTTCCGATTTGAACAGCGTCGGCTCTCCGCCAGATAGCCCGATCGTTGCGTTTTCTGGCGAGAGCAGGACTGCCGTCTCGAAAAACGGGAACATGTCTACATGCTGCTGTTTCGGCGGCTGCGAACACATCAGGCAAAGCTGGTCGCATCGTTCGGTGACCAGCAGTGTGTTGTGACGGGAGTTTGCTCGGATGAGACGGTGTGCGGTGCCCCGTCGAGGCACAACAAACAGCACGTCGCCATTTACGTCGCTCGGGTCGATTCCGAAGACACGAAGTGATCTGTCTTCGCCATAGAACTCTGCGCTTTCGCGGGTCGCGTTGCCCAGCACTGCATCGAACGAGCTGAGCCCTGGCGTGTCGTGGGCAACGCCCTCAAAGGAGCGGAGCCGAACCACATAGGGATCGATCGCTTCTGTCTCGATTTTGAGGCGAAGCGGGATCATGTGTGGACCGGAACCATGTGATCCCCCCAGGACGGAACTCTGGCCCATTTGGCGACAGATTGCCGAGCTGCCTCGTCGCGGCGCGTCATCACTTCTACGACTTTGTCGAACAGAGAAATATGCCGCCTGCAGAACCACGTCTCGATGCGAATGAGATCGACACGGCCGTCGCGCGACAAATCGTCGACAACGTCTGTGCCGCAGAAAGGCTGATAGACACAGTGAATGCAGTCGGCATCGAAATTGTTGATCGATGCGCCATTGAGCAGTTGCACCTTCTGCTGATCGATGCCATCGGCCACTGTTCCGATCGCGAGGTCGACGCGCCCGATGCGCGACAGCATCCTGGCCTCGTCCGTCGGGTACAGCTGCCCATCGTGATCGACGACGATATAGTCGGACGCGAAGAAATTCGGATTGCGAAGATCGACGTGATCGTCTGTCCCTGATCTCAAGAATCTCCGTAGGCACTGACTGAAATAGTACTCTTCAACGTATCGGCCGGTGCGATGATTGCGTTCGATGAGATAATCGATGAAACCTGAATGGAGCGCATTCCATCGAGCGATCGCATTTGGATCGCTCTTGCGTCGGCGCGCAAAGCCTTGGTGGTTTATCGGACGGAGATATATCGACTGTATGCCATGGCGCTCGAAGTTGCCGACGAGATCCTCGAAATTCGGCGGGCACTCGACGTCGATGGTTGGCAGGGCGGAAACCTTGCCGGGGCCGAGGCGCCTGACAGCTTCAGCCAAATTTCCGAGGAATGTATCGGTCGCCAGACTGTCGCCAGTCCGCTGCCGGGTGTGTGTCTCGTGGTTCCCATCCAGTGACGTGCTAACGAATGTGTCCGGCTGATCAAGAAAGGCCCACTCCATCTCGCCCATGCGCTGGAGGTTGGTGCAAACGACAAACTGGCTGCGCGGAAATCTTGAGCGGGTGAAAGCTCTGATCTGCTCGAGCAGATCAACGCGAAGCAAAGGCTCCCCGCCCTGAAACTCGAGCTTCATATCAGGACCTTTCAAATTGCCGATGAAGTCGAGGGCCGCGCTCAATGTTTCATTGGACCAGTCGAAGCCCCGCGCGGCCTCAGGGGCCCGGGAAACCTGGCAATAGCTGCAAGTCAGATTGCAACGCAAAGTCGGGACGAGAATGAGATACGAGAGCTCTTGCTGCTTCGATTGCCTGCCAGCCCAACGATAGGCAAAGGATGTCCAATCAGGATCGCCTTCGCGTTCAAACGTATGTCCATTGCCACGAAGAAATCTCTGGTCGTCGGCTGAGAGCGCATCGCGTGCGTATCTCCCTAGAAACTCGTCGCTACCGAGAAAGAACCCACCGGCGTCGTCGCTAAACAGCAGCGTTCCATCCGGGCGATCTCTGAATTTGAGCGGCCATACGGTCATCTGGCGGTGACCGCCCGGATCAACGCTTGTCGCAGCGGAAGCGTTTCCGAGTAGATCTTCTCACGATAAATGGCGTGAAGGACGTTCTTTCGCAAATCGTCCAGCCTGTCCGGCGGAAGCTCTTCTACCGCTACGCCCTGACCCGAGGCCGAAAACCGCAGCGACGGATATTGGACTTGTAGTCGAATTAATGCGCCTTCCGCAAAACGCTGAAAGTCCTGCGGAATCTCGATTGTAACCTGTCCCAGAATGCGCGCCGCCCCCACGTACCAAGTCCTCCGTCCCAACAAACTATACCCAAAACTGGAGTATGGGAATTGTGCAGTTCAACTTCGATTTTTCAGTGACGGCCGATATCACTGATGGTTGGGCTTGTTGCTGAACGGACGGCAGTTTTGCGCCTCATCCCGATGGCTTAAGCAAGCCTTGCCTTTGCCCAAAAGCGGATGTTCGGCCCGAATAACTTGCGGCGCCGGTGCGGTTCAAGCCGGACGTTAGCGTCGGCCCTCTTCTTCTGCTGAAAGCGAAGATTTTGCTCGGGTGTGCGAAGCTTGTCAGGACAGAAGTTCTTCGAATTAAACTTTATGATTGCATGTTTCTCGCACTCTTTACATTATCATTTAGATTACAGGGTACGATTGCGCCGACCTCGGACCAATCGCCTTGTCGACTCAACTGAAACTTGACGTGCCGACATCAACGACTTGGGGGAGATCATGCGTTACGTCATGCGGGCACCAAGTCCGCCAGCAGCCCTCGGGGACTCCCTTGCGAGCGGAAGGCGGCAATCTTTTTTTCGGTATCTGCAGCTCGATCCCTTGAAGCGCGAACAGACCCGCGTTCCGATTATGCAGTTCGAGTCACGGGAGATCATGCGTGATCTCTCGCACATGTTCCTTGGGAAATGCGCTTTCTGCGAGCAGGCTTCGAAAAGCATGTTCCTACACCGTTTCAGGCCAATGAACGATGCCGAGCCAACTGTCGGCAGCGAGGAGGACGGCCGGGCGCGCGATGCCCATCTTTATTACGGCTGGCTGTCGGATGCCTGGATCAACCTCTATGCGATCTGCGGGGACTGCAGGCCGAAGCGAACCACGTACTTCCCGGTCAAAGGACAAAGGGCGCACATCCCGACGCCGGAAGAATACGCCGGGTTCGTCGAGAATGGCGATGGGACGTGGCCGGACCTAGAGCTCGACGAGACACCGCTCCTGGTCGATCCCTGTCTCAACGACATTACCCGCCATCTCGTCCCGCGCGACGACGGATCGCTGGAAGCCGCAAGCCCGCAGGGTGAGGAGACGATCAAGCATTTCCGGCTCAATCGGACGCGATTGAGAACCAGGCGAAAGCAGGCCTTCGACGACTACGCAACACTCGAAGGCGATGGACCGAACGACACCAATGAATTCGTCGGCCTCTGGCGGATGCTGAGGCGTCAGACCGATGCTGGCGACGCAGAGATCGCAGCGATCACCGCGTCTGCGAATATCGTCGAGGAAGCCGACATCGCTGGAGCACGACCTCGCCTGCAGGAAATCCGGCTGACGAACTTCAAGGCGATCGAAACGCTGTCGATTAAGATGCCTGCTGCACCAGACCCGACCGAACGCATAGCGCAGGCACTGTTGATCCTAGGCGAAAACGCTGCTGGCAAGAGCTCCATCCTGGAGGCGATCGCACTTAACCTCATGGGCGCCGACGCACGCCCCGACCTTGTGGAGGATCCGGGTAGCCTGAGGCTCAACCCCAGCTTCATGGGCGCCGAAGATCTGCCGCAGAAGCCAACGGCCAAGGTCCGGCTTCAATTCGACAATGGACAGGTCTCGACACTCACGGTCAGCGCCAAGGGCTATTCTCAGATCGGCGAGAACCGGTTGCCCCTGGTCTTCGGCTACGGCGCCTACCGTCATTATGTGCGCGACCTGCATGACTGGAAACCGTCGCGACCGGTGCTCAGCCTGTTTCATACCGACAGCCTGCTCAGCAATCCGGAGCAATGGCTTCTCGGCCTGACACCGACCGAGTACCGGGCCGTCGTCCAGGCGCTAGGCGTGATCTTCGGGGCTGCCGAAGAGATCGACGTCATCTATCGCGACGAGGCCAAGGGCCGATGCTTCGTCGAAATGCAGATCGATGCGTCCGGCAAGAAGAGCAGGACCCCGCTCTCGAACGTCTCGTCGGGCTTCCGCACCATTCTCGCATTGTCCTGCGACATCATGCGATGGCTCATGGATCGCGACATCAATCCGAGCTTCACGACGCTGACCTCGGCGGAGGGGATCGTGCTGATCGACGAGGTGGAGGCCCATCTCCACCCGCGCTGGAAGATCCACATCATGAAGGGCCTGCGCACCGCCTTGCCGTCAATGACCTTCATCGTCACGACCCATGATCCATTGTGCCTCAGGGGAATGCGGGACGGGGAGGTGGTGGTGCTGAGCAAGGTCGCAAGGCAGCGTGGCAGTGGCCAGATCCCGATCATGGTCGACAGCCTGACGCAGTTGCCGAAGGTGTCGGCGCTGACCATCGAGCAGCTCCTGACCTCGGACCTGTTCAGCCTTTTTTCCACCGACGATCCCGAGACGGATGCAAGCCTCGCCCGTCTTGGCGACTATCTCGCGAAGGCCGAAAGTGTGCCGGACCAGGCCGTTAGGGCTGCGATGGACGCGATACGTAGGCAGGTGGTGGACGCCCTTCCGGTCGGCATGAGCGAGGCTGCCCGGCTCGTGCAGGAGGCCGTTGCGGACTACCTTGTCAACCGGCGCAACCTTGCCGGCAAGCCACGCGAGGACCTGCGCGGCGAAACGAAAAGGCGGATCCTGGCCGTCCTGGAGGGCATCTGATGCGGCGCGTCGATCGGGCCCTGGTTTCAGCGCCGGCTGTCCTTGTCGGCGACAAGAGCCGCGGCGGCAAGGAACTGGCGAAGGCGAAGATCTTCTTCGAGGCGAAGGCAAAGGCTGAAGCTGCGGGAGCAGCCGCCGGCGCGCTGGCTCCAGCCACGAAAGCAAAGAAGACGAAGAAGGAAAAGACGTTCGATTTTAGCGCCTATTCCGACGAAGCGGTCAAATACGCGCTCGACAAGCTGTTCTTCGGCAAATGTGCCTATTGCGAAAGCCGATATGCCAACCAGGCACCGGCCGATGTCGAACATTACCGGCCGAAGGGACGCATCGCCGGCGTTGCCAATCATCCCGGCTACTGGTGGCTCGCCATGGTATGGGACAACCTGCTGCCGAGCTGCATTGATTGCAATCGCCGGCGTTGGCAGGATTTGCCGAAATTCCCGGTAAGCCTCGTGCAACTGCTGTCGGCGCCCGAGATGCAAGGGGCCAAGGCATCGCTTGGCAAGCAGGATCTGTTTCCGATCGCCGGTGCAGCCAGGGCGATGGCGGACTTTCCCGGAATCGACGAGCAGCCCGACCTGATCAACCCCTGCGTTGACGATCCGGAAGAGCACTTGGTGTTTCACATCGACCGCGGCGACCCTCTCGGCCTCGTCCTTCCGACGTTCAAAGACAACGTCCCTTCCAGGCGTGGCCTGACATCGATCCATGTCTACGGCCTGAACCGGCTCGGATTGGTTCAGGAGCGAACACGGGTCCTGCGCAAGCTCGATTTCCTGAGCCGGTTGATCGACGAGATCGGCAAGATTTCGGAGACGCTGCTTGCCAGCCTCGATCAGCAGACCAAGACGATGGGCGCGCGGCTCGACCTGCTGGTCAACCAAATCCTCGACGAAATCCGCGCGATGGCGGAGCCGGACCAACCCTATTCGAGCCTCGTGAAGGCTTGGTCGAACACGCTTGAAATCAACTGAGGTAGATGGGACATGAGCGCGCCTGAACTGAGCTGCGACCTCGTCATGAAGGGCGGGATCACAAGTGGGGTTGTCTACCCGAAGGCCGTCGTGAAACTTTCGCGCAAGTATCGCTTCCGCAATATCGGCGGTACGTCGGCCGGCGCGATTGCGGCGGTGGTCACTGCCGCCGCCGAATACGGTCGCGCGGACGGCGGATTTGAGAAGATCGAGGCGCTTCCAAAGCAGTTGTCGGCGACGCTCTTGGAGAAATTCCAGCCCCGCCCGGAGCTTCGTCCGGTCTTCAATCTGATACTGGCGGCGATGTCGAAAAGTATCGCGGGCACAGTCTTCGCACTTTTGAAAGGCTACCCAGTGCCAGCAATTCTGGGTGCCATCCCCGCCATCATTGTTGCCTTCCTGATCCCGTTCACTTGGCATTCGACTTCGGCGGCGATCCTCGCTGTCCTGCTGTTCCCATTCCTGCTCGTTCTCCTGCCCGCCGCCACGGCGAGTTTTGTCGCGGCCCGCGATGTCGCCCGCAGGCTTCCGGAGGCCGATTACGGCCTCTGCAACGGAATGAGCCAACCTTACATGCCCGCCGGCCATCCCGCCCTGACCGAGTGGCTGGCCGATACAATCGATCTCGTCGCAGGGCGTCCGGCCACCGCCGAGCCGCTCGGGGTCAAGGACCTTCAATCCCGCGAGATCAGGGTGCAGACCGTGACCACCGACATCACCTCGCATCGTCCCTACGTGCTGCCGATGGAGAACAATCTTCATTACTTTTCCGAGCGGGACTTCCGGTCTCTTTTTCCGGCCCGTGTCGTCGACGCGATGCTGACGACGCCAAAAGAGGGATCAAGCGACCTCTATCCGTTCAAGATTGACAATCTTCCGCTCGTTGTCCTCGCACGCATGAGCCTCAGCTTCCCGGCGTTGATATCGGCGGTCCCGCTCTACAGGATCGACTATACGCTGGTCGGCGTTCCCGAACAGGACAGGTTGGTGCGTTGCATGTTCTCCGATGGTGGACTGTCGTCGAATTTTCCGGTGCATTTCTTCGACCGCTTCCTGCCGTCGCGCCCGACCTTTGGCATCTCGCTCGGGGAATATGACCATCGGCGGGAGAAGCCGGAAAACACCAAGGAAACCCGGGTATTCCTCCCGACAAAGGCAGGACAGGGACAACTCCTTCCGACCCGAGGATTTTCCGGATTGATCGCCTTCGTGTTCGCCCTCTTTGACAGCGCCAAGGATTGGCAGGATTCCCTCCAGTCCATTCTCGCCGGCTATCGCGAACGGATCGCGACGGTCAACCTCAAGCCTGAGGAAGGCGGCCTCAATCTGGACATGCCGCCCGAACGCATCGACCAGCTTACCGGCTTCGGCGAACGTGCCGGCGACCTGATCAACAGCGATTTCGAACTCAACGAACACAAGTGGCGTCGCTATCTGGTCGAAGTCCGCGCGCTTGACGAGATGCTGCGGCAATTTGCGGACGCCTACGCTGAAGCACCCGAGCCGGGCTCGCTTGGATACGCAGAGATCGCAACCGACTACGAACCGTCATCCTACAAAGATCTCAAACCAGACGAGCGACAGACCTTGCGAGAGCGAGCCGAGGCCATCGCCGCGCTCGGGAAGGGGTTCCAGGCGCTACAACCGCTCGATAGTTTCGATGAACGCATGCCGAAGAGCCGAAGCCGGATCCGCTCGGTTGCCAGGATGGATTATTGACCGCGACGATTGCAACGCGCGGCAACCATGTCATCAGCGTTCTAGAGGCAAGCCAGACTGCAGCTAATCGTCAAACCCGAACAGAAGCGGACGGTCTGGAAACGGCCCCGTTTGAGCCTTTGAGCCTCAGTGCGGTCGGACTGCAATGCGCCTCAAAGTCGGCCGTTGAGGTGAGCTTGGTCTTCGCCCAAAAAGCTGACCGCTTTGACGGATATCAAGCACGTCACATTTTGGAGCAGCGGACACAGACCGGGCTAGTGTCGCAAGCACTTCCACTCCAGGATGATAGCCGTAGGCTGCTCATACCTTCAGGCACGACCACAGTTCGCGTAGGGGCGATGGAGGCCCTACGAATGATCCCTTAGCCGAGGTCGGACATGGTTACTTTTTCGAAACTATGCTTATGATTGCGAACCATGCCCTTCCGAAAGTGATCTATGTCTGAATTGTCGTTCCGCTGGCTACACTTCTCCGACCTGCACTTCGGTATGAAAGGCCAGGCGCCTCTTTGGTCTAACCTCAAGCACCATCTCTATGATGATCTTCCGTTGCTGTTTGATCAGTCTGGCCCATGGGACTTGGTGATCTTTTCCGGCGACATCGTTCAAAAGGGCGCCGTCGACGAATTCCTCGGCGCCACCGGTGCACTGACCGAACTCTATAGCAAGCTCGCGGATCTGGGATGTTTCCCGAAATTCATCGCCGTTCCCGGCAACCACGATCTCGTCCGGCCTGCGGAAAATCATATGCCCGCCATGCTGCTGCGAGATTGGCAGAACAAAGAAACGGTGAGAGGAGAATTCCTGAATGAGCCGTCAGGCCCGTATCGGGAGACGATCAGGAATTCACTCGGAAACTATCAGTCATGGTATGAAAGCCTTCCCAATGCGGGCATACCCGTTCTCGAGGCCGCTAGCGGGTTCCTGCCCGGCGATCAGGTAGGACGCCTCAACATCACGGGAAAGCAGGTTGGTATCGTCGGCCTGAACTCTACCTGGCTTCAACTCACGAAAGACACCAAGGCCGGTGATCTTCACGTCGACCACTTGCAGCTATCGACGATGCTGCCTGAGGCGGAAAGCTGGTGCAGGTCTAACGACTTCAACCTGCTCATTACCCACCATCCCGTCGAGTGGCTCGGTCCCGACAACTTGGCCACATGGAAGACGGAGATCGCACCGCCCGGCCGGTTCGACCTCCATCTCTTCGGCCATATGCACGAACCGCTCTCCAGCAGCCTATCGACCATGGGCTCGTCGCCGATCACGATCTTCCAGTCTCCCTCGCTCTTCGGCCTTGAGCACCTGGCGGGCGGATTGTCAAAGCGTATACATGGCTACAGCGCCGGCGAATTGTCGGTCACAGCCAAAGGTCGTCAGCTCAGGATTTGGCCTCGGACCCACATGGTTTCGAAGGCGGGACAGAGTAAAATAACTCCGAACCACGAGTTCGTCCTGTCGGACAATGTCAGCACGACCACGCCGCTGCCGGATAAGTCCGTCACCAAGTCGATAAGCGCTACCGTGACACCTTTAATCAGCAGTGTGCCTGTCAGCGCAGAGCCGCAAGCGTTCGTTGCGACGGCTCCGACCGGATCGCAGGGCGTCCTAGACCGATTTCGGCATCATTTGCTGCCGTCTGGCCCGCACGCTTCCGTCAGAAAGATCGAACAGGATGCCGCCGGCCGGGCCCTCGACAAACGGTGCCTCTGGATCGTCGCCGACTGGGGACTGAGTTCCGACGAGTTCGTGTCGTCAGTCCTCGGAACTCGGTCGATGGCGGCGCGGCCTGTCTACCGGCTGGACCTTAGCGAAGTTCCGGTTAGCGGTGACGATCTCGACCAGGAGATCGAGGCCAAGCTCGGGTTCAAAATTCAACAGCTTTCGGAGGAAGTAGCGCTCGTCGGAGAGGCCGTGCTCCTTTTCGACGATATTACTTTGGGCGAGCGGCCGCAGGGAACGCTGCCACGCGAACTGGGCCTGGAAAACCTGGCGCAGGCCGTGCTGGATTACTGCCCGTCATTGGTCATTCTGCTGCGGACCAGGTCAAATCCCGCGAACGACCAGTTCGATAAGGTCCAGATCGGAGCTTTGGACGAGGCGGACCTGAAGGCTTACATCTATCGGCACACCGACGGTGGCGAGAACTTGGCGGTCCCTGACGTGGTCGGTCAGCTTCTGTCCATAACCGGCGGGGTTCCCGACCGGGTGGATCGTGCCCTGAAAGCGTTGAAGGTGGTAACGCTTTCGGAACTGGTCGCCAGCCAAGAAGAAGGAGCCGACAAAGAAGCGGCGACCGGTTCGCAGGCGCTGCTACGCGCCATTGAGGAACTGGGGAGTACCACCCATCCTACCCTGCAGCGTGCTCTGCAGATGCTTCAAGCATTAGCTACATTTCCCCATGGTGCCCAGTTTGAGCACATCAAGCGGTTCAACGGCGTGCACGGATTCTACCCGGATAACGCCACTGAGCTTATGCAGCGCGCGTTAATCATTACTTCGACGCTTCCCGGGTTCGAGCAACAGAGCCATGTGGAGACTCGGCGGATACTGTCCGTCCCCCGAACGGTGCGGGATGTCGTGAGGGGTCAAATGTCCAGTGACCTGCTTAACCAGCACAACAGGCGCGCTGCGGAGCTATACTTCGGCTCGAACTGGCGCGCTGGTTCGACCAGCTGGGCTCCGGAACGGAAGTATTCCAGCCCGAAGTGTTCTCACCATGAGATCGCGAATGCGTCCGCCATCCTATTGCGGCTGCTGAAGACTGGGATACAGGAGGAGAACACCGAGGAGATCGGCGCGCTCATGCACCTTGCAGCCGCTTACTGTGACGCCCTGCTCTCGGGATCGCACTACTACGGCGCAGCCGGCTTCTGCTCGGCATTCCTTCACACGGCACCGAACGACGTCGCGGAAGACATGGTCAACCGGGTAAGATTGAACTTCGGCAAGGCGCTACGAATGTTAGGCGAGCGGCCGAGATCGATCGAAATCATGGAGAGCCTTGATCCGTCATTGTTCGAACGATCGGACCGCGAGTCCCTGCTGATGAACCTCGCACTGGCATATGAAGGCAACGGCGACGAGAGGGCCAAGGATGTTGCGCAAAAGCTGCTCAAGGCAACGAAGACAACGTCATACAAGCTGCAAGCACGAGCCATCATCATCCAGTCGGAACCAGATAGTTCGGCACGGCGGTCCAAACTCGTCGCCCTGGAACGCGAGGCGCGAAACAAAAAATCCTACACCGCAGCGAACAATCTAGCTATCACACTAGCTCGGGAAAGCGACGATCCAGAGGAGGCGCGTCGGTATCTCAATGGCGTCGTGAGCGCCAACAACGACACTGACGACGTTTACAACGAGGCCAGGGCGGCCGTGGATTTGGCGGAACATATATTCGCCGATGAGCCGCTGCAGAACGCGGATCACTCTCGGTTGATTGCCGCATATCAATATCTCTTCATACAGCGGATCCCTGCCCTCTTCGATCGGTGCCACAGGGCGCTTTGGCGGAGTTTCGCGCAACGGGGGGAAATCCCGAACCTGTTCGCCCTCTTCCGGCACAGCTCCTTTATTTGGCGGATCAGAGGCATCGCGCCGAACGAGGAGCGATATATTGCTTCGCTCTCGAAGATCGCTCAGGCGGACGCAACGATCATCCCCGAAAATCGGGACGGCGGTTACTTCAAGGCCCGCGTACACGCGACTACACTTACCTCAGGGGCGTTAACCGGATAATAGCTCCGTCCAGATCGCGCTGTTCAAGCTGATAACGGTGACGGAAGTCGGAAGACGCTGGCATGCTCAAGCCAAGATGCTCCCGAAGGCCTGCCATCTCCGCAGTGGCGGAGCATCGGGTGTAAATGGCCACGTTATTCAGAGTCGGAGGACCTGTAGGATTCTTCGATCTCATCGGTGCTTTCACGCTTTCACGGACCCTGAAGGTCCGCTTCCAAACAATACTGTGCGCCAAGCTGCCAGTCCGCAAACGGCCCCCCGACCGGACATCCGCGGCGTGGAACAATTAATTTCAATTCTCATCCGCAAAGCTTCCATACGCATGCCGTTGATTGTACGGACCCTTAGCAGGCTGTTGAAAAAGTGGCTCGCAGCGAGGCAGTGAGCCGTGATTCAGTGTCTCCGGAGAGATTCGGAGAACGAGGCATGCGCGGCGGGGACGACCGGT
>NZ_JAMYVL010000048.1:0-13122 GCF_040323955.1 Mesorhizobium sp. M0018 | reverse complement strand
TATCTGCGGGGCTTCAGCATCAGTTCGGAACAGACATGAAGGTTGCCCACGTTGGGTTAGCTGCCAGGGGCGGAGTATTTGCGGCTCAGTACGCGAGGGCTGGAGCCGTGGCGGCTTCCGGGCTTCTTTGGGAAGGCCCGATGGGATTCCTAGCGAATTTTGGCACGCCGACGTCTCCGGGAACTCGCGCCGTGCTTGCGAAGAGAACCATAGGGCAGGGGGTCGTGGACCATCCGATCGTGCGAAAGTCTTGGCCAAGCTGCTCCTATACCCAAAGGCCGATCGAGGCAGCTATCGCGCTGCGCGAGAACCACCAGATCGATCCCGCATCGATTGCTTCGATAGCGATCTACAGTCCGGCACCCTTCGTGCGAGTTGTGTCGATCGCCGAACCCACGACATCCGCGGGGGCGCGGTTCTCGGTTCGGTATTGCGTCGCAAGAGCAATGTTGTGTGGCGCGTTGACCCCTGCTGATTTCGAACCGGCAGCGCTGAGCGAGCCGGACACTCGGGCCCTGATGCGGAAAGTGTCGATCGTACCGGAACAAGTCCCGGATGACATCCAAGATCTATCACCAGAAGCTCCCGACCGGGTTGTCGTTACATTGCAATCAGGGCAGCGCCTCGAAAAAGCCGTGGCTTATGTGCGCGGAGGGCCCAACAATCCGATGACGGATGCCGATCTGACACGAAAGGCCAAAGCTTGCGATGCTCCTTCCGAGCTGGTCGGTCTTTTGGCCGAAGGTGCTTTGTCCATTCCAATCAGGTCGACGGCCATCTTTTAAGGCTACCGCAGGGGCGCCCAAAACGAGACTTCTGGTCCTGCGCTCCGTCCGGTCAACGTCGTCTCATCCTCACTGGGATGTCCGAGCAATTCTCCGAATCCGAATTGGTACAGAAACGTTTGTACGACAGGTTACCTGCGGGAAAACAATCGTTCTCTAGCCGTCGGTCGGTTCAACGGTTGTGATGGCCAGCGATGGCGAACCCCATCCCCAAGAAGAAAAGGCGGTTAAGCTCAGGGGACTGAAACATGGCCAGACGCAGCATGTTATGGGCGATGGGCGCCACGGCCGCCGCCTCGCTCATCGTCAAGGGCGCCAAGGCCGAGGAGGTCACCTCGACCTTGGATGCAACACAAAAGCGCGGCCATTTGCTGGCTGGTGCGCGATATGATTATCCGTCGGGCAGCTTCGCTGATGCGCAGGGTGTCGTGCAGGGCTACGGGCCAGATCTGGCGAGAGAGTTCGCCAAGCATCTGGGTGTCGAATGCAAGTTCGTTCAGACGACGTCCCAAACGCGTATTCCGCTCTTGCTTAACGGACAGATCGACGCGGAATTCGGCCCCACCACGAACTCCAAGGTTCGAGAGGAAGTACTTCTCCCTGATCTGGAATACCGAGCAGGCGGTCATACTTGTCCGGAAGGGGAACCGACGGACCATAAAGCTTACGCCGGCACCGAGAAGACGATCGGCGCGACGCAGGGCGCGGTCTATATCGGCTACTGGAAGCGACCAATGCGGATGCCAAGTTCAAGCTCTTCCAACAGTATCCGGAACTGCTGCTGGCCGTTGCCCAAGGGCAAGTGGATTGGGCACTGATCGACTCACTACAGGCGTAGTTGATGATCGAAAAAATGCCCGGGCGACGCTCGAGGTTGGCGAACCTTTCTACAGCGACTCCAGCGCCATTATGGTTCGGCAGAACCCTTTGGCGGTGGCGCGCGTATTTGGTTCGCCTCTCGCCAGGGTTCCGGCGGTTTTCCTGATCGAGATAGTTCGCCCAACGCCCGAGTTGATGGTGATATTTTGGGTACTGGTGCCCCGCCTGGTGCGTGGGACCGCCAAGAGAGAGGCAGAGGAGCGCGCTCACGCGTTGCTCAAACGCGTTAGCATAGCCGACCAGGCCCGCGAGTTCCCGGGCCGCCTTTCTGGCGGACAACGGCAGCGCCTCGCGATTGCCCGCTCGCCATGGACCCAAAGGTTATGCTTTTCGACGAGCCGACATCCGCCCTTGATCCGGAGATGATATCAGAAGTGCTGGATGTCATTGGCGAGCTCGCACAGGCGGGCATGACCATGGTTGTCGTGACGCATGAAATGGGATTCGCTCGCAGGGTCGCCGATCGCATCGTTTTCTTGGATTAAGGGCGAATAGTTGAAGAAGCTTCGCCGGAGCAATTTCTCACCGCACCGACGGACGGCGGGCAAAGGACTTCCTGTCGAAGATTCTTTCCCACTAAGGTTAGCAGAAACAGCCGCGGCGTGCTCACGCTCGGCCGCATCGGCTATGCCGCCGACATTCTTTAAGTCCCACTGGTAGGCTGCCCGGAAGGCTGCTCGCGCAAGCCTGGCCGCATGGTCGCGCGATGGTACAAACTTTTGATTAGTCATTGACAAACGTACATCTGTCCTATAGATGTTGAGACCATTCGATTAGGGGAACTGACAATGAGCGTATCTCATGCGCGCGTGGTAATTATCGGTGGCGGGGTCATGGGCTGTGGGTTGGCCTACCACCTGGCGCACGAGGGTTGGACAGACGTAGTTCTCCTGGAGAAAGCCGAGTTGACGTCGGGGTCTACCTGGCATGCAGCAGGCCAGATTACGCATTCGACTTCGAGTTTCTCCTTAGGCAAATGCGTTGGCTACAATATCGATCTCTACTCCAAGGTACTGGAGAAAGAGACCGGCCAGTCGGTGACTTGGCATGGCTGCGGGTCGTTCCGGCTCGCCTACACGGACGATGAGCTCGATTGGCTTCGTCAAACCCTGAGCGTTGGCAAGGCTCTTGGGTTCACCATGGAATTGGTGGGACCACAGCGCATAAGGGAGCTGCATCCATTCTACAATCTCGAAGGCGTCCAAGCCGCGCTCTACACGCCCGATGATGGGCATGTGGATCCCTCCGGCGCTACATTCGCCTTGGCTCAGGGCGCGAGACAACTTGGTGCCAAAATCATTCGCCAGTGCCGCGCCACGGACATCAAGCGAGAGCCGAACGGCGAATGGAGGGTCTTCACGGAGCGGGGCGAGATCGTTTGCGAACACGTTGTCAATGCTGGCGGCACCTATGCCCGCCAGGTTGGGAAGTGGATGGGTCTCGACGTGCCGACCACGTCGATGACTCACCACTACCTGATCACGGATACCGTGCCGGAATTCATATCCCTGGAACGGGAGCTGCCCGTCATCAGAGACGATAGGCTTGTTTCCGGTTACATCCGAATGGAGCAGAAGTCCGGCCTCATCGGCATTTACGAGAAGGCCAATCCGAATGCGGTTTGGATCGACGAATGTCCTTGGGAGGCGGAACACGAACTTTTCGAGCCGCATTATGACCGGATTATGCCATGGCTAGAGAACGCCATGGGCCGTATGCCTGTGCTTTCCCAGCTTGGCATCAAACGAGCCGTTCACGGGGCGATTTCGCATCCGCCGGACGGCAACCCGCTGATCGGGCCAGCACCGGGGCTCAGGAATTTTTGGCTGAACTGCGGTTGCCAGATCGGTATCGGTTGGGGCCCCGGCCTGACGCGTGAACTGGCTCGCTGGATGGTTCACGGTGCGTCGGACATCAACATGCGCGACTACGATCCGCGGCGCTTCGGCCGGTTCGCCGACCAGGAATATCAGATCACAAAGGCGAAAGAGGACTACCTCCTCCGCCACGAGGTTCCGTTCCCTCACCTCAACAGACATGCCGGCAGGCCAGTCAAGCCTAGCGCACTCTATGAACGCCTCAAAAGTCGGGGTGCTGTGTTTGAAGAAGTCTACGGATGGGAACGTCCGCGCTGGTTTGCGCGCGACGGTGTCGAGCAACGAGACTACTATTCCTTCCGCAGGCCCGCTTGGTTTCCTCTTGTCCAGCAAGAGGTCAACAGCGTGCGCGAGTGCGCCGGCGTGATGGACATATCCGCCTTCACCAAGGTTCAAGTCTCTGGACCGGGAGCGGCCAATTTCATCGATAGGCTCATCCCGAACAGGCTGCCGTCGAAGCCCGGTCGCATTGCGTTGACTCACCTGTTGAACGAGAACGGTCGCATCGAGTTGGAAACGACCATTGTTCGCCTCGCCGACGATCGCTTCTATTTCACCTGCGCGGCGTTCTTCGAGCAACGCTTGCTGGACTATCTGAGGTTCGCTCGCACTGATCACGACGATGTAACGATCACCAATCTGTCTGATGCTTGGGGAGCCTTGGTTCTCAATGGGCCTCGCTCCCGCGATATCCTGGCCCCGAACACAAGCGCTGCCTTGACCAACGAGGCGTTCCCCTGGCTTACGGCCCAGGAAATCGAGGTCGCAGGGGAGAAGGTATGGGCCTTCCGGATGTCCTACGCGGGCGAGGTGGGTTGGGAGTTCCATGGAACAAAAGAGAGCATCCCGGCTGTCTACGATGCATTGCATGAGATTGGCGATGCCATGGGGCTGATCGACTACGGCTCTTTCGCGATGAACGTCATGCGATTGGAGAAGATGTTCAAGGGGGCTGGCGAACTTACCAACGAGGTCACTTTGACGGAAGCCGATGTCATGCGCTTCGTCAAGACCGATAAGGCTGAGTTCAGGGGCAAGCAGGCCACACTGGCTGCCCTCAAGAAGGGCCCGCTGTGGATCTGCGCCTATCTGCAGATCGAGCCCGACGGGGTGTCGGATGGAAATGGCGGCGAAGCCGTGCTGATGGGAGACCGTCAAGTTGGATCGATAACCTCGATCGCCTACTCGCCGTCCGTCGGCAAGATTCTCGCCTTTGCCTACGTGTCGCCTGATGTCGCGAGCCCGGGAACAAAGGTGGATGTCACGATCATGGGTGAAATCCGGAAGGCGGAGGTGCTGGGCGAGCCGGCTTTCGATCCCGACAATGTTCGCCCCCGCGCCGATGCAGGCGCAGACAGCCAGAGGACGAGGGTGGCGGCCAATGCTTGACAATTCAATTGCGCAGCCGGCGCAGAAGCAGTGGCTCGAGAGGGCGAAAGGTGTGCTGCCCGGCGGTGGATTCGGTAATTTCGACCCGTCGATCGTCATTCGCGAAGGTCATGGCGCTCGCGTCTGGGATGAGGACGGGAAGGAATACGTCGACTACCTCATTGGCTCGGGACCGATGATCCTGGGACACGACAATGAAGAGGTCGTTGAGGCAATTCGAGAGCAGGCCGGAAAAGGACTGACGTTTTTCGCCAGCAACAGGCACGGTATAGAGCTTGCCGAAGCGATATGCCAAGCCGTGCCGTGTGCGGAAAAACTGCGATTTGTTTCGAGTGGTGGCGAAGCAGACATGTACGCCATGCGCCTTGCCCGCGCGCATACTGGTCGGGACTTCATTCTGAAATTCGAAGGCGGCTATCATGGCATGTCTTCGGATGCCCTGATCAGTGTCTTCCCCGACAGGCTTGAGAATTATCCGAATGGCGTTCCTGACTCGGCGGGAATACCCGAACCAGTCCGTGAAGGCATCTACGTCGCGCCGTTCAACGATCCAGAATTCATTCGGCAGTTCCTCGATGAACATGGCGAGAGAATAGCTGGCGTGATCGTTGAACCGCTTCAGCGCTTGATTCCTCCGGAGCCAGGATTTCTCGAGTTGCTGCGCCAAGAAACCTCCAAGCACGGAATTGTGCTCATCTTCGACGAGGTAGTTACCGGATTCCGGTTGGCCTACGGCGGGGCGCAAGAAAAGTATGGCGTCGTGCCGGATCTGTGTACCGTCGGCAAAGTCGTAGGCGGCGGCCTTCCGCTTGCCGCAGTGGCGGGCCAAGCGGACATCATGGCTCATTTCGACAAGAGCGTTGTCGGGAGAGATCGCTTTACCCTGCAGATCGGGACCCTGAGCGGCAATCCGCTTGCTGCCGTCGCTGGCCTGAAGACGCTCGAAATCCTTCGCCGTCCGGACAGCTATGACCGGCTTCGCAAAAATGGGGAGGCCATCATGGGCTTCCTCAGGGATGCTCTCGATCAAACAGGAGTCGATTATCAAATCGTCGGCGATCCTGTCCTTTTCGATGCTGTATTCACCAAGCGTTCGGTGAAGTCCTACAGAGATGTTCTCAAGGCAGACAATAGTTTGGCAGGCAGGTTTAATGCTCGGCTCCGTCAGCATGGAATCTTCAAATCGCCAGGCAAGATTTATCCCTGCCTTGCTCTCTCAAGCGGCGATCTCGCTTGGACGCAGAACGCGATAGTGGCGGCCGCCAAGCAACTGTCCGCCGAATAAGCAGTGCCACGCGATGAAACCGCGATTCGACAATTGTCGTCGTGCCAGATTGCGTTGCGCGCTGAGAAATGTAGCTGGCTTCCTGGCGATCTCGCTATTTCTCCCGGGTTCAAGTTCTCCTGGATCGATTAAAGGAAAAGACTTCAATGAAGATCCTTGTGCCCGTGAAGCGGGTTGTAGATGCGAATGTGAAGGTTCGCGTGAAAGCTGATGGTTCGGCAGTGGAACTGGCCAACGTCAAGATGGCGATGAACCCGTTCGACGAGATCGCGGTCGAAGAGGCTCTCCGTCTGAAGGAAGCCGGCAAGGCGGACGAGATCATCGTCGTTTCGATCGGCCCGCAGCAGGCACAGGAAACCCTGCGCACCGCGCTCGCCATGGGCGCCGACCGCGCCATCCTGGTCAAGACCGACGAGCAGACTGAGCCGCTGGGCGTCGCCAAGGTGCTGAAGGGCGTCGTCGAGGCAGAACAGCCCGGCCTTGTCATTCTCGGCAAGCAGGCGATCGACGACGATTCCAACCAGACCGGCCAGATGCTGGCGGCCCTACTGGGCTGGGCGCAGGGCACCTTCGCCTCCAAGATCGTGCTCGACGGCGACAAGGCCAAGGTGACGCGCGAGGTCGACGGCGGCCTGCAGACGCTGGAACTGAAGATGCCGGCGATCGTCACCGCCGACCTTCGCCTCAACCAGCCGCGCTATGCCTCGCTGCCCAACATCATGAAGGCCAAGAAGAAGCCGCTCGACGAGAAGAGCCCGGCCGACTACGGCGCCGACGTCAAGCCGCGGCTGAAGGTCATCAAGACCGAGGAGCCGAGCGGCCGCAAGGCAGGCGTCAAGGTCAAGAGCGTCGCCGAGCTGGTCGACAAGCTCAAGAACGAAGCCGGCGTTTTGTAAGCGATCGGGAAAGGAACAAAAATGGCTATTCTTCTGATTGCAGAACACGACAACGCTACCCTTTCCGACCAGACCGCCAAGGCGCTTTCCGCTGCACTGCAGATCGGCTCGGACGTGCATGTGCTGGTTGCCGGCAAGGGCGCCAAGCCGGCTGCAGATGCCGCTGCCAAGCTTAAAGGCGTAAGCAAGGTGCTGCTGGCCGAAGCCGACGAACTGGCCGAACGCCTCGCCGAACCGACCGCGGCCCTCGTTGTGTCGCTGGCGGGCGCCTACGACACCATCATCGCGCCGGCGACCTCGTCGGGCAAGAATGTCGCGCCGCGCGTGGCTGCCCTGCTCGACGTCGCGCAGGTATCCGAGATCATCGAAGTCCTATCGCCCGACACCTTCAAGCGCCCGATCTATGCCGGCAACGCCATCCAGACGGTGCAGTCGACCGACGCCAAGAAGGTCATCACGGTGCGCACCGCATCATTTCCCGTCGCCTCCCAAGGCAATGCGGCTGCCGTCGAGATTATCTCGGCGGCAGCCGATCCCGGTGTATCGTCCTTTATCGAGAACAAGCTGTCCGAGACCGGCCGTCCGGAGCTCACCTCAGCCAGAATTGTCATCTCGGGCGGCCGCGCGCTCGGTTCCTCCGAGAAGTTCCAGGAAGTCATCCTGCCGGTCGCCGACAAGCTCGGTGCCGCCGTCGGCGCCAGCCGTGCCGCAGTCGACGCCGGCTATGCGCCGAACGACTGGCAGGTAGGCCAGACCGGCAAGGTGGTTGCGCCCGACCTCTACATCGCCGTCGGCATCTCGGGCGCCATCCAGCACCTCGCCGGCATGAAGGATTCCAAGGTCATCGTCGCCATCAACAAGGACGAGGAAGCCCCCATCTTTCAGGTCGCCGATTACGGCCTCGTCGGCGATCTTTTCGTCATCCTGCCGGAGCTGGCATCGCAACTGTAGCAGATCTTGCCAGCACCTAAGATGGCGCACTTCAGTGCCCGAGACGGCCTGTCTATGCGGGGTCCAGCGCGGGAGTGCGTTGAACCGGCTCGCCCGCTTAATAGCGCCGATCCGTTGCTCGGCGTTAGCTTCCGGTCTTCGCAGCCAGCCCCTCTAAGCGGAGCCTGATCGACGCCGCGCGCGCCGCGGTAGTCGACATCCTCGAGTGCCACCTGGACGTTCAAAAAAAGTCCGCACATGCACTGGAGCAAGATCGTCCAGACATCCTGAAGCGCCGCCGCGCCTGGTTCGATGGCCAACTCGATCTCGATCCTGTCCGCGACGCGATCGAGCAGGCCGGCGCGACACTCAGCTTACTGCCGCCATACAGCCCCGACTTCAACCCGTGTATGGATGGCTCCTGCGGGTCAAGGGCACATCGGATCGGTTTTGGTGAACAGGTCGGTTGCGGCCATGTATACGGTTCTGAATGTGCAGCGGGATCGCTGCGCGCCCTGATGAATGTCCGCTTGGAGAACAGGTCCTACTCAATCGAACGCGCTCGAGGCGCTTCGGATTGATCGGGGTGTCCTGGTTCTTCGTCTCCGTTCGTCCGCCATCACCCCACTTTGCCCTGACATTCCTTGAGCCGATCAGGCGGCAGTAGCCTGCCGCTCGTAACGTGTGCCGTCCCGAAGGACGGCGAAGATGGTTCTTGCCATACTATGTGCCAAGGCAATGGCGACGACTTTCGTCTTTTCCGGGAGATCCGGCCGACTTTCTGCTTGCCGCCGGTGGAGTGCGGTTTGGGTGTAAGGCCGAGCCAGGCGGCATAGTCCCCAGCGGAACCAAAGTTGCTGACATCAGGCGTCGTCGCCTCGATGATTGTCGCCGAAAGCATGCCGACACCGGGGATCGTGACTAGCCGCTGGCTTGTCTCACTTTGCTCGTGGATCTCTTCGATCTCGCCGGCCAACCGCTCGATCCGTTTGTTCGTCTCCGCAAGTTGATCGAACAACAGACTCAGTGGCAGATGGGTGGCTGGCTTGCGGCAGACGATCCAGTTGCTCCCTCAGTCGATCGACGTAGTACCCTTCGCCGCTACGACACCGAACTCGGCCGCGTGAGCTCGGATCGCGTTGCAGATCTGCGTGCGCTGACGAACCAGAAAATCTCGCGTGCGATGTAGAATGAGGACCGATGAACACACTTCGCTCTTGACGGCGACAAACCGCATCGAAGGGCGAGTAGCGGCTTCGCAGGTATTCGAAGCTTCGATTACGGAACATTGCTCGAATTTCAGAATTGGAACATGTGAGGTGATCGTCAGCTGTTCCCTGCTCGAACCTTTGGCGGTCGCTCCAGGGTCTGGCATCGCGTGCGACACGGATCAGTGTGGCCTCGTCGCCAAAGCGGCCAACGATCTGAATACCGACCGGCAGCCCGCTGGCGCTTTGGGCCAAAGGCAAGGACACCGAAGGTTGTCCGGTCACATTGAATAGCCAGCATACTGACAAATCGCCGTATCCCGCTTCCACGTATTCGTCTGCAGAGACCGCAGGATTCGTGGCAGAATAGATGCCGCCATGCGGCATTGTCGGGATCAGCAAAATGTCGAAGGCATGGATCGCCTCGCCCACGCGGAAACGCATTCTCCGGAGTGCCTCTTGTACGTCCGCCGCTAGGGAAAGAGGCAAATCTCGGCAAAACTCATACCGTTTTAGGTTGGCCGGCTCCAAGGTGTTCGCGGTGATGGTACGCCCCATGGCCCGCGCCGCTTTTTCGAGCCCACTCGCGGTCGTCTTGTCAAGATATAGGCTGCAGTACTCGACGGGCTGATATGGCGGGTCGATGTCTTGCACCGTGTGCCCCATCTTCTGCAGAAGCGTTGCCGTCGACTCGACAGCGCGCAGCACTTCCGGATCAAGATTGACCGCGTCCCAACTCGTTCTCGCGACCCCGACCCACAAACGATCGGTAGGCTGTAGGAGTTCGTCCACATAAGGACGGTTCGGCTGGACGATGATAAACGGATCGCCGGGATGGGGAACGGAAAAGACGTCCAGCGCCGCGGCCATGTCGCGGACAGTTCGACACAGAATAAACTCGCGGGTGAGACCATACGAACGGTCTTGATTGTTGGGACCGCCTGAAACACGTCCCCTGGACGGATTAAGTCCGACGAGGCCGCACCATGACGCGGGGATGCGAATTGACCCGCCGCCATCGCTGCCGTGGGCAATAGGTGTGATGCCTGCGGCCACTGCCGCTGCCGCTCCCCCGGAGGAGCCTCCCGCGGAGCGTTCCAGATCCCATGGATTGAGGTGACGCCACTGAGAATGGACTCGGTCATTACGGAAGAGCCAAGCTCGGGAGTTGTTGTCCTTCCCATAGTCCGAAGCCCGGCCTCTCGAGCGCGACGAAAAAAATAGCTGTCGGTATTGGACCGGCAGCCTTTGAACAGTCGGCTTCCTTTTTCCTGGAGGCGGCCAGCTTCGCAGGCACCGATATCCTTGCGAAAGAAAGGCACGCCATGGAAGAGCCCTGCGTCCGCGCCGGCAACTGTCTCAGCATCTTCGTAGAATTCGATCAGAGCGTTGATCCGCCGGTTGACCTAGTCGTGTGGCTCGCGGGCTATCCGCAACGGCGAGCGGACCGCTTCTTCAAAGTCGTCGATCTGGTCAACAGGCTCGAGAACCAGACCCGAATGGCCCATCCTATTCAAGCCTAAACTGCCTCTTTTTCGCGCCACTCAATTCCAGCAGAAGTACGGGTCTTTGTTGCGGTCACAGGGCCGGCGATTCCCCACAACAAGTCAGGGCCGCTCTGAGTTTATCTCAAAACGAGATAGCGTCGATCCGCAAACTGAATTTGACGTCGATCTCCGCGACCGATCATAGTTCGGATGCACGTTCTTCGCAGTATCTAGAAAAGGTTCTTAGCCTGTCGGTTCGCCGTTGACTTTCGGCACGACAGGATAGTGATGAATAGTCAGTCGCCGCAAGAATTGGCCCCGGCATTCGACATGAAAATGAAGGTAGCTATCGACCGTACTATCGACCCATGGGTGCCTCAGTTGGTGCTGCAGAATGATCAGCAGGGAGATTGAACACAATGAACCTTGACAGCGCAAAGGAGCTAGCCTCCGTCGTCTTTTCTGACAATTATTTCGAAGCGAGGCTGAAATTCCTGGCGGCAGCGCCGACGTCGCGAGCATACCCATGCAGGACAGACGGACCCTCTGGTGAGGCTCTCTACACGGACGCAGCATATTTCGGCCCGGCAGACGCCAAGAAACTCTTGGTGCTGGTTTCCGGCACGCACGGGCCAGAAGGTTACATCGGTTCCGCGGCGCAACTTCTATTCTTGCAAGCCAAATTTCACGAGCGTCTCCCACCCTCCACGGCGGTGCTCTTCGTCCACGCGCTGAATTGCTACGGTTTTGCCTGGGATCGCCGAGTTACCGCGGAGGGAGTTGACCTCAACCGGAATTTTGTCGACTTTTCCAAACCGCTCCCGTCGAATCCTGGGTACGAGGAGTTGGCTGAGCATTTTGTTCCCGCGGACATTTCCGAGGAGGGATTGAAGCGCGCTGAGGCTGCGTTCGCGGCATATCAAGCGCGACACGGCGAATTGAAACTTCGGGAGGCGCGAGGATCAGGGCAGTACACCCATCCGGGCGGCTTGTTCTACGGCGGAACCGAGCCTACCGAAGCCAGGCGAACTCTCGAGGAAATAACGAAGGAATTCAACGTAGTTGCCCGCGATGAGGTTATCATCGTAGATTACCACACCGGCCTCGGCCCTTACGGCTATGGAGAACTGCAATGCGAGCAGTCGGCGGGACTAAGCGGCTATGAGCGAGCCGTCAGCATCTTTGGCCCGTCCGTAACGTCGCCCGAAGTAGGGAATTCTTCCGCAGAAATCATACCTGGGACCCAAGACGCATTTTGGGAGCGTATCTTGGGGAGCCGGCACACCTACATTGCTCTTGAATTTGGAACTTACAAACTAAATACGGCGGTGCTGCGCGACGACCATTGGTTGTTCATGTATCGGCCAGAAGAGGCTGATTCCGAGCGGGGCCGACAGATTCGGCAGGTTGCCAAATTGCACTACTATCCGCAGGGGTCAGACTGGAAGGAGATGATCGCTTGGAGATCGCACCAGGTGCATCGACAGGCAATCGAGGCGCTTGCATCAGGAGAATAATTTCCCGAGCCTGTCCGGCGTCAGTGCCAATTGAGACAATCTCGGCTTAACGGATAGAGGGCCACAGAAACCAAGGGCCGAGGCCGGAAGAATTTGTCTTGCGGCTTGACCGGCTGGCGAACCAGTCGCTGGCGTGCTGGGACGTCCCGCCCGATACCCACGCCAGACCGATCAACCGTACGCCTCCGGCGAGGCTTTCGATTACCCACATCGTCGGCGGGCCTATTGCCGCGTATGAGTCTGCTGTGATTCTGTCCGTGACGCCGAATCACGGAGGCGTCACGGATGCGAGACAAGACCAGCAGCGAAGCCGCTTGGCAGGAAGAGCTTTGCGCGGCGGCCCTTCCCGACAAGCGCCTGGTCCGCCGCCTGCAGCGGTTGCTGGATCAGCTGTCAGCAGCGCCGGGCAAGCCGATCCCGGCGGCCTGTGGCGACTGGGCAGCGGCGAAGGCGGCCTACCGCTTCTTTGACAACCCGCGTGTGACCGAACACAGCGTTCTCGCCGGCCATTTCGCCGCGACTGCGGCGCGCGTTGCGGCGAACGAAGGTCCGATCCTTATCCTGCAGGACACGACCGAATTTATCTACAGCCGCGCGCAGCCGGGCAAAATCGGCTTCACCAAGACCATCAACGCCGGGCGCTACAAGGCTGGGCAGCCCAACGTGCTGACCTTGTGCGGGGTGCTGATGCATTCGAGCTTGGCCGTCACCCTCACCGGCACGCCCCTCGGTCTGACGGCAGTGAAGTTCTGGACCCGAACGAAATTCAGTAAGCGCCAAGCTGACCCCATCTGGCGCGGCTTGAGGTGATGAGCGAGACATACTGACACTGAAGCAAGGAGCCGAGGAGCTTGCAGTGTCAATTTCTA
>NZ_JAMYVL010000047.1:0-13560 GCF_040323955.1 Mesorhizobium sp. M0018 | reverse complement strand
TCGGCCTGCTTGTCCTGACCGTATTCGATGCTGTCGTCATGGTGCTGATCTGGCATGAATGGAAGGTCGTGCGGCAGCACAAGCCGGCATGACAGCGAAGTTTCTCGCCGCTGAGTTGGGAACGCATCAATCTCACCGGCATCGACCCTGGGATTGAACACCACATGCCCGAAGGCTCCAGAACGCTTCGCTTGCCAGCACCAATCCGACGGGCCGCGTGATGTTCATATTTACGTGCCTCCTCCGGTGTCGCCCGGTCCTCGCCGGCGTCGATGCATAGTTGCACAGCCTCCCGCCACTTAGGCCCCATCTTGGTCCACTTCATGAGTTCCTCGGCGGCACCCTCGACATTGTTGCACCCGTAGGTGACCCCAGGTCGGTCGGTTTTAGCGTACACCGGAGCGGAGAACCAACGGGTTGCCATGACACCTTCTCCTACGGGGGGAGATACATCTTGGCTTCCTTAGCGGCAGCCTCGAAGGCCTTTCGTACCACCTGAGGGTCAATCGGATCGCCCTCCAGATCTGAAAGGCAGAGGGTCACCGCCTTTTGCCAGCGAGGTCCTCTCCGAGTCCACGTCTTGAGCTGCTCAAGGGCTGCCTTGGCATTGTTGCAGCCACGCCTGTCGCCGGTTTCAGTCTTCACGAACACCGGAGGGACGAACCAATGGGTTGCCATTGAGGGATAATTAGAGGGGGTGAGAATGTTTGGAAGGATGTCTGAGCTGGTGATCGACTTTGGCTCGCGCGAAGAGCCACACGACCTGCTAATCAGGAAAAAGCATGCCCTCCTCCTCGGCAGCCTGCTCGAACGCGTGGCGGGCCTGCATTGGGGACACCTTACCGCTCAAGGCATCCACACAGACGCGCACCGCCTCTTGCCACCTAGAGCCACGCTTGGTCCACAAGACGAGTTCCTCAGCCGCAGCCTGAACGTGGTGGACCGCGTAGCGGAAGCCTTTATGTTCCGTCTTAACGTACACAGGGGGTGAGAACCAGAGGATTGCCATGGGTGGAATTTAGCGAACGACGTCTTCTGCAGCCAGCCTCCGGTCGGGGAGCATTTGGTGGAATTCCTGAGGCTGAGCGGATGTTGAAGTAATTGGCCGTCAGCCACCAGCCCTAATCAGCTTCCCCTCCTCCTCGGCGGCAGCCAGGAATGCCTTGCGGGCCTCCTCAGGTTCCATCTCGTCGGCAATAACAGTCACGCAAACGCGCACCGCGAGGTTCCAGTGAGGGCCACGGTTGGTCCACTTCAGGAGTTCATTAGCTGCTGCCACTGCGTTGTTGACGTGGTGTGTCAGGCCGGGACCTTCAGTCCTGACGGGAACCGGAGGGGAGAACCAATGGGTTACCATGGGGTCACTCTTTGCGGACCGATGAAGTCCCCTAAGCAAGTTTTGCTCATCCGACAGCGTTCGTTCTGATGATAAAGTGAGCAGCTTTCGAAGGAAACTGCGGGCAGCTTCTGACCTCTGCATTGTTCTCTCGACTTCAACCATGATTGTATCGACCCAACTTCTGTATTTTGTCGGGAACTAATAAGAGATCAACCGACGATTTCGTGTGGAATGGTGGGCTCAGGAACGTTTGGTAGGAATTTCTGAGCGGGGGATCGGATAACTGGCTAGCGCGAGGACCCCCGTGCCCGCTTCGTTTCCTGCACGGTGCGCGCCCGGCGCGGTGCGGAGCGTGCATCAAATTGTTCCTGAAGGCGCGACGGTGAAGCGGCATTCGGAACGACGGCACGATAGCCGCCGTAACCGCCTTCCCGAGCAGTCCCTCGCCTCGGCGGCTTACGTCCGATCCACGCCGTCTGCGAGGACCGGAATGGCGAGGTCATCGAAGCGGCGCCATCCTACAGCGAGTTCAGCGCGCCTGAAGGTCAGGCCGCAGCGCGGCGGCTCGATACCGGCCATAGCCGACGTTCACGAGCAGCCCGTCCTCGCACATCCGGGAGAGATGGCATCGTGGGATGGCGATGTCAGTGAGATCGCGTCCGCACCTCGCCGCGCCCTTGCGCCAGAGCAACGGCGCGATCCTGGAGTGACGGCGGCCGCCCGCCTGCAAGGCGTAGCGCTTCTGCGCGGTCACGATCAGGTTTTCGCATTTGATGCCGCTGTGGCGCGTCTCGGCGTAGGGCTACGGCGAATTCGTATTTCTCAAGATGCGATGGATGTCGCGTCTTTCGGCGACATGATTTTGTCGCGGTCACAGGCTTTAGTCAGGCGAATAGGAACGCCCGAGCTGATTTTGACGCGAATTCGCCCCGATCTTGAAGAGGAGTACTGACACGTATGGTCGCTAGCCGTTTTTGCCAACCCTAAGGAGAAAACGAAGTCGCCGATGATCCAGGACAAACCCACGGTAGGCGTCGTGGTCCCGATGTTTAATGCCGAGCGAACCATTGGTTCTACCCTGATTAGCATCTGCCGTCAGAATTACCAGGCATTGGACATTATCGTGGTAGACGACGGATCGACGGACGAGTGCGCATCAATCGTGGCCTCATATGCCAAGAAAGATCACCGTATACGCCTCATAGCAAACTCGAATGGCGGCGTGGCGAACGCTCGCAACAGCGGTGCGGCTTCCACCAGCGCGGAGTTTCTGGCGTTTGTCGACGCCGACGATCTTTGGGCCCCTTCCAAGATCGCACTACAGTTGCGCGCCTTGCAGGAAGGTGGCTCTTCGGCGGGCTTGGCCTATTGTTGGTTCGCGCATATCGACCAGGATGGTCGAGTATTCTCGCTGCGCCATCGGCCCGACGCCGAAGGTCATGTACTCCAGCGCCTATGCAGACAAAATTTTGTCGGTAACGGAAGTTCGCTACTCGTACGTCGCTCCGCATTCGAGCGAGCGGGACAGTTCGATCCGTCCTTGCGGGCCAGGAACGCACAAGGCTGCGAGGATCTTCTAATGTGCCTCAACATTGCGGAAACTTATGAGTTCCGGCTCGTCCCTCAGCACCTTGTCGGCTACCGGATGACGAACCTCAACATGTCAAGCGATGTCATGCAGATGCTTCGCTCGTGTGAAATTGTCCTTGCCGAATTTCGTGAAAAGTATCCGTCATTCGGGCGCGATTTCGATGCCCACTTGGTCGACATGATCCATTGGCTTGCCACAAGAGCTTTCATTGAGGGACGGTTTTTCGCGGCCGGCGAGCTGCTGAGGAGGCTTTTTGTGACGGAGCCGGGCGTTGCGATCTCCCGCCTGCCCAATATGCTGGAAGAATATTGCAGGGCCCGACTGGTTCCTCGATGGCTCAAGATGCGCGTGAGACGAATGCGAAACGACAAGAGCGAATTTCGGCCTCTCTATAGCGAATTGAGCTGGTGAAGATGTCCGACATGCCGAGTCGGCGCGCAAATTTGTTGAGCGCAGAACTGTACAAGCTGTTTGGCCCGGATGGCTGCGCAGGTATCCGCCACGTGGATTTGGATACCCAAGTCAGTCCCGAGGATTGCGATTCTGGAATGATCGTGTTGTGGCGCGGCGGGCTTCCGGTCGGGCATTTGCTCAGAGGGAGCGACGGTGAGTGCCGCACTATGCCGATCACGGCCGCTGCAGGTCCAACGCTTACTCCACCGGTTCTGCCGAGCGCCAGCGTGGTCATATGCACACGCGACAGGCCGAAAGAATTGCGGCGCTGCCTCTCCTCGCTTCCCCAGCAAAGTGTCCCGCCGGCAGAGATCATCGTTGTCGATAACGCATCGACAGGTAGCGAAACGCGCGAGGTAGCACTCGCTGCCGGCGCAATCTACGTCCGCGAGGATCGACCTGGTCTGGACATCGCTCGCAACCGGGGCGCCCAGCGTGCATCCGCGGAAATCGTCGCCTACACTGACGATGACGTCCTGCTTCACCCGCAGTGGCTTGAGCAGCTGATCACGGCGTTCGACAGGCCTTCGACCGGCGCGGTGACAGGCCTTGTACTGCCAGCAGAACTTGCCACCGAAGCACAGCGCTATTTCGAGACGTTCTGGAGCTTCGGGCAAGGCTACAGGCCGCAATTGTTCCGCGCGGCCGACTTTGCCTCTAGCAGGCACGAAGTGTTCCCGGCATGGAAAATCGGTGCCGGTGCAAGCATGGCCTTCCGGCGCGACGTGTTTGACCGCGCGGGGCTGTTTGACGAGCGCCTTGACGTCGGCCAGGCTGGATGTTCGGGCGACTCTGAATATTGGTATCGGCTGCTTGCCAATGGATATGACTGCCGTTACCAGCCAACCTCCGTCGCATTCCATTTCCACAGGCGGACTATGGAAGGCCTGGCCAAGCAGATCTATTTCTACATGCGCGGTCACTCGGCCGCATTGCTCGTCCA
The DNA here is from genome assembly GCF_040323955.1 of Mesorhizobium sp. M0018. Classification (NCBI taxonomy): domain Bacteria; kingdom Pseudomonadati; phylum Pseudomonadota; class Alphaproteobacteria; order Hyphomicrobiales; family Phyllobacteriaceae; genus Mesorhizobium; species Mesorhizobium sp. M0018. Next base: position 9,234 of record NZ_JAMYVL010000047.1, on the reverse strand, counting down.
GCATGAGCGGACTGGCGTGAAGGCGAATTTGAAACAGGCTTTCAAATGGAAGCCACTCTGGTACCTCGGCAGGGTCCGCAGAAGGCTGCTTGGATGCAGGAGCGCTGAGGATCGTTTCATTTGGCATGAAATCGCCGGCTATGCTTCAGGAATCCTGTTCTACCTCCGAACCAAGCGCGTGTAAGGACGACGTGGCGGACAATCCCTCGGTTTCAATCGTGGTGCCTGCCCGGAACGCGGAGCTGACGCTGGCACAAGCACTCGATTGTCTCATCAATCAAGACATTACTGATTGGGAGGCGATCATCGTCGACGATGACTCGAATGATCGTACTGCCGCAATCATCGCCAGTTATGTTGGGCGCGATGCTCGATTTCGCACGGTGAATTCCTCTGCCCATAGCGCCGCCGGCGCGCGCAATCAGGGGATCTCGTCAGCGCGCGGACGCTGGCTAATGTTCCTGGATGCCGACGATTGGGTAGACGCCAGCTTCCTTGCCAAAATGCTGGCCGCATTGAAAACCGCTCCCGATCCAGTGGCCGCTTATTGCGGTTCTCGGCGCGTGATGCCCGATGGCGCACTCACCCCGTCGAGCATCGCCCCCGAGGTTGCGATCCAACCCTTCGAAACATTCGCGCGCCGGTGCGCCATCCGTACTCACGCGCTGCTGATCGACCGGGCGACGATCGTCGAGTTAGGCGGCTTCGATGTGTCGCTGGCCACCTGCGAGGACTGGGATTTGTGGCAGCGCGTCGCACGTCTCGGGAACCGTTGGGTGATGGTCGACGAGCCGCTCGCCTACTATCGGGCGAGCCCCAATTCGCTCACCCGAAATTCGACGCAGATGATATCAGATGCGGAGATCGTGATTGCCCGCGGCTTTTCTGCCGACCCCAGAGTCAAACACCCAGCGTCTGCGCACGCCAAGGGAGCGAACCCGTTGGACGGCCGCGCCGCTTGCGAAGCACTCGCGTGGTTCGCCTTGTGGAACGCTGCGTCGGATTGCGGCAGCGGCGGCGGCTCGATCCCCTCGCGGATCCTGCGCGCGCTCCCGGCCAGATACGAATGGGCGCCTGAGATCGCTAAGGTGGTCTTCGACGGCCTGATGGTAGGAAGTCTATCGGCGCCGCAGCAATTGGCCGCCAGATGGGACAGGTTCGGTGGCCCCCTCACCGACTTGGTGATTGAACTCAGCAATCTCTGGAGCGACCCTGCCGCAGGCCGCCGGGTACAATATCATCTTGACCAAATGCTCCTCGACTTCGATGATCTTGCCGCACCGCGCAGGCTGGCGCGAACGCTGGGGATACGCGTCGATGTTCGGCATCCGGGCTCGACCGAACTTCCGGAAGGGATCGATCAACTTTATGTCTACCTAATGATGGAAGGGCAGATCGAAGCTCTCGTGCAGTTCGGTGTACTCGGGAGAGTGACAAGGCGTCATTGGATTGAATTGATCCTGGCTTTCGTGCCCCCTGAGCGGCTTCTAGGCAATCTCTCCGGCCATAGCCGCATGGCGTCCCGCTTCTGGAAGCGTGTCGCGCGGCTTGCGAGGCGATCGCCTGTAGATGCACCGCAAAAGGGCGCCGGTGCCGACAAGTCAAACATGTCTGCAGCCGAGGCATTGTTGTCCATGGCGGGACGCCGGTCTGATCAGGACAGCCATTTCGGCAAACTTGCGGGATTGGCCGCGGAAGCGCAGGCGCTGGTTCGGTCGAGCGCCGAAACTAAAGAGCCTTTTGCAGCGCCGCGGCGTGCACGGGCCGCGGATGGGCGCGACAATGATCGCACATCTTTCTGGAATCGCCATTTTGCGATCGAGGATCCCTGGAACTACGGTTCGCCCTATGAGCAGGAAAAATATGAGCGGCAGCTCGAAATTCTGCCTGCCGGTCCCATCGGACGGGCGCTTGAGCTGGCCTGCGCGGAGGGCCACTTCACGCGGCAGCTGGCGCCGCGCGTGGGCCATTTGACCGCAACTGACATCTCCGCCGTAGCGGTCGGGCGGGCGCGCGCGCGGTGCAGACACCAGTTGAATATCGAATTCAGGGTACTGGATTTTCTTGCGGACACGCTGCCGGGCGAGATGGATTTGATCATCTGCTCGGAAGTGCTCTATTTCCTGGACAATCTCGACAAGTTGCGGCGCGTCGCCTCAAAGATCGTCGAGGCGTTGGCGCCCGGCGGCAGTTTTGTCAGCGCACACGCATTCGTGCTTCGTGACAATATGGAACGGACAGGCTTCGATTGGGACCACAAATTCGGCGCGCAACTAATTTCGGAGACGCTGGCCGCGACCGAAGGCCTCGTTCTTGAGCGATCGATCCAGACCGATCTCTATCGCATCGACCGTTTTCGCCGCCTGTCCCCGGCAGAATTTGCGGCGGATCCGACGCTCGACCACCTCCCCATCCGCGCGGCCATCGAGACGGACGTCGCGCGAAACATCGTCTGGGGCGGGGCACGGGCGCTGCGCGGTGAGGTTGCGCGTAGCGAGCGGCGGCAGCGCATTCCCGTTCTCATGTACCACGGCGTCTCCGATGAAGGTCCGGCCGCACTCGCCCGTTTTCGGCTCGCGCCCGCCGCATTCGCCAGCCAAATGGCATGGCTGCGCGCCAATGGCTTTCACGCGATCATGTCAGAGCAGCTCGAATGGTTCATTGCCAACCGTCACCCTTTCGTGGGCCGTCCGGTGCTCATCACCTTCGATGACGGCTTGCAGAACTTTGCCGACCATGCCTGGCCAATCCTGCGCGCCAACGACCTGACGGCCGAAGTCTTCCTGGTAACGGACTTCGTGGGTGAAAGTGCACAATGGGATGCCGACAGCGGTCCCCCGGCACCACTCATGGACGCCGAGACCGTGCGACGCCTTGCCGGCGAAGGTGCCTTCTTCGGGAGCCATCTGGCGACGCATTGCGCCATCGATGGCCTTTCGAGCTCCGAGCTGGCCGCTGAGTTGCTGCGCTCGCGTATGTTCGTCGAGCGGTGGACCGGTCGGCCAACCGCGGCGTTCGCGGCACCCTTCTCTGTCACCGACCGACGGCTTGGCAGGCTGGCCAAGGAGTGCGGCTATCGAATCGGCTTCGGCGGCAGACACGGACCGGCGGACCTCGATTGCGATCCAATCGACCTTCCGCGCATCGAGGTGCGTGGGGACCGTTCGCTCGATGACTTTGTCGCCATGGTAGAGGCGGTGCTCGAATGAACGGCAAACTCGTCAGCGTCATTATCCCCGCTCACAATGCGCAAGATACAATCGACGAGACGCTCCGCAGCGTTCGGTCCCAGTCTCACCGCGCGCTCGAGATTATTGTCGTCGACGACGGCTCGCGCGACCAGACTGTCACCATCGCCCGACACCACATGGAGGTCGACCCTCGCGTGCGGCTGATCCGGCAGGCTAACGCCGGCGTGGCCGCCGCCCGCAATACGGGTTGGCAAGCGGCGCAATCCGATCTGATCGCATTCGTCGATGCCGACGATCTCTGGGCGCCGACCAAGATTGAGCGGCAATTGGCCGCGTTCGATCGGGCAGGCGAGAAAGTGGGGCTCGTCTACTGCTGGTATCGAGTCATCGATGCTCAGAGTGCGGTAACGGATGATCAGCATCGGCCAAACTGGCGGGGCGATGTGCTTGAGCGCCTTTTCCACGGCAATTTCGTTGGCAATGGCAGCGCAGCCTTGGTACACCGGCAGGCCCTGATAGACGCCGATGGTTTCGAGGCTGGGCTGCGCGAGGCCGGCGCGCAGGGTTGTGAAGATATCCTCTTCTATTGTCGCGTTGCCGAAACCTACCACTTCGAAGTCGTCGAAGAGCCGCTGGTGGGATATCGCTATCTACCGGGAAATATGTCGAGCAACATGACCCGCATGCTGCGGTCCTGGATGCTGGTGGTGGACGAGATGCTCGGCCGCCACCCGGATGCGGCAACCACGCTGCGTGAAGGCCTGCATTTCTATTCGGCGTGGCTCCTGGAGCGGACTTTGCGTCAGAGGCACCCGCGCTTTGTGCTTCCGATCCTGTCACTGCTGCTTCGCCGTCATCCCGCGATCGCCATGCGGGTAATCGCCGTGGATTTGCCCCGGATCGGGGCGCATTTGGCCAAACGCGCCGCGACGAAGTTGGTCCGCGGCCGCCTGCCTGTCCGCCCGCAGGTGATCGTACGCTTCCCAACCGGGGAACTGGAATGAGCGCCGCGAAAGAAGGCATTCGCCGCGGTGCGGTCCGTGCTTCGTTGCGCGATCTTTCGCACCTGCTTCGCATCGTGGGCAAGCCGCGCTGGGCGACGCCCGCTCTGCTCGCTCTTGGCTTTCTGTCATCCTTGGCCGAGACGCTCGGCATCACCCTGATCTTGCTGTTCCTCTATTTGGTGTCCAGCCGAATCACGGATGCTGGAAATGGCCTTCAGGGCCGAGCGCTGGGCCTGGCAGTCGCCTGGCTCGGTAGTCCTACCCGGCTCGCCTTCGCGATCCTCCTACTCATCTTCGCTCGTGGAGCGCTGGCGCTGCTGTATTCGTTGATAAGCTCCAGCATCGGCGAACGGATCAGCGAGCGCGTGCGCAACCTCGTCCACGAACAATATCTCACGGTCGCGTTCGGATCCATCCAACAGCACGAGCAATCGCAACTGATGGAGGTGCTCGGGACCGAATCGTGGCTGGTGGCGCAAGCGTATGGTGCAGTGACCCGACTCATCATCAACAGCTGCTCTATTTTCGTGTTCGCCGTCTTTCTCTTCACGATCTCCTGGAAGATCCTGGTGATCGCAGCTCTTGGCTCAATCGCGATCTCGGCGATCTTGCGCATCTTTTCGCGACCCGCGCGGGACCTGGGACATCGGGTGAAGAAAATCCATCAATCGCTCGGCGAGCATATGCTCATGACACTCCAGGCGTTGCGCACCATTCGCGCCTACGGACAGGAGGCGCTACATCAGCGTCGCTTCGTGCAATCGTCGGCGGCCGCGCGCGACGCATCGCTGTCCCTGATTCGCCTTTCGTCCTGGATCGGCCCAGCGACCGAGATCGGCTATCTGGGAATGTTGGGCTCCATCGTCCTGGTCTCCGGGTGGTGGCATATCAGCTTCGAGGTAACGCTGGCCGCTGTCGCCCTCCTCTATCGGCTGCAGCCGCATACGCAGGAGTTCGAGAGCAACCTGCTGTTTCTGGCGCAGATGCAGCCGCAACTGCGCTCGGTGTTGGAGATGGTCCAGTCCGAGGACAAGGAATATCCATCGCAAGGCACCATCGCACTCGGGAATTTGAACGCGAGTATCGTTTTCGAGCACGTGAGCTTTGGCTATGATCAAAATGCGCCGGTGCTCACGGACCTGTCGTTCGATATACCAGCCGGAGAAACCACGGCGCTGATCGGCGCAAGTGGCGCTGGCAAGACGACGATCGTGAACCTCCTCTTACGGCTGTACGAACCGACCTCTGGCGACATCAAGATTGACGGCACCCGGCTGCAGGACATCAGGCGGGACGACTGGCTGTCCAAGATCGCCGTAACGGGTCAGGACGTCGACCTCGTCGAGGGCACGGTGGCAGACAACATCCGCATGGCCAAAGCCGACGCGTCCCAAGAAGAGATCATTGTGGCTGCCCGCAGTGCCGGCGTCGCGTCATTCGTCGAAGACCTCCCCGATCGCTACGATACCTGGATCGGGCAGGAGGGGCTGCGATTTTCCGGCGGCCAGCGACAGCGCATTGGCCTGGCACGAGCTGTATTGCGCAATCCGGACTTCCTGATCCTGGATGAGGCCATGAACGCACTCGATACCGCGCTCGAGGATCAAGTACGGCGTGCGATTGACAGGCAGCTTGGCAAAAGGACAATTTTGCTGATCACGCACCGCATAGAAACGGCGCGTGATGCAGGCAACGTCATTTGGATAGAGAACGGCAGAGTCAACAGCCAAGGACCTGCCTCCGTCGTTGTTCCTCAATACCAAGGTCGCCAGCACGAAATCGTATGTGCCTCTGACGCTGAGGACAAAGGATGATGGCCCTGCTCTATTTTTCTTCAGTTGCCCTCAACGCTGACGCGCGTCCAAACCCGGAGCCTCTCCATCGACTCCGTCCGGCGCCGACAGTGAATCGAGAGCTGGTCGGCCGGTCTTTGCTGCTCTCTCGGCCACGGCAGCGTGGCGGACCTGTCATAATCGGCTACGGTACCAGGCCAGCGCCGTCTCGACGATCCTGTCTATTCCGGATTGCTCAGGCACCCAGCCAAGTTCCCGCTGCGCCTTGTCGGCCGCGGCCACAAGCGCTGGCGGGTCACCTGCCCTGCGCGGACCGTAAACCGCAGGAAGGCGCGATCCCGATGCCCGGCTGACCGCATCCACCAGCTCCTTCACCGTCGTTCCAGCTCCAGTCCCGAGATTGTAGACGTGGACACCCTTGTCGCGCAGCAGCTTCTCCCCTGCCAGGACGTGAGCACGTGCGAGATCGGTGACATGGACATAGTCCCGCACCGCGGTTCCATCGCGGGTATCGAAGTCGATGCCATTGATGGTAAAAATCCGGTCCCGCCTGACAGCCGCCTCAATAGCGAGGGGTATGACGTGTGTTTCCGGTTCATGCCGCTCGCCGACCTCGCCGTCGGGATCGCATCCGGCCGCGTTGAAATACCGGAGCACGACCGCGTCGAGGCCATGGGCATAGGAGAGATTATCCACCATCCGTTCTATGATAAATTTCGACCATCCATAGGGATTGATGGGCGACTGCGGATGCGTTTCGTCAATCGGAGAGCGAACCGGAACTCCATACGATGCGCATGTGCTGGAAAAGATCAGCTTGCCCACGCCGACCTTCAACATCTCCTCGAGTAACACCAGCGACCCGAAACTGTTGTTTCGGTAGTAGAGTCCGGGATTTTCGACTGACTCGCCCACATAGGCGTAGGCGGCGAAATGCGCCACCACATCAGGCCGATATTGTCGTAGAGCCGCCGACACGGCCTCGGCGTCGGAAATGTCGCCTTCGACAATCGGTCCCCATTTAACCGCGTCGCGCCAACCGCGCGAGAGATTATCATACGTGATCACCGACCAACCCGATTCGGCGAATGCCTTGCAACAGTGTGATCCGATATAGCCGGCCCCGCCGGTGACCAAGACGGTCTTCATTCGGCAGCGGCCGGCCGTACATAGCCCGACGAAACCAGGCCTTCAAAATAGGCAATGGTCTTGACAAGGCCGTCCCGCAATGCGGTTCTTGGCTCCCAATTGAGTTCGCGCAAGGCGCTCCCGATATCGGGCTGTCGCTGTCTAGGGTCGTCAACGGGCAAAGTCAAAAAACTCATCGACGACCGGCTTCCAGTAAGTTCGATCACCAGATTGGCGAGTTCTAGCATCGTGAATTCGACCGGATTGCCGAGATTGATCGGACCAGTAAGATCGTCAGCCGTCTGCATCATGCGAACCAGACCGTCGATGAGGTCGTCGACATAGCAAAATGAACGTGTCTGCTGGCCAGTGCCGTACACCGTGATCGGTTCGTTCAGCAGGGCTTGGACGATGAAGTTGGAAATGACGCGGCCGTCGTCCGGACGCATCCTAGGGCCATATGTGTTGAAGATGCGCGCTATCTTGATCCGCAGACCGTGCTGTCGCCGATAGTCGAAAAAGAGGGTTTCAGCACATCGTTTGCCCTCGTCGTAACAAGAACGGGGTCCTATTGGGTTTACCCTGCCCCAATAATCCTCGGTCTGCGGGTGAACGTCAGGGTCGCCGTAAACTTCGGACGTCGACGCCTGAAGGATCTTCGCGCGAACCCGTTTGGCGAGCCCTAGCATGTTGATCGCCCCGTGGACGCTGGTCTTGGTCGTCTGAACCGGATCGAACTGGTAGTGAACGGGGCTCGCAGGACAGGCAAGATTGTAGATCTCATCAACTTCAACGTAGAGTGGAAACGTCACGTCATGGCGAATGATTTCGAAGGAATGATTGTCGAGCAAATTGGAGACGTTTCTTCGGCTTCCGGTGAAGAAATTATCGACACAGGCAACTTCGTGACCTTCACCAAGCAGCCGCTCGCACAAGAACGATCCCAAAAAGCCCGCGCCTCCAGTCACCAGGATCCGCTTTGCCTGTGGCATTTTCGGGTCTCCAAGACAAATTAGCCAAGCTCACAATCTCGCTTCACCGTAGCCCGATCTACCGGGGTCTGCTTTCAATTTGCGTTACCAACAAGACATTTTTGTCGAAACGCGACCCGTTCCCGATGTCCGCGGCGGAAGAAGGCTGGGTTCGATTCAGATTAGCGGTCGTGGGTCAGTTTGAAATTCCGAGCCGCTTTCCCATCGTTGTTGCCCTTGGGATCGTGTGCGGTCTGCCCGCCGGGCGCGATCATCAGCCTGCCTGTGGCATATTAAGAGCCGCACCTACAGGTCGGACACATGGCGCACCAGCCAGCAACTGCAGAGCGCTCAAATAGAACCCTTGCCAACGGAGAGCCGTCCATACACGGCCCAATTTTGAGCCTCAGGGCGGTGGTGACTGGAACGCGCAGCATGTCGGTCGGCCGACTTGACCGCCTACGCTCTCGAGCCCACCTTCTCGATGGCCCGAAAGATCGCTAGCGCACTGCTCTCGAAATGCTCGCTGTACTGGATCTTGCCGGGGCCGTGCTCAACGAGCTGCCACAGCGCCTGCTTGCGCTGCAGCAGGGGCAAGGAGGTTAGATTGCGACCGTCGAGATGGAGGATATCGAACGCGACGAACACCAGCCGGCTCGGTTCGAGCCAGATCGCAGCTTCCTGCGCAGGTCAATGGGGAGCGCCCTGCTCGCCTGGAACAATGACCTCGCCGTCGATAATGGCAGCCCGGCATGGCAGTTCGGCCGCCAGCGCGATGGGCCAGTATTTCGTGGCCCAGTCACGGCCGTTCTTGCTGTATAGACGCACGCCGCCTTTATCGATGATGATCTGCGTTCGGTAGCCGTCAAGGTTGACCTCCTGAAGCCATCCCTCATCTTCGGGCGGCTCCGTGACCCGAGTCGGGATCTGCGGCGGAATGAACTCCAGCTGGCCGCCGTTCACCTTGGCACGCTTACTCAATGACGCCACCTTTGATCGCGCGGCGGCTGATCGGCACAGACAGCCCGACATCCCCCCAACTTGGATAGTGTGCTGAAGGTTCTGCAAAAAGTTTTGGAGAGAGAACGGGGCTTGCTCTGAGGGGCGAGCGGCCATGGCACGGTGGTGACGTTGCGATCACCGATTC
>NZ_JAMYVL010000046.1:0-13754 GCF_040323955.1 Mesorhizobium sp. M0018 | reverse complement strand
GTGTTAACTTCCATTGTGGACGCTCCCTCTCTTACGGTGGCTGTCAAACACCACCATTCTGGCACATCGATGCCGTCGAGGGGGCGTCCACCCCATCACTATCTGTCCAGGCGCTCTTCATAGGTTGGGCTGGACTTCCGGACACTCCTGTCGCGCCTTGTGGCGACCGGGCTTGAAAGAAGCCAACCAGGTATCTGTAACGTGCCTTGCGAGCTGACGTTGGGAAGTTTCCCCGAGCGAGGCGAATAGGGAGCAACGGCCATGGAGCTCAAGGCCGTCCGATCGCTGATCGGTCTAGCTGCCCGCATCATTGTATGGCCCATTCAGCGCAGGAGCCGATCTATCTCATTAGGCACAGTGATCCCTAGCTTGGCCGACCGATCCACCGCACAATTTCATAGGCAGGCATCGATCGGCGAAAGCCCTTCAGCGTCAGTTCGCCAACGGCGACGGACTCAACCAGGGATTCGACGGCACCAACGACCCGCTGGCTGACGAGAATCTGGCGTGGCCTGGCTTCCTCGCATAATCGGGCGGCGTGGTTCGACACTGTGCCTATCACTGCATAATCGGCGCGCTGATCGAAACCGATCCGCCCGATGGTTGCATGGCCTCGGGCGATGCCGATTCCGAAGCCGAGCAAGTGATCGCGCTTGCGCCATTGCTCCGAATGCTCGTCAATCGCATCACGCATCGCCGTAGCCATGCAGACGGCTCTCTCGGTATGGTCGGCGCAGGGCAGTGGATCGTTGAAAACCACAACGATACCGTCGCCCACGAACCGCTCAAGAGTTCCCTCGTGGCGGACGATTTGTTCACCAAGACAGGCGTGATATTCGCCAAGCACCGCCATCACCTCCTCGGGTTCGGCAGTTTCGGCGAAGGCTGTAAAGCCGCGTAGATCGCAAAAGACAACGGTCACCTCGCGACGGTGACTTTGCAGAAGCGCGTCGCCATTTCCCGCCGCAAGGATCAGGTCGGCGACTTGCTCGGGCAGGAAACGCCGGAGTCGGCCCATTCGCTCGATCTCGATCACCTGATCCGCCAGGGTCTGCTCGAGCGAGCGGTTCCAATTGGAAAGCTGTGCGGCCTGTTCCTGGAGGAGTTGGGCCTGACTTGCGACGGTATCGTGAAGCGCCTTCTGGCGAAGCATCGAGCGCACCCGCGCCAACAGCGCCCTGTGCTCGAAGGGCTTTGTCAGGTAGTCGTCACCCCCGGCGTCCAGCCCCTCGACAAGATCACGCGTATCGGCCTTCGCGGTGACGAGGATGACCGGAATCGCCTGCAGCGAGATGTCCTGCTTGAGCAGGCGAACCACGCTGATACCGTCGAGCTTCGGCATCATGATGTCGAGCAGGATCAGATCCGGCGTGAGTTCGCGAGCTTTTGCAAACCCCTCTTCACCATCGGCGGCGGTCGCCACTTCGTAGCCATTCGCCTCGAGGCGCATGCGCAGGATCTCGAGGTTTTCCGGAGTATCGTCGACCGCGAGAATTCGGGGCGGATCATGCAAGACGTTGTCTCCTTCAGGAAAGGAACTGCCGAACCATTGCGAGCAGCTCGCGCGGACTGAAGGGCTTGGCAATGTAGCCATCGCAACCTGCAGCAAGGGCTTTCGCCTCATCACCCGACAGCGCGTAGGAGGTGACGGCGATGATCGGGATGTGCCGCACCGTTGGGTCAGCCTTGATGCGGCGGGCCGCTTCATACCCGTCGATCACCGGGAGCTGAATGTCCATAAGGATCAGGTCTGGCCTGTGCGCTCCCGCTGCAGCGATGCCGGCGGCGCCGTCCGCCGCCTCGATCAGTTCGTATTCGGTGGTGGCAATGAGATCGCGGATGATCTGGCGGTTGTCCTCGGTGTCTTCCACCATCAGGATTCGTTTGGTCATGCCGCCCTCGCGTCCCCATTCACCCGGATTGGTATCTTCAGCCGGAATGTCGATCCTGACCCGAGCACGGACTCGACGTCTATGGTCCCACCATGCATTTCGACGATGCGCTTTGTGATCGCCAGGCCGAGACCTGTGCCACCCTTCTGCCTGGTGCTGCTGTTGTCGACCTGCTGGAATTCTTCGAAGATGAGAGCCTGGTCCTTGGACGCGATGCCGGGACCCGTATCCCGGACGGTGATCTCGAAATGTCCGTCTACCGCGCCGGCAAGAATGTCGACCGCACCCGTTTCGGTGAACTTGACGGCATTGCCTGCAAGATTGAGCAGGACCTGCGTCAAACGGCGTTCGTCCCCGCGGCCGATTGGAAGGTTCTCGGCAACAGTCGTTGAAAGCTCAAGACCCTTCGCTCGTGCCAGCGGCTCGACAGCCGTAACGGCCAATCGAACAACCTGCGCGACCGAGTAGTCCTCGATCGCCAGCGTGAGCTGGCCGGCTTCGATCTTCGAAAGGTCGAGTACGTCGTTGATGAGCCCGAGGAGGTGGCGGCCGTTTGCCTGCACGCGCGCGACGGTCGTCTTCGCCTTGTCCGGGAGTTCGCCGTAGATGCCGTCGACCAGCAGTTCTGTGAAGCCCAAGACCGAATTGAGCGGTGTCCTGAGCTCGTGGCTCATATTCGCGAGGAACTGGGACTTGTGGCGGCTGGCGGTCTCCAGCTCCCGGCCTTTCTCCTCGATCTCGCGGAACAGCATGGCATTCTGGATCGCGAGCACCGATTGGGCTGCGAAGGTCTCCAGCAGGTGGACGACTTGCTCATGGAAGGCACCTGGCTTGTGGCGCCTGACGACCAGTGCACCGACGATCTTGTTGGGCCTCAGCAGCGGAACGATCAGGATACCGCGATATCCGGCATCGACGATCGTCTTTCTTACAAGGAAGGATGAGGTCTCCTGGCCGAGGTCGGGAAACTGCACCGGCATGCAGCGCCCGGGTGCGTCGCCGATCCCCATGTCGGCCAGCCCGATCGTCTGGTGTGAGACTGCGGCGATAAGCTCATCGCTCATACCGAAGTTTGCGCGCGGACGGAATTGCTGCCGCGTGCTGCTGAACACGTAGATGGTGCCAGCATCCGTCTCCGACAACTGGACCGCTTTGGCGACGATTGTTTTCAGCACCGTGTCGAGATCCAGCGTCGAATTGACCGCCTTGCTCACCTCACCAAGCGCCTCGAGCTCACCAACAGACGCGGCAAGCTCGCGCGTTCGTGACTGCACCGCCTCGAAGAGCCGCGCATTCTCGATGGCGATCACCGCCTGGTCGGCGAATGTCTCGACGAGCGCGATCTCCTTGGGATTGAAAGATTGCGGCTCAACCCTCGTCATGACGAATACGCCAACGAGATCACCTTCCCGTAACAGCGGAGCAGCGAGGACGGTGCGGAATCCGCCGGCCTCAGCGATCAGGGCAACGCGGTAGTCCGGATCAGCGGTCACGTCTTCGATTTGCACCATCCGCCGTTCTTCGATTACGCGCCCCACGGCGGAGCCCCGGCCTGCGGCAAGCGCTGGAAGTGGATTGGCGTCGACATAGGCGCTGAAACTGGGCGGGTAGCCATGCGTCGACACATAGCGGAATACGCCATCCAACAACTGCACGATACCACCCTTGTCGGCACGGCAGAGCCTGACAGCCGATTCCACCAACGTATCGAGCACAACCTGCAGATCGAAGGTAGAGCGGCTGATGACCTTCAGAACGTCTGCAGTGGCTGTCTGCTGCTGAAGGGCTTCATCGAGCTGCTGGGTGCGCGTCTCAATCTCCTGATACAAGCGCCCCAGCTGGTCGGAGGTCTGGTTGACGTTAGCGGCGAGCACTCCAAGTTCGTCGCGATTGGCGACGGCAACGTGTTGGGCGAAGTCGCCGGCCGCTATCTGACTGAGACGCGTCTCGATCTTCTTGACCGGTTCGATCAACGACCAGGAGATGATGTAGCCAAGCGCAAGCGCGAGCAGGATGCTGCCCACCGCAAACGAGACTACGATCAGTCTGGACGTGCCGTACGCACCCTCGCTCGCTTCGATGGCCGCCACCATGTCGGCTTCGGCCATGTTGACCAGCTGGTCTGTCAGCCGCTCGAGGCGGTCGGCCGACGGCATGATCTCGTCCAGCTGAACCTTGCGCGCTTCGTCCGTGCGACCGGCGCGGACGAGCTCTGCCACGTGCGTCACCCCGGCCGTCAGCCGTTCGTACTCTTGCCTGACCTGGCCAAGCACTTCCACTTCGGCTTTGGCGACGAACTCCATGCGGTCGAGGTCATAGCCAAACTGGTTGAGCTGGCGCAGCGCCCCATCCAGCATCCGGTTGTCCTGAAGCAACAGGGCGGTGGAGATGCCGTAGAGCTGGGTGGTCGTATCGTGCTGCACCTGGCGATAGGCCGCGATCCTGCGCTGCAGCTTGATCAGCTCGTTGGTCTGATCGTTGACCCCACTCAGCACCTGCAACCCGACGGCCCCGAGCACGATCAGCAGGCCGACGATCGACAGGAACGCGATCAAGAGCTTGGTCTGGACGCGCGCCGGCAGCCGGGCAACCCAGCCAACGAGCCGGTTCGTTATGCTATTTGGATTCGTCCAAGAGGCTGACAAGGTCATCCCGGAACTCCTCCAAGTCGAACCGGACGCCAAGATACTGTACTCGCAAGATGCCATTGGGGTCTACGAGCGACGTCAGCAAGGTATGGTCGACATCTCCGTCCACCGTTTTCTTCGCGATGACGCCGTATTTCCGTCCAACCTCATGGACAATCGCCGGATCACCGGTAAGAAACGACCAGCCCTTCAGATCGGCGCCAAAATTCTGTGCATATTCCTTCAAAACATCGGGCGTGTCGCGCTCCGGGTCGACGGTGATCGAAACGAAGGCGATTTGGGGTCCGAACGCATTACCCAACTCCTCCTGCACGCTGGCCATATGGGCGGTCAGCATGGGGCAGACGTCGGTACAGTGCGTATAGATGAATGAGACGGCGACCACCTTGCCGCGAAAGTCGTGCAGCGACACGCGCACACTATCCTGCGATACCAAGGTAAAGTCCGGCGCCTGTCCGATCGTCGGCAGGCGCTCGTCGTGCCGCGCGTCGTGCGCGTGTGCCGGCCCGGCCATCAGCGCCAGCACCAAGATGCGCGCCGGCCACTCGCTCACGTTTTCATCTCGCGCTTGATCTCGTTGAGGAGGCGCCAATCCGTGCCGTTGGCGATAATCTTGCTAGGGCCGGCCTCAATGAAGCCGACTTCGTTCATCCGCAGTGCGTAGAAGCGCATCGTGTCTTCGGGGTCGAACTCCCGCCACACGTCGTAGCGCGCTCCGCGCAAGCCCTCCAATGCATAGTCGTATCGATCGGTGAACTTGCCGTCGACCGATAGTTGCGCAGCCAGTTGCGGATCCGACACGCAGATGTCGGCGCCCTTGAGGATGGCTCGCAGCACGCGTTTGGTCGCCACCGGGTGTCTGTCGACATAGTCCGCGCGGCCGGCAAGCATGCAGCAGTAGTGTTGCGACCATGGCCGGTCGACGGTCGTATTAAGGATCGTGTGGCCGACCTTCCGGACGCGCTGCTCCTGCGGCTCGGGTGGCACCGCCAGAAAGGCATCGACCTTTCCTTCGTTAAAGAGTTGCATCGAGCTGACGTCCGGGTTCGCGACCCACTTGAGATCGGTGGCGGGATCGAGACCGACATAGGCGGCCATGAGGGTCACGAGCACGTGCGGAGCTGACGTCAGCGCGAACACGCCCACCCTCTTGCCCTTGAGGTCGGAGATGCTGTTAATGCTTTCGTTGACGATCAGTTCGAGGCAGCCGGAGTGCAGGCCGGTGACCACCTTTATCGGCATGCCGGCTTCGATCGCCATGATGTGCGCTGGCGGAAAGTCGGTGGCGAAATCCAGTTCGCCGTTTGCGAGCATCGCGAACGGATCGGAGTCGACGGCCAAGTCTATGTAGCGTACATCGGTGAACCCTTCGGCGCGCAATAGCTCCCCGGCGATATTCTTGGGTGCTTCGCAAAGGGCGCGGAACGTCCTTGGCAAACGCACTGTCGTGGTCTCTGGCGCCGGCTCGGCATGAGCCAATGTCGGCACTTTGACGAGGACCGCGGCGCCGACCGCCGACAGGCCCATCATGAAGTGGCGGCGGCGCTGGACAATCTCCATGTCACGTCTCCTCTCCCCTCGGCACGAGCAGACTCAGCCTTTCAACTCGCGCTTGACCTCGTTGAAAAAGCGCCAATCCGTGCCGTTCGCGATGATCTCGTTTGGGCTCGACTTGACAATCCCAGCTTCATGCAGCCGCAGCGAGAAGAACCTCATCGTGTCCTCGGGATCGAAGTCGCGCCAATTAGAGTATGGGAGCTCGCGGAGCGACTGCACAGCGTAGTCGTATTGTTCCGTGTGTCCGCGATCCACCAGAAGGCGTGCCACCCGTTCCGGTTCAGCCGCGCAGATGTCGGCCGATTTGATGATCGCCCGGATGACCCGCTTGGTGGCGGCTGGATTTTTCTCGGCATACGCGGCGTTGACCGCCAGCATGCAGCAGTAATATTGCGACCACGGTCGGTCCTTGGAACTGTCGAGGATGACGTGGCCGACTTTGCGGGCGCGGAGGTCTTGAGCCTCAGGCGGAAAAGCCAGGAAGGCGTCGACCTTGCCATCGGCGAAGAGCTCGGCCGGCTTTGCCTCGCCGACGATCCATTCGATGTCGCGTTGCGGATCGAGGCCGACATAGGTCGCCATGGCGCTGACGAAGATATGTGGATCCGACGATAGATTGCCGCCGACGCCGACCTTGCGGCCCTTGAGATCCGCGATGCTCTTGATGTCCTCGCGTCCGAACAACTCGTAGCAGCCGACATGCACTCCGGAGATCACCTTGATCGGTGCGCCAGTGTCGACCGGAATGATTAGGGCCGTGGCAAAGTCAATGCCGAAGTCGATGTCCCCGCGCGCCAGCATCTCGGTCTGGGCGATACCGGCCTCGGCGGCCACGAAGCCGAAATCTGAGAACCCCTCTGCGCGGATCAGATCCTCGGCGACGTACTGCGGAGCGATGCAGATACCAGGCGCCGCCGCAAAGCGGGCGGTCGTGGTTTCAGGTGCCGCTTCGGCGGCGGCCGCGTTGCGGCCCTTTGCAAGACCCGCGGCTGCGAGCGCAGACAGGCCTGTAAGGAAACGGCGACGGTTCTGGACAATCTGCACGAGTCTCTCCTTCCCTTGAAAAGGCAACGCGTATTGGCGATAGGTCTACGTCTTCAGCTCTCGCTTTAGCTCATTGAGGAAGCGCCAGTCTGTTCCGTTGGCGATGATCCTGTCGGGTGTGGACCCGATCAAACCGATTTCCTTCAGCCGCAGCGCATAGAAGCGGACGGTGTCAGTTGAATCGTAGTCCCGCCATTTCCGGTAGGGCAACTCGCTGATCGCTGCGAACGCGTCATCGTAGCGGCTGGCGAATCCGCCCGCGACCAAGCGCTCGGCAACCAAGGCCGGCGCGGCGGTGCATAGATCCGCGGCCTTGAGGATGGCGCGCAGCACCCGCTTGGTAGCAACCGGATGCGCGGCCACAAAATCGCTGTTGCCGGACAGCATGCAGCAAAAATATTGCGACCAAGGTCGGTCCACTGTGCTGTTGACGATCACGTGCCCGACCTTGCTGCGCCGCAATTCCTGCGGGTCCGGCGGAAAGCCCAGGAATGCATCGATTTCGCCCCGCGCGAACAGCTCCTTGGGCTTGACCGCCGGGTCCACCACCCAGTTGATGTCGCGCGCCGGATCGAGCCCGACATAGGCGGCGATGCTGGCGAGGAACAGATGCGGCCCCGAACCGAGCCCCTGGACGCCGACGTTCCGGCCTTTCAGATCGACGACGCTGTCGATCCCGTGCTTGGCAAACAGCTCGAAGCAACCGGGATGGACGCCCCCGAGCAGAGTGAGCCGCGCACCGGAGTCCAAGGCGACGATCGAATTTGTCACGAAGTTGAGGCTAAAGTCGATCTCGCCATTCGCCACCGCGGAGGCCGTGGCCGCACCGGGGCCTGCCGCGACATAGGCAACCTCGGTGAAGCCCTCAGCGCGCAGCAGGTCCTCTACAACATACTGTGGCGCCACGCAGATGCTAGGGATCTTGGCCAAGCGAATGCGTGTGGTCTCCGGCCCTGGCTCGGCAAGAACTCGAGTTGGAGCGCCGACGAGGCTTGCGGTGCCGGCAGCCGTCAGGCCGGCCAGGAAGCGCCTGCGGCTCTGAATGATTTGCATGTCTACGTCTCCCCTCGAGACCAGATGGGATCAGGTTTTCAGCTCACGCTTCAACTCGTCGAGGAAGCGCCAGTCCGTTCCGTTGGCGATGATCTGTTGTGGGCTGGACCTGATCATGCCGGTCTCCTGCATGCGCAGTGCGTAGAACCGCAAGGAGTCTTCGGGATCGAATTCCCGCCAGCGGTCGTACCGAATGTCCTTCAGAGTTTGGAGCGCGTAGTCATAGCTGGTCTCAAAATCGCGATCGACCATCTGCTGGGCCACACTTTCGGGATCTGACACGCAGAGGTCGGCGGCCTTGAGGATGGATCGCAAGACCCGCTTGGTCGCCACCGGGTATCTTGTCACATAGTCCGTCGTGGCCGAGATCATGCAGCAGAAATACTGCGACCACGGGCGGTCGACGGCATTGTTGAGGATCGTGTGGCCGATCTTCTTGGCGCGCAGCTCCTGCGGCTGGGGCGGCGTCCCGAGGAATGCGTCGATCTTCCCTTCGACGAAGAGTTCCGTCGGCTTGACGTCGTTAGTCAAGACCCATTGGATATCGTTCACTGGATCGAGTCCGACATAAGCGGACATGAGGGACAGCCACACGTGCCGCGAGTTGTTGAAACCGTTCACGCCCACTCTCTTGCCCCGCAGATCCGTGACGCTGCGAATGCTCTCCTTGGCGATCAGTTCGAGGCATCCCGAGTGCAAGCCGGTCAGCACCTTGATCGGCACGCCGGCGGCGATCGACGCGACCTGGTTCGGCGCAAAGTTCACGGAGAAATCGGTCTCACCGCGTGCGATCCATACCGATTGGTTGACGCTTCTGTCGCCTTCTATGTAGCGGACATCGGTAAGACCCTCGGCGCGCATCAGTTCTCCGGCGATGTACGCACCTGCCCAACAGTAGGAACTACCGACCCACAGCGGCAGACGAACCGTGGTCGTTTCCAACGGCGGTTCCGCGTGGAGTGACCCTGGAACACCGACGATACCGGCAGCGCCTGCCATTGCAGCGCCGGCTAGGAACCGGCGGCGGGTTTGGATGATCTGCATCAGAACGCTCCTCTTCCGATTGGCAAAAGCAATACTGGCCGGAACCGAGGAAAAGAGGTTTCAGCAGAGGCAGATGGTCTGGTGAGCGCGACGAGTAGTTGTGGAACCTAGCGCGCCTAGTCCGATGCGAGAGTCTTGCGCTCTCAGTCGCCGGCTCATTTATTAGCAACAGACGATATGCCACGATACGCCCAATTTGCGTAGGTAGCGAGCGCAAAACTTGCTACGCCGAACGTCCCGCCAGCGCCTCGCTGTCATGGAGACTGTTTACGGGGTTGCGAATGGCCAGTTCAAGTTTGCTGCGGCCGGACCCACCCGCTGAACGTCCGCTATCGTTCTTCGGACGCCAAAAGCCGCCATTCCGCTGTCGGCCCCAAAATATCGAGACGTTCGTACATCGGCGCACTGCGTCAGCAAGTGGCGCGTTGTGCCGTTTGGAATGGATGCCTTGGGGCAAGATCGCTGATCAATATAGGGTCAAGCAGCATAGGATTGCAGTCTGGAACGCGGATTTCGGATCATTGACGAAGCATAAGGCAAATGAGCCGCCGATGGAGAAATGGCTTTGGCCATCGCTCGCACAAATACAATCTGTACCAGAGCGTGGCCGCCCACTCGCAATGGAGCGCGTCACCCACCTCCTGAACTGAACTGAACTGATCCGGTCCGCCCAGCTTCACGGCGCGGCCCAGCTCCGCTCGCCGGCCATCTTGGCGCGGGTACCTGGAGCGGCATCATCATTCTCATGGTTGAGGTGTGGGTTAGCTGTATTGACCGCCAAAGCGCTCATGACAGGGCTGGGAAGCGGGTGACTGATCGCGGTCGCCGTTGTGACTGTCTGTCCATCCTAGCTACGCCCATGGCGCCCTCGAATGGATTGGGTCTGACCGAAGACCGTTTTCGCTTGGCTCAACCTCGATCGTCTTCCCGCAACGACGGCGCTTCGTTTTCTTCCCCTGGCCGTACCACCCCACCCGGCACACCTGGCGGGGACCCCGGTTTGCGTCCATTCCTCGCGGCCCAAGAAAGTCTCGCGGCGCCGTCTTCCACTTCGTTTCAGCCACTTTGGGTGCGGCCCGATCGTCCCCGGTCTCAAGACCACCATCGAGGCCGCGATAGGCGCGGCCCGAGAAACAGAAGGAACCATCACAATGGCGACGATCGGCACATTCTCCCGCACCGCGAACGGCTTCTCCGGCTCAGTCAAAACCCTGAACCTCAACGTCAAGTCGGTGACGTTCACGCCAGCCGAAGGCGACAATGAAAAAGGTCCGGACTTCCGCATTTTCGCCGGCGCCATCGAGTTCGGGGCGGCATGGAAGAAGACCTCGCGCGAGGGCCGCGACTATCACTCGGTCAAGCTCGACGATCCGAGCTTCCCCGCTCCGATCTATGCGAGCCTGGTCGAGACCGAGGGCGAGTTCTCGCTCATCTGGTCCCGCCGCGCCGGCGAGTGATCTGAGCTAACACAAAGCCCCGCGCAAGGCGGGGCTTCGCCATGTTCAGGTTCGCCACTGACCTCTATCTGGTGCAGCACGCTATGCTTTGACGGGTGTCTTGCGCGCCTTCTTCACCGGCGACTTGACTGCCCTTGCGGCTGTTGTCGCTGCTGCCGCGCGAGCAGCTCGTTTTGGTTTTTCTGCCGCAGCTGTTTCTGGCGCTGCCGCCTTGCGTCCCAGGCCTATTGATTTCGCCAGGGCCGAGCGGGTGGCCGCGTAGTTCGGCGCTACCATCGGATAGTCGGAGGGCAGGTTCCATTTCTGCCGGTATTCGTCCGGACTCAGATTGTAATGCGTTCCGATATGCCGCTTCAAGGATTTGAACTTTTTCCCGTCTTCCAGGCATATGATGAAATCAGGTGACACTGACTTCTTGATCGACACCGCCGGCTCCAGCTTGGCTGCGGTCGCAGCCACAGGTCTGCCGATCCCTTGCAAAGCGACATAGACATCCCCGATCAACTTCGACAACTCGCCGACCGGCAGCGGATTGTTCGAAACGTAGGCGGAAACGATGTCGGCGGTGATTGATACGAGATCAGCCTGGTCGCTTGGGTCTGGAGAAACGGTCATCGAGTTTTCCTCTTGTCTGACGGCTCTAATAGCGCGCGTTGAAACGGATGGGCTGTTTATTGCCAATCAGGCAAATAATTCGTTGTTCCGCAACAAACCTCATTCGTCGCAAATATCAAGCCGGCAAGCTTTCGCTTCCATCGTTCTGCCCGGCTGCGGACAGAGTTGCTGATAAACCGGTGAAAGCTGCTGCACCGCAGATCGAGCGATGAACATGCGCGTACAATCTTTATCCTCTCGGCACTTGGCGGCGCGGTCCTCCTCGCGGCGGCGGCGGTGAATTGGAGCTTCGGGCGCAATTCATCTGGAACGCGTCGGCGACGTTCAAGTTGCCTGAACCTGTTCGGGCCAACGGGTCCGGCAGGCACATTTCGGGCGGCGTGGCGCTACATCTAAACCGCGCCTGGGTATAGTCGAGGATCTCGCTAATGCTCTCGCAGATGCTGGGCAGGGTGCCGCCGCAACAACGCGCGGCGGATGATCGGGCAGCGGCCCGCGCTTTGGTTGCGCTTTTCCGGGTTCGCTACGGCGCGGAGTGATGTTCGCGCCTTCGCTGATATCGCGTTCGATGTGGTCGGGGTCCATTGCGCTCGGAATCCGAGAAGGGATCCATCTTTCAGCTGCTCCTGGATCAGTATGGCGAGCCCGTCGAGCCTCTTGACGGTCGGTATGACCGAGCGCCAGATGCATCTTCACACCCGCCGCAACGACGATCATGATGCGTTCTCCCTTACCGCGAGATGCCGCTTGACTGCATCCGCATTGCTGCCGACGGACGCAAAGACGCGCCGCCCGTTGTCCAGTCGGACTGCCACCATGCCGTCCGGCGGCCGCACGAGATTGCACAGGGGAGCCGTCGCCGGCGTTCGTTTTTTCGCCCCATGGATGAGCGCAACAGTTGCCAATTGCGGCGTCTTGCGAGCGGTCAGGCCGAAACTCGACACGCCAGCGGAAGGCCGTGCTGGTGGCGACTCCATGGCGGCGGCAACCTCCGCCACTGACACCAGGCTTCTCCGTCTCCTGCACAATCGCCTGCTTCTGCGCGTCGCTGAAGCGGCGCCGGTCCGACCGCCCGTCAACCCGCAGTCTCAAGCGATTGGCGCCGCACGCAATCAGCGCTGCTTAATTGAGCCCGGGCACTCGGATGCAACAGAGATCGCCAGTCCAGTTCGAATTCGAATTCCTCAAGACGAGCGCGCCATTTGCGCAGCGCATGGGGGCGAAAGCCCGAGCGCCACGGCATATTCGGCAGGCCCCAATCCGCTCCAGTTCATCGCCTCCACATGCATGCCCCAGAACGCCTGCAGAGCAAATCGGATCGTGTCCGTACGCACGCTGTAGCAGTAGCGGCGCGGGCTCTTGCGTCGCTTCGGCGGCCCTTTCTTGCCCCGCTTTTGCGGCTTTCCCCGCGCAATTTCCGCAGATATTCCGCACGTTTGCGCCGATCTTCCGCGCTCACCGGATGACGCACCCACAGCTTGAAAGTCGTCATCGAAAGCTTGCGCCGGCGGCAATATTCCTCCACCTCAAAACGGCCCCCGATACCAGGTCGCGACATGCGTCGACCAGTACGAGTTGTCGGCCTTGTCCCAGGAACGACGAGGCACCGCCGAAGATCCTCCTCGATAAGAAGGAACCCCACACGTTGCGAGATTGCACTAGGTGTGCAGGATCCGGACGGTTACAGAGTGCGGAGAGGGACAGCAAGATAAAGCGAGCTGGCGCTCGCCTCGCTTCGCTCGTAAGTGCTTGTCTGCACATTGTTTTTCCTGCCCGTGCCGACCTCAGGCAGAATGACGTGAGGTGCGGGGCTGACAGGCTATGGCTATGCTGTTGATCCGAAACGCAAAACTATCGTGCCGCAGCGATGTGCGATCCGCCATTCTTCGCCGCAGCAAGTCTTTGCGCGCCGTAGCACGCTCTGCGCTCCGGCCATCTTGAAGCACCAAATCCGACTCCCGATGCTGTCGTCATGGCAGCTCGTGACAGCGACAGATTCGAGGTTCGCACCGGCCGGATGCGGCATGGTGGCGCGCCGGTCAATTCACGGACGCTGCCCTTCGTACGCCAGGTCGAGATTGCCATCCGGAAGCAGGGCGGCGATCCCAACCGCATCGGCGCAAGCAGCGGCGGCGGAAAGGGAAGTGGCCGCTTCAATGCCCGCGGCCGCGGCGGCAAGCTGGCGGCAGGGTTGCCAAGGGATGGTGGCGGGTGGAAGCAGGACGGCAATGGCGTCCGCTTTCGCTCCCGCCGCGTCGTGGTAAAGGCGCGCGTCGTCAAGCTGCCGGGGCGCGGCAAGGCGAGCGGGCGCGGCCACAAGTTCATGACGACGAGCAAGGCCGTCGATGCGCATCTGCGCTATCTCCAGCGCGACGGCGTCACCAGGGACGGCGAGAAGGGCAGGGTGTACTCGGCCTTCGACGACGAGGCCGACAGCAAGGCCT
>NZ_JAMYVL010000045.1:0-14703 GCF_040323955.1 Mesorhizobium sp. M0018 | reverse complement strand
CGGTACCCACGCCCCCCGCGTCCATCTCCCCGCCCCCGGTGCACCCCGCGGCCCCCATGGGCAACCTGACGTACGGGTTCATTCCCGGCGGCCGGGGGCGCGCCGCCCGCCACTCCTTTCGCGTCGAAGGGAGGCTGCGTAACGCGAAGAGTGCGAAAACCTCTTTCCTGAGGGCCGCAAACCGGCCTTCAGGAAACGGGTTTTCTCCCGTTTCTGGCCCGCCGCCAATTGGCGCCGGGTGAAAAGACAAGAAGCCGCCGACAGGCGGCGGGCAACAAGGCAGGGCCGCCAAGGTGGCCCGAGATGCAAGGCGAGCCGCGGCGAGGCTCGTCCCGAGAATTGAGCTAAGGAGCGACGATGGCCCAGACCCAGACTTTCAATGGCCGCAGACGCGTACGCAAGTTTTTCGGAAAGATCCCGGAAGTTGCGGAGATGCCGAACCTGATCGAGGTTCAGAAAGCATCCTATGACCAGTTCCTGATGGTGGAGGAGCCCAAGGGTGGGCGTCCTGACGAGGGACTGCAGGCAGTTTTCAAGTCGGTCTTCCCGATTTCCGATTTTTCCGGCTCCTCGATGCTGGAATTTGTGAAGTATGAGTTCGAGGGACCGAAATTCGACGTTGACGAATGCCGTCAGCGCGACCTGACCTATGCGGCGCCGCTCAAGGTGACGCTGCGCCTCATCGTGTTCGATATCGACGAGGATACCGGCGCCAAGTCGATCAAGGACATCAAGGAGCAGGACGTCTACATGGGCGACATGCCGCTCATGACCTTGAACGGCACCTTCATCGTCAACGGCACCGAGCGCGTCATCGTCTCGCAGATGCACCGTTCGCCGGGCGTCTTCTTCGACCATGACAAGGGCAAGTCGCACTCGTCCGGCAAGCTCCTGTTTGCCGCGCGCGTCATTCCCTATCGCGGTTCGTGGCTCGACATCGAGTTCGACAGCAAGGACGTCGTGCATGCCCGCATCGATCGCCGCCGCAAGATTCCGGTGACGTCGCTGCTGATGGCGCTCGGCATGGACGGCGAAGAGATCCTGTCGACCTTCTACAACAAGATTACCTACAAGCGCGCCGGCGACCACTGGCGCATCCCGTTCAACGTCGACCGTTTCCGCGGCCTCAAGGCCGTTGGTGACCTGGTCGACGCCGACACCGGCGAAGTCGTCGTCGAGGCCGGCAAGAAGATCACCGCCCGCCAGGCCAGGGCGCTTGGCGAAAAGGGTCTCAAGGCGATCAAGGCGACCGACGAGGATCTGCTCGGCAACTACCTTGCCGAGGATATTGTCAACTACGCGACCGGCGAGATCTTCCTCGAAGCCGGTGACGAGATCGACGAAAAGACGCTGAAAGTGCTGCTTGGCACCGGTGAGGATGAGATCAAGGTCCTCGACATCGACCACGTCAACGTCGGCGCCTACATCCGCAACACGCTCAACGTCGACAAGAACGAGAGCCGCCAGGACGCGCTGTTCGACATCTACCGCGTCATGCGCCCCGGCGAGCCGCCGACGCTGGAAACCGCTGAAGCCATGTTCAACTCGCTGTTCTTCGACAGCGAGCGCTATGATCTGTCGGCCGTTGGCCGCGTCAAGATGAACATGCGGCTCGAGCTCAAGGCCGAGGATACCGTGCGCGTGCTGCGCAAGGACGACATCCTGGCCGTGGTCAAGACGCTGGTCGAACTGCGCGACGGCAAGGGCGAGATCGACGACATCGACAATCTCGGCAACCGCCGCGTGCGCTCGGTCGGCGAGCTGATGGAGAACCAGTACCGCGTCGGCCTGCTGCGCATGGAGCGCGCGATCAAGGAACGCATGTCCTCGATCGAGATCGATACGGTGATGCCGCAGGACCTGATCAACGCCAAGCCGGCGGCTGCCGCCGTGCGCGAGTTCTTCGGTTCCTCGCAGCTGTCGCAGTTTATGGATCAGACCAACCCGCTTTCGGAGATCACCCACAAGCGCCGTCTTTCGGCGCTTGGACCGGGCGGTCTGACCCGCGAGCGTGCCGGTTTCGAAGTGCGCGACGTGCACCCGACGCATTACGGCCGCATCTGCCCGATCGAGACGCCGGAAGGCCCGAACATCGGCCTGATCAACTCGCTTGCGACCTTCGCGCGCGTCAACAAATACGGCTTCATCGAGAGCCCGTACCGCAAGATCGTCAACGGCAAGCTGACCAATGAGGTCGTTTACCTCTCGGCTATGGAAGAGGCCAAGCACCACGTCGCGCAGGCCAATGCCGAGCTCGACAAGAATGGTCATTTCGTCGACGAATTCGTCATTTGCCGCAACGCCGGCGAAGTGATGATGGCGCCGCGCGAAAACGTCGATCTCATGGACGTGTCGCCGAAGCAGATGGTGTCGGTGGCCGCGGCCCTGATCCCGTTCCTGGAGAACGATGACGCCAACCGTGCGCTGATGGGCTCGAACATGCAGCGTCAGGCCGTGCCGCTGGTGCGCGCCGAAGCGCCGTTCGTCGGCACCGGCATGGAGCCGATCGTCGCCCGTGACTCGGGCGCCGCCATCGGCGCCCGCCGCGGCGGCATCGTCGACCAGGTGGACGCGACGCGTATCGTCATCCGCGCCACGGAAGATCTCGACCCCGGCAAGTCCGGCGTCGATATCTACCGGCTGATGAAGTTCCAGCGTTCGAACCAGAACACCTGCATCAACCAGCGTCCGCTGGTGCGCATGGGCGACCGGGTCAACAAGGGCGACATCATCGCCGACGGTCCGTCGACCGAGCTCGGCGATCTGGCCCTCGGCCGTAACGTGCTGGTCGCGTTCATGCCGTGGAACGGCTACAACTACGAGGATTCCATCCTCCTGTCCGAGCGCATCGTCGCCGACGACGTCTTCACCTCGATCCACATCGAGGAGTTCGAAGTCATGGCCCGCGACACCAAGCTGGGGCCGGAGGAGATCACGCGCGACATTCCCAACGTCTCGGAAGAAGCGCTGAAGAACCTCGATGAGGCCGGCATCGTCTACATCGGTGCGGAAGTGCAGCCGGGCGACATCCTGGTCGGCAAGATCACGCCGAAGGGCGAAAGCCCGATGACGCCGGAAGAAAAGCTGCTGCGCGCCATCTTCGGTGAAAAGGCCTCGGACGTGCGCGACACCTCGATGCGCATGCCTCCGGGAACCTTCGGCACCGTCGTCGAAGTGCGTGTCTTCAACCGCCACGGCGTCGAGAAGGACGAGCGCGCCATGGCGATCGAGCGCGAGGAGATCGAACGCCTCGCCAAGGACCGCGACGACGAGCAGGCGATCCTCGACCGCAACGTCTATTCGCGTCTTTCCGACGTTCTCGTCGGCAAGGAAGCGATTGCCGGGCCGAAGGGCTTCAAGAAGGGCTCGAAGCTGTCGAAGGACACGCTCGACGAGTATCCGCGTTCGCAGTGGTGGCAGTTTGCCGTGGAGAACGAAAAGCTCCAGAGCGAACTGGAAGCCCTGCGCGGCCAGTACGACGATTCCAAGAAGGCGCTCGAGCAGCGCTTCATGGACAAGGTCGAGAAGGTGCAGCGCGGCGACGAAATGCCTCCGGGCGTCATGAAGATGGTCAAGGTCTTCGTGGCCGTGAAGCGCAAGATGCAGCCCGGCGACAAGATGGCCGGCCGACACGGCAACAAGGGTGTCGTGTCGCGGATCGTTCCGGTCGAGGACATGCCTTTCCTCGAGGACGGCACGCATGCCGACATCGTGCTCAACCCGCTGGGTGTGCCGTCGCGCATGAATGTCGGCCAGATTCTGGAAACGCACCTGGGCTGGGCCTGCGCCGGAATGGGCAGGAAGATCGGCGATCTGATCGATGCGTACAAGACAGCGGGCGACATCAAGCCGCTGCGCAAGACGCTCGAGAGCTTCATGCCGGCCAACGACCGCAACGAGCCGGTCCGCGAATATGACGACGAGAGCATCGTTCGCCTCAGCGAGCAGATGCGCCGCGGCGTCTCCATCGCGACACCGGTGTTCGACGGCGCGCACGAGGCCGACATCAACATCATGCTGGAGCAGGCGGGCCTGCACACCAGCGGTCAGTCGCAGCTCTATGACGGACGCACCGGCGAGCCGTTCGATCGCAAAGTGACGATGGGTTACATATATATGCTCAAGCTTCACCACCTTGTGGACGACAAGATCCACGCGCGTTCGATCGGTCCGTACTCGCTCGTTACCCAGCAGCCGCTGGGCGGCAAGGCGCAGTTCGGTGGCCAGCGCTTCGGCGAGATGGAGGTCTGGGCGCTCGAAGCGTACGGCGCCGCCTACACGCTGCAGGAGATGCTGACGGTGAAGTCGGATGACGTCGCCGGACGCACCAAGGTCTACGAGGCGATCGTCAGAGGCGACGACACATTCGAGGCCGGCATCCCCGAGAGCTTCAATGTTCTCGTCAAGGAAATGCGGTCTCTCGGCCTCAATGTCGAGCTGGAGAACACCAAGCTCGACGACAACCCGATCCGGCTGCCCGACGCGGCCGAGTAAGCAAGACGTCCGGCCGCGGTCTTCCCGCGACCGGACGCACCAAATTCTCGGCCGATGGCCGATCAAGTCGGCGGGCGTTTGGCCCGCGCTAGATGCAAGGGGTTTTCGAGGACCCCGAAAAGGAGAACGGCATGAACCAAGAGGTCATGAATCTCTTCAATCCCCAGGCGCCTGCGCAGGTGTTCGATTCCATCCGGATCTCGCTTGCCAGCCCTGAGAAGATTCTGTCCTGGTCGTTCGGCGAGATCAAGAAGCCGGAGACCATCAACTACCGCACCTTCAAGCCGGAGCGTGACGGCCTGTTCTGCGCGCGCATTTTTGGCCCGATCAAGGACTATGAGTGCCTGTGCGGCAAGTACAAGCGCATGAAATACAAGGGCGTCATCTGCGAGAAGTGCGGCGTCGAAGTCACGCTGTCGCGCGTCCGCCGCGAGCGCATGGGCCATATCGAGCTGGCGGCACCGGTCGCCCACATCTGGTTCCTGAAGTCGCTGCCGTCGCGCATCGGCACGCTGCTCGACATGACGCTGAAGGACATCGAGCGGGTCCTCTACTTCGAGAACTACATCGTTACCGAACCCGGCCTCACCGCGCTGAAGGAGCACCAGCTGCTCAGCGAGGAAGAGTACATGATGGCCGTCGACGAGTATGGCGAGGATTCGTTCACCGCCATGATCGGCGCCGAGGCGATCCACGACCTTCTGGCCGGCATGGACCTCGAGAAGATCGCCGGCGACCTGCGTTCTGAGCTGGCTTCGACCACCTCCGTGCTCAAGCAGAAGAAATACCTGAAGCGGCTCAAGGTCGTCGAGAACTTCATGGAATCCGGCAACCGTCCGGAATGGATGATCATGAAGGTGGTTCCGGTGATCCCGCCGGACCTGCGTCCGCTTGTCCCGCTGGACGGCGGCCGTTTCGCCACGTCGGATCTGAACGACCTCTATCGCCGCGTCATCAACCGCAACAACCGCTTGAAGCGGCTGATCGAGCTGCGCGCGCCCGGCATCATCGTGCGCAATGAAAAGCGCATGCTGCAGGAAGCCGTCGATGCGCTGTTCGACAACGGCCGCCGCGGCCGCGTCATCACCGGCGCCAACAAGCGTCCGCTGAAGTCGCTGTCCGACATGCTGAAGGGCAAGCAGGGCCGCTTCCGCCAGAACCTGCTCGGCAAGCGCGTCGACTATTCCGGCCGCTCGGTCATCGTTACCGGTCCGGAGCTCAAGCTCCACCAGTGCGGCCTGCCGAAGAAGATGGCGCTCGAACTGTTCAAGCCCTTCATCTACGCCCGTCTCGACGCCAAGGGCTACTCCTCGACCGTCAAGCAGGCGAAGAAGCTGGTCGAGAAGGAGCGTCCGGAGGTCTGGGATATCCTCGACGAGGTCATCCGCGAGCATCCGGTGCTGCTGAACCGCGCACCGACGCTGCACCGCCTCGGTATCCAGGCGTTCGAGCCGATCCTGATCGAAGGCAAGGCGATCCAGCTTCACCCGCTGGTCTGCACGGCCTTCAACGCCGATTTCGACGGCGACCAGATGGCGGTCCACGTGCCGCTGTCGCTGGAAGCGCAGCTCGAAGCCCGCGTGCTGATGATGTCGACCAACAACATCCTGCACCCGGCTTCCGGTGCGCCGATCATCGTGCCGTCGCAGGACATGGTTCTCGGTCTCTACTATCTCTCGATCGTCAATCAGAACGAGCCGGGCGAGGGCATGGTGTTTGCCGACATGGGCGAACTCCAGCACGCGCTCGAGACCAAGGCAGTCACGCTGCATGCCAAGATCAAGGGGCGCTTCCGCACGGTCGACGCCGACGGCAAGGTCGTGTCGAAGATCTACGACACCACGCCTGGCCGCATGATCATCGGCGAGCTGCTGCCGAAGAACCACAACGTGCCCTACGAGACCGCCAACCAGGAGATGACCAAGAAGAACATCTCCAAGATGATCGACACCGTCTATCGCCATTGCGGTCAGAAGGAGACGGTCATTTTCTGCGATCGCATCATGGCCCTCGGCTTTAGCCATGCCTGCCGCGCCGGCATTTCGTTCGGCAAGGACGACATGCTGATCCCGGACGCCAAGATCAAGCTGGTGTCCGACACCGAGGCTTTGGCCAAGGAATACGAGCAGCAGTACAATGACGGCCTGATCACCCAGGGCGAGAAGTACAACAAGGTCGTCGACGCCTGGGCCAAGTGCTCGGAAAAGGTCGCCGACGAAATGATGGCCCGCATCAAGGCGGTCGAGTTCGAGGACAACGGCCGTCAGAAGCCGATGAACTCGATCTACATGATGTCGCACTCCGGTGCGCGCGGCTCGCCCACCCAGATGCGCCAGCTCGCCGGCATGCGCGGCCTGATGGCCAAGCCTAGCGGTGAAATCATCGAGACGCCGATCATCTCGAACTTCAAGGAAGGCCTCACCGTGCTCGAGTACTTCAACTCGACCCACGGCGCCCGCAAGGGTCTGGCCGACACCGCCTTGAAGACGGCGAACTCGGGTTACCTGACGCGTCGTCTCGTCGACGTGGCGCAGGACTGCATCGTCAACTCTCTCGACTGCGGCACCGACAAGGGCCTCACCATGCAGCCGATCGTCGATGCTGGTCAGGTCGTCGCTTCGGTTGGCCAGCGCGTTCTCGGCCGCACCTCGCTCGACGACATCACCCATCCGGTCACCGGCGAGGTTCTGGTCAAGGCCGGAACGCTGATGGACGAGCGTGACGTGGAACTGATCGAAAAGGCCGGCGTGCAGTCGGTTCGCATCCGTTCGGCGCTGACCTGCGAGGTCAGGGTCGGCGTCTGCGCGGTCTGCTACGGACGCGATCTGGCCCGCGGCACTCCCGTCAACCAGGGCGAGGCTGTCGGCGTCATCGCGGCGCAGTCGATCGGCGAGCCGGGCACCCAGCTCACCATGCGTACCTTCCACATGGGCGGCACGGCGCAGGTGGTGGATTCCTCGTTCCTTGAAGCCTCCTATGAGGGCAAGGTCGAGATCCGCAACCGCAACGTGGTGCGCAACTCCGACGGCCAGCTGATGGTCATGGGCCGCAACATGGCGGTGCTGATCCTCGACGAAGCCGGCAAGGAACGCGCCACGCACCGCGTCACCTACGGTTCGCGCATCTTCGTCGACGATGGCGACAAGGTGAAACGCGGCCAGCGTATCGCCGAGTGGGATCCTTATACCCGCCCGATCCTCACCGAAATCGAGGGCAGGGTGGCATTCGAGGATCTGGTCGATGGCATTTCCGTTCAGGAAACCGCCGACGAATCGACCGGCATCACCAAGCGCGAGGTCATCGACTGGCGTTCGACGCCACGCGGCAACGACCTCAAGCCGGCGATCGTCGTCCAGGATGCCAAGGGCAAGGTCGGCAAGCTGTCGAAGGGCGGCGACGCCCGCTTCCTGCTCTCGGTCGAGGCCATTCTTTCGGTCGAGCCGGGCGCACAGGTTCGCCCCGGCGACGTGCTGGCGCGTATCCCGATGGAAAGCGCCAAGACCAAGGACATCACCGGCGGTCTGCCGCGTGTTGCCGAACTGTTCGAGGCACGCCGTCCGAAGGATCACGCCATCATCGCCGAGATCGATGGCACGATCCGCTTCGGCCGCGACTACAAGAATAAGCGCCGTATCATCATCGAGCCGCATGACTCGACGCTTGAGCCGGTCGAATACCTGATCCCGAAGGGCAAGCCGTTCCATCTCCAGGACGGCGACGTCATCGAGAAGGGCGACTACATCCTCGACGGCAATCCGGCGCCGCACGACATCCTGGCGATCAAGGGCGTGGAGGCGCTTGCCTCCTACCTCGTCAACGAAATCCAGGAGGTCTACCGACTGCAGGGCGTGTCGATCAACGACAAGCACATCGAGGTGATCGTTCGCCAGATGCTGCAGAAGGTCGAGATCACCACGCAGGGCGATTCGACCTACATTCCGGGCGACCACGTCGACGTGATCGAGTTGGAAGAGGTCAATGAGCGCCTGGTCGAGGAAGGCAAGAAGCCGGCCGAAGGTCAGCCGGTGCTGCTCGGCATCACCAAGGCCTCGCTGCAGACGCCGTCCTTCATCTCCGCCGCTTCCTTCCAGGAGACGACGAGGGTGCTGACCGAAGCTGCGGTTGCCGGCAAGACCGACATGCTGCAGGGGCTGAAGGAAAACGTCATCGTCGGCCGGCTGATCCCGGCCGGTACCGGCGGTACGATGAGCCAGATCCGGCGCATCGCCACCTCGCGCGACGAGTTGATCATCGACGAGCGCCGCAAGGCGTCCGGCGTCGAGGTCGCCGAGCCGATGCTGACCGACATGGTTAACGCCGCGCAGTAAGCGCGCAAGCAAGAGAAGATAGAAAAGGGGCCTAAGTGGCCCCTTTTCGCATTTTGGTTCCTCATTCGGATGGGAGAAGAAACGATGAGCAGGAAGATTTGGGCTTCTGTCGACGACTACATTGTCGAAGCTCTTTTCGAGGCGGATCCCGCTCTTGATGCCGTTCTGGCGGCCAACCATGATCAGGGCCTGCCGCCTATCGACGTTTCCCCGGCACAAGGCAAGCTGCTCTCACTTCTTGCGCGAATGCAGGGAGCGAGGAAGGTACTCGAAATCGGCACATTGGGCGGTTATTCGACAATCTGGATGGCGCGAGCATTGCCGATGGACGGCAAGGTCGTGACGCTCGAGCTTGATCCGCACCACGCCAGTGTCGCGCGGTCGAACTTTGAACGGGCAGGGGTGTCTGACCGTGTGGAACTGCGGGTCGGACCGGCGCTTCAATCGCTTGCGGCCTTAGGCGCCGAGAATGCCGGGCCGTTCGACTTCATCTTCATCGACGCCGACAAGCCGAACAACCCGCACTATCTGTCCTTGGCCATGCGTCTTTCGAGGCCGGGGACCGTCATCGTCTGCGACAATGTCATCCGTGACGGCGCGGTGGTGAATGAAGATGGTCGCGACGCCAATGTCGAAGGGGCACGCGCGGCGTTCTCGTTCATCGGCAGCGACAAGCGTCTGGAAGGCACCGCGATCCAGACTGTTGGCGCTAAGGGCTATGACGGCTTTGCAATAGCGATCGTCAATTGATTTTGTGCGGTGCGCCGACCAGACCTGCGATCCGGCCGGCGCCTACTCGTCAATCGAAAAAAGCTTCCACCACATTGCGCTTGCCGAGCATGAAGGCGTCGGCGACGTGCTGCAGGGGCGCGAGATCGACGTCGGAGGTGCCGGCGCGTACGATATCGGCGAAGCGCTTGTAGAGCATCGGATATTCGGCTTCCGGCTCCTCGTGAACGACGCGGCCATCGATGGCAAGCTTTGAGCCGCCGCCAGAAAGCACCATCGATCCTGCCTCGGTATCGGCCAGGATGTCCCAGCTTTGCGGGCCGGTCTGACGCCAATCGAGTTCCATCGTCACCGGCAGACCGTTCGACGTACGGAAGGCGATATGGGCGGCGATGGGGGCCGCGCGGTTTTCGGGGAAATCGAGTTCTGCCGAGCTGATGAACATCGGCGGCAGGATGTGGGTAGCGATCGACAGCGCGTTGATGCCGGGATCGAACACGCCAAAGCCGCCGGGAGCCCAGATCCATTCCTGATTCGGATGCCAGCGGCGCACGTCTTCTTTCCAATTGATGGCGGCCGACCTGATCGTTGTCGATCCAAGGAATGCGCGCGCAGCTTCGACAGCCGGCGCATAGCGTGAATGCCAGCTGGCGAACAGGCAGACGCCGTTCGCTGTCGCCAGCGCCTTCAGGTCTTCGACCTCGCTGACCGTGGCGCCGGGCGGCTTTTCCAGGAAAATATGCTTTTTCGCCGCCAGCGCCAAGCGCGCGGCGTCGTAACGAAACTGCGGCGGCATGCACAGCGACACCGCCTCGAGCTCCGGCGTTGCGTCGAGCATCGCCTCGATCGTCGGGAAGTTCGGGATGTCCTCGACTTTGCCATGGCGGCTGGCTGCAGCAACCAGGCGATAATCTTGGTCCTTCGCCAGCGCCGGCAGATGCTGGTCACGGACGATCTTCCCCACGCCGACGATGCCGAGCTTGATGGGATTAGAGGACATGGGAGCTCCGCAGGTTGAGTGTGCTTGGTTTTGCCAGAGGTCGCTTCTTAGCAGAGAACTTGTGCCGGGCAAGTCGCCGGGCTTTGTCGCCGGCCCGTGAGATCGACCGCGATTCAGATCTCTTCAGATCGGCACATCGAACGTCACGATCGACACTTCGCCTTCGAGCGCGCCCTGATAGGCGGACAGATGCGGCTCCTCGTCCGGCACGCCGTCCAGGTCGCCGATCTGATCGAGCTCTGCCTCGGCATAACCTTCGGCGGCAAGCGATTCGAGAGCGCGGCGCACCGCCGAATCGTCGTCCGGTGCGACCAGCATCACATGCACGCCTTCCGGCTTGCCACCTTTGCGCTTCCACACCCGGCCGGTAATAATGGTGACCGGGCGCTCCTCATTGTCATTCACGGGTTCGTACCTCCGGGCGAGGGGGTTTGGGCTGCTCATGCCGCCTTTTCGCACGAAGCACGGCCTGGAAACAGCCGCAAGCCGGTCACTTTCTGGCTTCCTCTTGAAAAACGGCGCAAGAAAATTACATGCGCTTTTCGCATGGCTGCCACGCCTCGGGTTCAGCGCAATATTTGCCGCTCCGGGGTTGACGGACAGTGGCCATACGAGTAGAAGCCGCCCAGTCAGAACCGATGTGAGGCTCTTGCTTCCGAAGCGACACGCTTTGGAGTTTGCCTCAAACAGGGTTCGTTTTACGAGCGAAAAGACATTTCCGGCGTGCACGAAGCGGCTTCCGCTTCCTCTGCCATTTGTTCGGGCAAGACCGCGAGGCGCGGTTTGTGGCCCGAATTTGCGTATGGAAGTGACGCTTTGAGCGGCCCTGACCGGGCGAGATACGGAATTGAGAGACAAGAGGGTTTAATGCCTACCGTCAACCAGCTGATCCGCAAGCCGCGCATTGCGCCGGTGAAGCGCAACAAGGTCCCGGCCATGCAGCAGAACCCGCAGAAGCGGGGCGTCTGCACGCGCGTCTACACCACGACGCCGAAGAAGCCGAACTCGGCGCTGCGCAAGGTGGCCAAGATCCGCCTGACCAATGGTTTTGAAGTGATCGGTTACATCCCCGGCGAAGGCCACAACCTTCAGGAGCACTCGGTGGTGATGATCCGCGGCGGTCGCGTCAAGGATCTTCCGGGCGTCCGTTACCACATCATCCGCGGCGTGCTCGACACGCAAGGCGTGAAGAACCGCAAGCAGCGCCGTTCGAAATACGGCGCCAAGCGTCCGAAGTGACCGAAGCGTAGCCAAGGTCGTTCCGGGCGGCGTCAAGCGACGATCCGGGATCCAGGCCACCGCGTAGAATTGAGGCAGAGAAAAAATGTCCCGTCGTCACAGTGCAGAAAAGCGTGAGATCAATCCGGACCCCAAGTTCGGCGATCTGATCGTCACCAAGTTCATGAACGCCGTCATGTATGACGGCAAGAAGTCGGTTGCCGAGACCATCGTCTACGGCGCGCTCGACCAGGTTCAGTCCAAGACCAAGCAGGAGCCGGTCACCGTCTTCCATCAGGCGCTCGACAATGTCGCGCCGCATGTGGAAGTGCGTTCGCGCCGCGTCGGCGGCGCCACCTACCAGGTTCCAGTCGATGTGCGCCCCGAGCGCCGTCAGGCATTGGCCATCCGCTGGTTGATCGCCGCCGCCCGCAACCGCAACGAGACCACTATGGTCGACCGCCTCTCCGGCGAGCTGATGGACGCGGCCAACAACCGCGGCACCGCCGTCAAGAAGCGTGAAGACACCCACAAGATGGCAGAAGCCAACCGCGCTTTCGCGCACTACCGCTGGTAAAGCGCGAACGAGACTGAAGAGGCACCTCCCATGGCCCGCGAATATAAAATCGAAGACTACCGCAATTTCGGTATCATGGCGCACATCGACGCCGGCAAGACGACGACCACCGAGCGCGTCCTCTATTACACGGGCAAGTCGCACAAGATCGGCGAAGTCCACGACGGCGCTGCCACCATGGATTGGATGGAGCAGGAGCAGGAGCGCGGCATCACCATCACGTCGGCCGCGACCACGACCTTCTGGAAGGGTCGCGACGGCAAGATGCACCGCTTCAACATCATCGACACCCCCGGCCACGTCGACTTCACCATTGAAGTCGAGCGTTCGCTGCGCGTGCTCGACGGCGCCATTGCGCTGCTCGATGCCAATGCCGGTGTCGAGCCGCAGACGGAGACCGTCTGGCGCCAGGCCGACAAGTATCGCGTGCCGCGCATGATCTTCTGCAACAAGATGGACAAGATCGGCGCCGACTTCTACCGCTCGGTCGAGATGATCGGATCGCGCCTCGGTGCGCATGCCGTCGTCATGCAGCTGCCGATCGGCGCCGAGACCGAGTTCAAGGGTGTCGTCGACCTCGTCGAGATGAACGCGCTGGTCTGGCGCGACGAGACGCTGGGCGCTGCCTGGGACATCGTCGAGATCCCTGCCGACCTCAAGGCTCGTGCCGAAGAATACCGCGAGAAGATGATCGAGGCCGCCGTCGAAATGGACGAGACGGCGCTCGAGAATTACCTCGAAGGCAAGATGCCGAGCAACGACGAGATCCGTGCGCTCATCCGCAAGGGCACGATCGCGGTGAAGTTCTATCCGATGTTCTGCGGCTCGGCCTTCAAGAACAAGGGCGTGCAGCCGCTGCTCGACGCCGTCGTCGAATATCTGCCGTCGCCGGCCGATGTCCCGGCCATCAAGGGCGTCGACGCCAAGACCGACGCCGAGATCGAGCGTCATGCCGACGACAACGAGCCGCTGTCGATGCTTGCCTTCAAGATCATGAACGACCCGTTCGTCGGTTCGCTCACCTTTGCCCGCATCTATTCGGGCAAGCTCACCAAGGGCATCTCGGTCGACAACACCGTGAAGGGCAAGAAAGAGCGCATCGGCCGCATGCTGCAGATGCATGCGAATTCGCGCGCCGACGTCGAAGAGGCGTTTGCCGGCGACATCGTCGCCCTCGCTGGCCTCAAGGACACCACCACCGGCGACACGCTCAGTGATCCGCTGCATCCGGTCATCCTCGAGCGCATGGAATTCCCCGATCCGGTCATCCAGATCGCCATCGAGCCGAAGACCAAGAACGACCAGGAAAAGATGGGTCTCGCCCTTCACCGCCTGGCCGCCGAGGATCCGTCCTTCCGCGTCAAGACTGACGAGGAATCGGGCCAGACGATCATTTCCGGCATGGGCGAGCTTCACCTCGACATCATCGTCGACCGCATGCGCCGCGAGTTCAAGGTCGAGGCCAATGTCGGCGCGCCGCAGGTGGCCTACCGCGAGACGATCACCCGCAAGCACGAGCAGGACTACACGCACAAGAAGCAGACCGGCGGTACCGGCCAGTTCGCCCGCGTCAAGATCCTGTTCGAGCCGAATCCGGAAAGCAGCGAATTCGAGTTCGAAACCAAGATCGTCGGCGGCGCTGTGCCGAAGGAATACATCCCCGGTGTCGAAAAGGGCATCAACAGCGTCATGACCTCGGGCCCGTTCGCCGGCTTCCCGATGATCGGCGTCAAGGCGACGCTGATCGATGGCGCCTACCACGACGTGGACTCGTCGGTTCTGGCCTTCGAAATCGCCGGCCGCGCCTGCTTCCGTGAAGCAGCCCCCAAGCTTGGCGTGCAGTTGCTCGAGCCGATCATGAAGGTCGAAGTGGTGACGCCGGAAGATTACGTCGGCAGCGTTATCGGCGACCTGAACGGCCGTCGCGGCCAGATCCAGGGCCAGGAAGCCCGTGGCGTGGCTGTGGTCATCAACGCGATGGTGCCGCTCGCCAACATGTTCAAATACGTGGACAACCTTCGCTCGATGAGCCAGGGCCGCGCGGCCTACACGATGCAGTTCGACCACTACGAGCCGGTCCCGACCGCGGTCGCCCAGGAAGTCCAGAAGAAATACGCGTAACTCGAAACGAGTTGCATCAGTAACTTAATTCAAGGCCCGCACGGGCTGGCAGGAATGGAGAGATCACATGGCAAAAGGTAAATTCGAGCGCACTAAGCCTCATGTGAACATTGGCACGATTGGTCACGTCGATCATGGCAAGACGTCGCTGACGGCGGCGATCACCAAGTATTTTGGCGAATACAAGCGCTACGACCAGATCGATGCGGCGCCCGAAGAGAAGGCGCGCGGCATCA
>NZ_JAMYVL010000044.1:0-16766 GCF_040323955.1 Mesorhizobium sp. M0018 | reverse complement strand
GCGACATATCGCCCCTATAGCTCCCGGCCCATTCGGCAATTGACGACGCGATATCGAGATTCGGCATATTCATTCAGCTTACTGATCAAGAGCTCGATCGTTTGCAATTGGAGGGCGGCTCAACTGCGTAAGCGGTCTGGCGGCAGCAGCTCGGTTCATTCCGGCGCGGGAAAGCAACTTTGTACTTCAGAGGCTAGGCCATTCCACAAGCTGCGGAACGCGCACCCGTGCTTTCAACGCGCGCATCGCGTACATTCATGAGCCTCTCCAGCAAACCCGCTATAGACACCGCTACCGAACAACTGTATGGATGTCAATCATGAAGCGAATGACTGTACCATCCGAAAAGTCCGCGGCCGCGATTCTGGAAGAGATTAGAGGGCGGCTCATCTCGTTCACACCGGAATTGCACAAGGCCGCTACCTATGTACTCGAGAACTCAAATCTGATCAGCATCACTTCGATCAGAAACATGGCGCAGGGGGCCGACATCAAGCCAAATACTTTGGTTAGGATGGCCCGCGCTCTCGGCTTTGAAGGGTACGAGGATTTTCGTAGGCCCTTTCGAGAACAAGTCATGCGAGGGCGCGAAGACTTTCCGGATCGAGCGCGATGGCTTCAATCACTTTCGAAGGGGGGCAAGCTCGCCAGCCTCTACGGCCAGATGGCTTCCACATCCATAGAGAATATCGAGGGTCTGTTTTCTGGTACGAGCGCAACCGAGATAAAGAAGCTCGCCGACGCTATCGTGAGTGCGCGAATGACATATGTGCTTGGCGTAGGCTTCGCTAGCTCAATTGCCCGAAACTTCGCCTATCTTGCGAGCATGGCCGTAGGCGGCGTTGTCGCGATCCCGCGTGAAGGGTCCCTGCCTATCGACGGACTGGTCCACGCCGAGAAGGGCGACATCCTGGTGGCGATGACATTTAAGCCATATCGACGCGAGATCATCGAGGCTGTCGAAGTCGCCCGCTCTTACGGCCTCAAGGTGGTTGGCATATCTGACAGCCCGGCATCGCCGATCCTCGTCCGGGCAGATCAGCGTTTCATAATACCCACCAACACCCCGCAATTTTTCCCCTCTACGGTCGCTGTTACCGCGCTTTTCGAGACGATCATGGCCTTTGTCGTAGCGGAAGCCGAGCCCGGCGCAGTCAATAATATCGAGCGTTTCCACCAACGGCGGCATGATCTGGGTATCTACTGGAAAGATGAGCAAAGGTGATGCCGGCCCGTTCGCACATAGAGGACAGAATGAAACAAAATCTTTTTGACTTGGGCCTGTCTAAAAGAAAAGCCGTACTTGGCGCCGAG
This sequence comes from Mesorhizobium sp. M0018, assembly GCF_040323955.1. Classification (NCBI taxonomy): domain Bacteria; kingdom Pseudomonadati; phylum Pseudomonadota; class Alphaproteobacteria; order Hyphomicrobiales; family Phyllobacteriaceae; genus Mesorhizobium; species Mesorhizobium sp. M0018. The sequence goes on along the minus strand of NZ_JAMYVL010000044.1, from coordinate 15,452 downwards.
TACGTTGAGAAAAATCTCGCGTCGGCAGACGAATTCACTCGTCCTTTCCAGGAAGCGATGACGGCTTGGTGTTGGGGATTTGGCTGGGGAGATGAAGCAATCGATCCAAAGACGAGGTCGCTGATGAACCTGGCCATGATCGGCGCCTTAGGGAAGATGCACGAATGGGAGACCCATTGTCGTGGCGCTATCAACAATGGTGTCTCGAAGGACGAGATCCGTGCTGCGATTCACATAGTTGGCATCTATTGCGGCGTGCCACAGGCTTTAGAGTGCTTCAGGGTTGCTCGCAAAGTACTTGAGGAACGAAACCTCTTGTAAGACCGAGAACTAGTCGAGGCTGAGACGGTCGACGTTGGGCCGGCGGCCGCCGAAAAGATGCGGCGCTGTACGAGAACCTGTTCGCGGTCGCGTTGCCTCGCCGCCATCATTTGTTGGGCCGCAGTTCTTGGGTGGCATCGAACAATCCTGTGGGCGCACCGCCCTATCCATTCCGCGTGAGAATTTGGTCGGGCAACAATGAACGTACTCAGGCTATTCGTGTGAAGACAGGACATTCGATTTTGCAACGGCCGATCGCGCTCAACGCTGCGCGGGGTTCCGTGGGTCGATACAACGAGGCCCAAAAGCAAGGCCTGGAAACCATAACCGGCAGGTTTAACTTTTACCTGCTTCCGGCTTTTTCGCTGCATGCGTTTTCCTCCGCGATCGAAGTGCTTACGCTGGCCAATGAAGCGACGGGACGAAACGTCTATAGTTGGCAGGTCGTTTCGGGCGACGGACAACCTGTAGTGTCGAGTTGCGGCATCACCATAAGCTCAGCCGTCGGATTGCGATCAGAGCGTGACCGCCTTCGATCAAACCCAGCCCCGGTCGCGATAGTGTGTGGAGGCCGTTCCCTCCCTCGCCATGACAGCCAGTTAGATGCCTGGCTCAGAGAGTGCCGCAACCGTCGCGCGTGCCTTATCGGCATAGGTGGCGGAACCCTAGTCCTTGCTCGAGCGGGCGTGGCAGAAGGTCGCCGCTGCGCAGTGCACTGGGAGCAATTCCCGCTATTTCTAGAGCAATTTCCAAGCGTTATAGCTACGCAAGCCGCATTCGAGAAAGATGGTGAGCTGTATACCTGCTCTGGCGCAGACGCATCCTTTGATACATTCCTGGATCTGGTTGGACGCGATCATGGAGCTGCCGTCGTAAATCGCATATGCGAGAAGGCCATCGCCTGTCGTGTTCGCTCAGTTGGGGACCGTCAACGCTTGCCGCCAAATTCCCGCGTACGATTCAATCATAAGGCAGTCATCGAAGTCATCGATCAGATGGAGGCACATATCGGCGATCCCAAGTCGGTAAATGGACTGGTGGCGGCGACTGGCCTTACACGCCGCCAAATTGAGCGACTCTTCAAGCGTGAACTAGGACGCGGTCCGAGCCGCTACTACCTGGAACTTCGTCTGGAACGCGCGCACTTGCTGCTTCGCAGCTCGAATCTGTCTGTTATAGAGATAGCTGTAGCGTGCGGATTCGTCTCGGCGTCACATTTCTCAAAAGTCTATCGGGACATGTACGGCTTCGCCCCACATCAAACTCGATTGTTGTCGCACGGAGCTGGACTAGATCGCCCATATGATCCGCTCACTGATCCTCCTGGCGATCCAGCTGCCGACAGGATGATCACATCCGCCAGAACCATGCGCGCAGAATCAGCGTTTCATGGCGGCGGACGGTTATGACAGGCTGCTTAAGACACTTCCTGCACTCAGCGTCGGCAATTTGGGCCGAAGCCGACGACTGCGCGCGCTCCTCGGTCGACTGGTTAGATTAGCCTCCCCGACCCCAATTCGTCGACGCGGAGAGTATCGTGATACGCGACCTTCCAAGTGTTGCCATCAAATGGGTCCCTGGCTTTGAACTAGGCTTGAACGAGCTTGATCCGATATCGGGCCCCGCGAATGTCTGGTCATGGTCGTCGGCACAAGCGAAGGCAGCTGGAGCGAGCATCTATGAACCTGTCGCCCCAGGCCGGCTCCGGGGATTTGATCTGCGTGCCCTACTTGCTCACCAGGAAATCGAAACCAAACGCGACGAGACCCTCGAATGCGTACCGATCCGCTTAGGCTGGACAACTCGGTTTGATCCGCGCAAGGAAGTCAAGTGTCGTTTGGATTTGCTCGAAGCTTTGTCTGGACAAGTTGGGAGCTGCGCCCAGCATGGGCGCACTCTTGTGGGTGAAAGTCCCATCGTGAGCTGATCACAACGAGCGAAGCGAAGCGCAACTGCATGAGGGCGACCCGAGTGTGGAAGCGCGGAGCGAAGCTGCGGGCCGATGAACAAGAACCGGATAGAAGGCGTTGCCGACCAGGGCGAGCAGGCCAACGGCCGCGAAGCTCTGTGATTAAGGGAAGCGGCGTAGATGCGGCGGTCGTGCAGTGAAGGCGTGCGTTCTTACCTGGGGAGATCTCGCCTCATGCCTGAAAGGGCGATGGTCTCGAGCCGGAGCTGTCGATGTGGCTTCGGCACATCGAGCAGGCATGGCATGGGATCAAGAGCTCGGGGGATCTGAATGTCGATCTCAGGGAGTCCGCGTTTCATGCGCCGAGGCTCCGTCATCTTCTCTGGAGCGGTTACAGGGAGGCGGCGAAGGTTGTGAGAGCCATGCTTCACCAATTGGCGGAGCACGCGAGGATGCTCGCTGCCGATCTCGAGCTGATGCTTCGAATTGGTGAGCAACCTCCACACTAATTTGATCCAGAACAAGACTTCGATGGTCGACTACTGTCGCCGGTACTGGTCGGGTCGACCGATCTCGAGTTCTCCAGCCGAATCCGCCGCCAACAGCTTGGTCAACGCGCGGCTGAACAAGAAACGTCAGATCCGCTAGTCTCCGGCCGGCGGTCACAGGTCTTTAAAGTGCGAGCAGCCCTCGCCGGTGGTCGCCAAACTCACCCTCGCCGCATGATCCCCACCTTTTCCCGCTCCCATCTTGAAACGGTATGGCAGGGGACGACAATCGGTATTTGACCACGACCCTTTGACGAGAGATTTTCTGGCGCTCGCTTCCGTTGATCTTGATAAAGCGCTGACATTAGCACGGGACAGCCTAGCGGGATGGGGAAGGAAGTCGGCTCCTGAAGGAGCCGCAATTCTTTAGGAACAATAAATAGGAGGAACATCTCATGTCCCAGGAACTCGACTATCTCAGCCGTCGCGTAACTGCGGGCCGGCTGAGCCGACGTGAATTTCTCGGCCGTGCGACGGCGCTTGGCGTCTCAGCGACGTTCGCGAATTCGCTCCTCGCCAGCGCTGCGCGCGCCCAGGGGCCGGTCCGCGGCGGTATCATCAAGGGCGGCCTCAAGGGCGGTGCGGCGACCGACAGCCTCGATCCTGCGACCACCGCGGGGTCGGTGATGGGAAACTTCGGCTATTGCTGGGGCGAGTATCTCGTGGCGCTGGCGCCCGACCTCGGACTCGAGAATCGCCTCGCCGAGGAAGTCGGCTCGTCCAAGGACGCCAAGATCTGGACGATGAAGATCCGCAAGGGGGTCGAGTTCCACAACGGCAAGACCGTGACAGCGGAAGACGTGGTGGCGACGCTCGAGCGTCATTCCGACGCCAAGTCAAAGTCCGGCGCGCTGGGCTTGCTGACGAGCATCGACACAATCAAGGCGAATGGCGACGAAGTCGTCGTGACGCTGAAGGATGGCAATGCTGACTTTCCTTATCTGATGACCGATTATCATCTCATCATTCAGCCGAACGGGGGCAAGGACAATCCGGCCGCCGGCATCAGCGCCGGGCCTTACAAGGTGAGCGTCTTCGAGCCCGGCGTCCGTTGCGGCGGCGAGCGCGTCGCCAATTTCTGGCAGTCTGACAAGATGGGCTTCGCCGACCAGGTGGAGATCTTAGCGATCAACGACAGCACGGCCCAGATCGCCGCGCTGCAGGCCGGCCAAGTGCACATGGTCGACAAGGTTGAGCCCAAGGTCGCCCATCTCATCAAGCACTCGCCCAATCTGAAGATCGAGGCCGCGTCGGGTCCCAGCTACTATTGCTTCAACATGTTTTGCAACACGCCTCCCTTCGACAACAACGATCTGAGGATGGCGCTGAAGCTCGCCATTGACCGGGAGGAGATGGTCGACAAGATCCTGGGCGGCTACGGCACGGTCGGCAACGACTTTCCGATCAACGCCTCATATCGGCTGTTCCCCGATGACATTCCGCAGCGCGAATTCGATGCCGACAAGGCCAAGCATTATTATAGGAAATCTGGTCACAGCGGCCCCATTCTTCTTCGAGCCGCCGAGGCCGGCTTCCCCGGCGCGGTCGACGCCGCCCAGCTCTACCGGCAGAGCTGCGCCAAGGCCGGCATCACACTCGAGGTCAAGCGCGTGCCGGACGACGGCTACTGGTCGGAGGTCTGGAACAAGCAGCCCTTCTCCAACACCTACTGGTCCGGGCGGGCGACGCAGGACCAAATCTACTCGACCGGCTATCTGTCGACGGCGAATTGGAACGACACACGCTTCCACAACGAGAAGTTCGACAAGCTTCTCATTGAAGCGCGAGCCGAGCTCGATCAGGACAAGCGCAAGAACCTCTATCGCGAGATGGCCGTCATCGTTCGTGACGAGGGCGGCTTGATCGTGCCGATGTTCGCCCAAGATATCGAGGCTATCTCCGACAAGGTCGGCGGCTATGTCGGCGGGCGCAACGGTATGATGGACTATCGCGCGTTAGTCAAATGCTGGCTGCAGGCCTGAGTGCGCTTATGTCCTCACCGATCCTGAAGCTCATTGCCCAGCGCGTTGCGCTGGGCATTCTCCTTCTGTTAGCCATATCGGTGTTGGTCTTCGCCGGCACCCAGATTCTGCCCGGCGACGTCGCGCAAGCCATTCTCGGACAATCGGCGACACCGGAGTCGCTCGCCAATCTGCGCGAGCAGCTCGGGCTGAACGACCCGGCCTATATCAGGTATTTCCGCTGGCTCGGCGGTGTGCTCACCGGAGACCTCGGCACGGCGATGTCGAGCGGGCAGGATATCGCCACATCGATCAAGGGCCGGTTATGGAACACGCTGTTCCTCGCCTTCTGGGCGGCGATCGTCGCGGTACCGCTGGCGGTCATCCTCGGCCTGATCACGGTGCGCTACCGCAATGGCTGGGTCGACAAGCTGATCTCCGGCCTGGCGCTCGCGTCGACCTCCTTCCCCGAATTCTTCATCGGCTATGTGCTCGTCTATTTCTTTGCCGTGAAATGGCAGATCTTCCCCGCCATCTCGTCCGTCTATGATGGCGTGCCTTTCGGCGAGCGGATGCAGGCCATCGCCTTGCCAGCAACCGCGCTGACGCTGGGGGTGTTGGCCCATATGATGCGCATGACGCGCGCGGCGATCCTCAATGTCATGCAGTCGGCCTATGTCGAGACTGCGGAGCTCAAGGGGCTTTCGGCTTTCAACGTTATCCGCAATCATGCCTTCCCCAACGCGATCGCACCCGTCATCAACGTCGTCATGCTCAACCTCGCCTACCTGATCGTCGGCGTCGTCGTGGTCGAGGTGATCTTCGTCTATCCGGGCATGGGACAATATCTGGTCGACCACGTCACCAAACGCGACGTGCCGGTGGTGCAGGCGGTCGGCCTGATTTTTGCGGCCGTCTATATCAGCCTCAACATCATCGCGGACATAGGGGCTATCGTCGCCAATCCGCGTCTCAGACATCCAAAATAGGGGGCGGATATGCTCGATATCAAACGCATCCCCATCCCCGCGCTGATCGGCATAATCCTGACGGCGCTGCTCGTGCTGGCGGCGGTCTTCGCGCCGTGGATCGCACCGCACGGCAATGGCGAAATCGTCGGCGACGTCTGGGAGCCGATGTCGGCGGCGCATTGGCTGGGAACCGACAATCTCGGCCGCGATCTGTTGTCGCGCATGATCTACGGCGTGCGCATCACCTTGTTCATCGCGGTGCTGGCGACTGCCCTGTCCTTCTCGCTCGGCGCAATCCTCGGTTTCTCGGCGGCGGTTTTGGGCGGCTGGTATGACACGCTGCTGTCGCGGCTTGTCGACCTTTTGATGTCGATCCCGACGTTGATCATGGGCCTGGTCGTGCTTTCCGTGCTGCCGACCAACCTAGTGACGCTGATCCTGGTGATGGGCGTTCTGGACTCGACCCGCGTCTACCGCCTGTCGCGAGCGGTCGCCGTCGACATCAACGTCATGGACTATGTCGAGGCGGCGGAGCTGCGCGGCGAGGGCAGCGCCTGGATCATCTTCCGCGAGATCCTTCCCAATGCGCTGTCGCCGCTGGTTTCGGAACTCGGCCTGCGCTTTATCTATGCGGTGCTGTTCCTGTCGACGCTGTCGTTCCTCGGCCTTGGCGTGCAACCGCCGGACGCCGACTGGGGCGGCATGGTCAAGGAGAACAAGGACGGCATCGTCTTCGGCATTGCCGCAGCGCTGATTCCGGCGGCGGCGATTGCCTTGCTGGCGATTTCCGTCAACCTGGTTGCCGACTGGGTGCTCAACCGGACGACAAGCCTGAAGGGAGGACGCGGGTGATGGCCGACAACAAAGCGAAACCCGGCCTTCTGCTCGACATCCGCAATCTGCGCATCGAGGCCACTGTATTCCCGCCTGGCGAGCCGCCGAAGAACATCGTGCTGGTCCATGACGTCTCGCTGACGCTCGAAAAGGGCAAGGTGCTTGGGCTGATCGGCGAATCCGGCGCCGGCAAGTCGAGTATCGGCCTGTCGTCGATGGGCTATGGCCGCGGTGGTGTGCGCATCACCGGCGGCGAGGTCATCCTGAACGGCCGCGACATCCTCAAGGGCGGCAAGGACGGCTTCCGCAAGCTGCGCGGCCGCGAGGTCTGCTATGTCGCGCAGTCGGCGGCCGCCGCCTTCAACCCGGCGCACAGGCTGATGGACCAGGTCGTGGAAGCCACACTGCTGCACGGAACCGCGACGCGCGCCGAGGCGGAGAAGCGCGCCGTCGCGCTGTTCAAGAAGCTCAGCCTCCCGAACCCCGAAACCATCGGCGAACGCTTTCCGCACCAGGTCTCGGGCGGCCAGCTGCAGCGCGTGATGACGGCGATGGCGCTCTGCTCGGAGCCGGACCTGATCGTCTTCGACGAGCCGACCACGGCGCTCGACGTGACGACCCAGATCGACGTTCTGGCGGCAATCAAGGACGCGATCCAGGACACTGGCGTCGCGGCGCTCTACATCACCCACGATCTTGCCGTCGTGGCCCAGGTCTCGGACGAGATCATGGTGCTGCGGGATGGTAAGATGGTGGAGCACGGCGAAAGACGGCAGATCATCGAAATGCCGCGCATGGACTACACCAAAGCGCTGGTTTCAGTGCGCTCCATCGAGCACAAGGAAAAAGAGCCGACCGACAAGCCGCTTCTCTCGGTCGAGCACGTCACGGCCGCCTATGGGGGTGGTGGCGTGAAGGTTTTGCAGGATGTCTCGGTTGAGATCTATCCCGGTCAGACGCTCGCTGTCGTCGGTGAGTCAGGCTCCGGAAAATCAACCCTCGCCCGCGTCATTACGGGGCTGCTGCCGCCGATCGCCGGAAGTATCACCTTCGCGGGCCGAACACTGTCGTGCAGGCTTGCCGATCGCAGGAAGGACGACCTCCGCGAATTGCAGATGATCTACCAGATGGCCGATGTGGCGATGAACCCACGCCAGACCGTCGGCACCATCATCGGCCGGCCACTTGAATTCTATTTCGGTATGCGCGGGTGTGAACGCGACGCCCGTGTCGTCAAGCTGCTCGATGAAATCGAGATGGGCAAGGGTTTCATCGACCGCTACCCAGCCGAACTGTCGGGTGGCCAGAAACAGCGCGTCTGCATCGCCCGCGCGCTCGCGGCCAAGCCGAAGCTCATCATCTGTGACGAAGTGACCAGCGCGCTCGACCCACTGGTGGCCGACGGCATCCTCAAGCTGTTGCTGCGCCTGCAGAAGATCGAGGACGTGGCATACCTGTTCATAACACACGACCTTGCGACCGTGAAGGCGATCGCCGATTCCATCGCGGTGATGTATCGCGGCGAGGTGGTGCGCTACGGCTCGAAGACGCAGGTGCTGACGCCGCCCTTCGACGCCTATACGGACCTGCTGCTGTCCTCGGTTCCCGAGATGGCGCTTGGCTGGTTGGAGAGGGCAATCACGAGCCGCCGTATGGGAAGCGCGGGGAACTGAGCTTAATGTATGGGGCCCTGCGGCGCATGGCCCGCATCCGACCGTACGAGTAACTGTAGAGAAGATCTCGCTGATGGCGAGATGACTGGAGGCAACAATGAGTATGCGACCGCACCTGCCCCTTGGTATCCCCAACGCGTTCAAGCCTGAAACGCCCCTCATGGGATTTGCAGCAAAGTGCGCAGCGCTGGTTAATTATTGGAATCGTCCGGCCGCGGGGACCGCCACAGAATCTCCCGAAATGAATTTTTTTGATGACGTATACTGGTGGTACAAAACCGTGCGACCGATCAAAAAACCAGAAAAGAAAGCGTCTGAACTCCTAGGGCGGAGGGACAAGTCCGTTTTGCGATTGCCTGGCGGCTTCGAAAATACCTCAACGCTTACAATTGGTGCTGCAGGTGATTTGATCCAAACTGAGGGAATTGAACATTCTCGCGATATATTGTTCTCGCAAGTCAATGATATACTGTTTGAAAAGGATATATCGTTTGCGAACTATGAATCTGTTGTAGGTAGCGAAGACGTAGTGAAACGTGCCATGGCTGATCCAGGATCTTTCACAATGTGTAGTTTCGATGAACAATATTACGCTATGGTCCAACATAGGGGAAGATATTTTACAGCGCTTAACACCGCAAACAACCATACCTTTGATCTTGGTTTTGCTGGATTGGAGAATACACAGAGACTGATCGAGAAACACGGGATCATGAATATAGGGACGCCACGACATTTGGAACATTACGGCCGGGCGGCCATAATTACAGTTAATGGCATCAAGATCGGCTTCGTTTCTGCAACATTTTCAATACGAAAATTTAATCTACCAGCATCCGATAGACACCGTGTTCATTTATCTAAACTCAACTCCAAACATGTTGCCCCCGATCTCGATTTACTAAGAAGCCAAATTGCAGATTGCAAGTCGCAGGGCTGTGATTTCATCGTTGCTTCACTTCACTGGGGTTGGGAATTTGAGTTTTTCCCTCGGCAAAGCCAAATTGAGACGGCGCACACTTTGATCGAAGATGGGGTAGACCTGATTTTGGGCCATCACCCCCATGTCATTCAACCTGTCGAATATTATCGCACAAAGCGTGACCCAAATCGGATTGCGATAGTTGCTTATTCACTAGGCAGCACGACATTCGGCTGGTTTACCGCGCCCCATTTGGCCCTGAGCCTAATACTAAATCTTGAAATTTGCAAAGGAACTCTGAACGGTAAAACGCGCACCTATATTTCTACGTCAGATGCTATTACAGTTTTCAGAAATTCATTCTGGGACGGCACGAAGTATCTGGTGCGTGTAGAGAAGTTGAACGACCGCTCGGAGCATGACGACAATGCATCGAGTTCGATAAAGGATATGAAGGAGTTTGCCGATATCGTCTTAGGTTAGACCTTGGTATCATCAATGCTGATACTACACTTATGACCCAACGAATCGCTGCGGTCTCGAAAAAACTATTCTCGTCCAAATATCCCTGCTGCTTTGAAAATGATCTGAACCATTCGACAATCGCAGCGCAGGCTGAGCCACGACCGAAACCCCAGGTAAACCGAACAACCATACGGAGGCAAGAACATGGACTACAGAGCAGAGAAGCACTTTGACCATCTCCCGCTATTTCTCTCGAAACAACATCCCGAATTTATGAAGATTTTTGAAGTAGTCAATGACATGCCAATTGATGATACGCACTGCCATATTGTCACTGACAAAGATGCAATCACGACCCCGCAGCGATTCTTGGAGCGAATGTCATTGGCGGCTATAGACACACTCCCGGCATACTTTCCTGCCGGCGTTTATGATCGGTGGCTGATTGGAGACGAGGCCACGAAACATGACCTTAATAAACAGTTCGGCATTCAGAACAAGGTTGATGGCATCATCGGTGACATTTCCGAAAGCGTCTTTGTGAAGTTTTTGGTGAAGGAACTCGCGCAGTTCCTAGGCTGTGAGCCGAATTTGGAAGCGGTTATCGAAGCCCGGAACGGACGTGGAAAGAACTACTGGGCCTATGTCAACAGCCTTCTGCGAGACGTTAACTACGAAAACGTCATGGTGGACACCGGCTATGCGGATCTTGGCGGCGCAGCCGAGATCGAACGCTATGAAGAGGCCATACTGCCCTGCCGTACGAACCGTGTTGGGCGAATAGAAATGATCCAAAATGAGCTTTTTCCTCTCGATATCACATTCGATGAGTACGAGCACCGATACATGGCTCGGCTGTTGGACATCCTTGACGGCAATGGGAATTATGGAAAGAAAAGCTTTGGGATGAAGTCGTATCTTCTTCCAAAAATTGGACTTATCGAGCCCCTATATGACAGGGAGATCGCTCGAGCATCATGGCAGGCGCTTAGAGAATCGTACCACAAAATACCTACCATGGACCGGCAATCCGAATACAACCTGGCAAAGGACCTCCGCCGCTACGATGTTACTCTTGCGCTGGAAGAGTGTCTCAAGCGTGACATGCCGATGCAGATCCACACGGGTGACGGCGAAGCTCCTAATGTAATACTGCGCAACCAGGATCCGTTTTACCTTGAGGAAGTTTGTCGGTTTGATCGTGATGGCATGATGCGGATGCCAAAGATCATTCCACTCCATGCGGGCTATCCCTCAGTCGGAAAGGCTGCTTGGCTCAGCCATCTTTATCCTAACTGCTACTTTGAACTATCGATCATGACGCCGTTCGTGCATCAGAGTCTGTTTCAGCGGTACATGCAAGTCATGGAAGTTGTTCCGCTTTCGAAGATACTATTTGCAAGTGACACATTTCACATCCCCGAACTCTCTTGGTTGGCCGGTCGCTGGGGCAAGCGATACCTCGCAAAGGCGCTCACCGAGCACTTTGTTGGAGGAAGTCTTGGCTTCGAAGAGGCAATTGAAGGGGCAAGAATGATACTGTATAAGAATAACCGTTCTTTATATAAGTTGGATTAGGCGTTGATTTGGTAAGGAGAACTATAATCCAGGGCTGCCTTTGAGGACCGCCCGATCAATAGTCACGCTAGCGCAGTTTAGATATTCTCCAGTTTGCGCCGTTGGTTTTCCGAGGCGCATCCTGGAGATCTGACGGCGGGCACGAACATCAGCCGAAATGTGTCTCACTCATGAGCCGAACGCCAGACTTGGCGCCGACCTGGAAAAGCGTGCGTGGAGCCAGTGCGGCGACAGCGCACGCATACAGGCACGCATACACAAAGACAACGCTCTCGTCATCCACCCAGCCCGACGATGCACCGCGAGACGAACCTCCGCCGGTGACAACGCAGTGCAGAGGCTAATGATGAAGCAGGTTCTGGTCCCAGCGCCAGCATCGCGGCCGACCCGCGCCGGACGCTCGCTCGCCACTGCGTCAAGCCGTCATCTCGTCGCAAGAAGACACCAATCTACAAACTGAATTGGACGCCTGCGGCCCCCGGTTGTCTACTGCCTGTTGAGAATAGCGCACTAATTGCGCCGCTAGGACACTCCATATGAACCGGTGTTTTTTTGCAGCAGTTAACGTAAGGATCGCAAAGCTTGGCGTCCAGGCGGCACCTGCCAATCTTAGGCGAAGCGGTGCTCCTGTTCGCCAGGTAGCATCCGGCCCTGCGAAAACCCCGGAGGTTTTCTGCGATCGTTCACTGTCACGCTGAGATGAGCGCGCGCCACCCCAATCTGATCGACGCTAGTGGTATCAGCAGTCTGCCTGAACGACTGCAGGACATCATCCGACGCCGGGACACGGTGCTCGGTCCTGGTTACCAGTTTTCTGAGACTATTCCGGTGGAGTTTGTCTCGGGTTTTGGTGCCCACTTAATAGACAACGACGGCAATGATTTTCTCGACGCGTTTAACAACGTTCAGGGCGTCGGCCACGCGCACAGGCATGTTGCGGATGCCGTTTCCCGCCAGATTTCCACAGTCAACACCGATACGCGCTACCCCCAGGAACCGCTGGTCGCCTATGCTGAGCGGATACTTGCAACATTCCCGGCTGAACTGTCGAAGCTGAGCTTGCCCTGCACTGGATCCGAAGCAAATGATCTCGCAATTCGGGTCGCGAGGTTCCATACGGGCGGCGAGGGTATCATAGTTACTCGTTGGGCGTTTCACGGTCGCACTCGTGAGGTCGCCAGTTTCTCCCCAATGCTAGGCGCAGGATCCCCGCTCGGACCGAACGTCCGACTTATTACCGCTCCTGACCCCAGGCTATGCGGACCCGAACAATCTCTTGAGAATCATATGCGGCATGAAGTGCGTTCCGCGATTATGGATCTCGAACGGCACGGATACAGGCTAGCAGCCTTGATTGCCGATTCCGCTTTCACCTCCGACGGAATCTTTACCCACCCTGTGGGCTTCATGCAGGCAATGGTCGACGAGGTTCATGTCGCTGGCGGCCTTTACATTGCTGACGAGGTTCAATCGGGGTTCGCTCAGCTTGGAGACTCGATGTGGGGGTTCAGTCGGCACGGGGTGGTTCCTGATATTGTCACGATGGGCAAGGCGATTGGGAACGGTTTCCCCATCTCTGGCGTCGTCTTCCGCCCAGAGGTATCTGACGAATTCGGGCAGAAAGTCAGCTACTTCAATACCTTGGGCGGCCGATCGCTTTCGATAGCCGCGGCGTCTGCAGTGCTCGATGTGTTCGAGCAGGAGAATGTGCGTGAACGCGTTGCCGTAAACGGAGCGACCCTGCTGGGAGGACTTGAATCGCTGACACGGGATTCTCCTTATGTTGCGGAAATCCGAGGCAGCGGGTTGTACCTTGGTGTCGAGATCGTCAAGGACAGAGAGAGGCTCGAACCCGATCCCATTCGCTGCGAAAGCATCATCAAGGACCTTCGCGCTCATCGAGTTCTGATCAGCCGGACCGGTCCCGCAGGTAACGTGTTGAAAGTTCGTCCTCCAGTAGCTTTTAACGCTGCCGATGTGTCCCGATTCCTTGAGACCTTCGCCATCGTAGCGACGCAGCGGCTCTAGAAGGCCCTAGCAAGATGAACAAATCACCCGACGCAATGCTGCAAAGGCTCCTGCAGGAGAGCAGCCTGCTTTCATCAAGTCAGTCTATCGACCTCTTGTTGCTGAACAACATGCTTGAGAGACACTATGGGCTCAGCGGACAGGTTGAACGCCTAGGAAGTGAAAAGGGCTATACGTTCAGGCTCAAGGCCGATGCAAATAAATACCTCGTAAAGGTGTCACCATCTGACGAGCCCGAACCAGTTACGGCGCTGCAGATTGCGGCGATGCGTTATCTTCATGATGCCGCTCACGCGTTGCCGATCCAGCGGATCAAGCCTACCCTTGACGGACGGGATAGCGTTCCAATCGACTTAGGCGATGGCTCATCTCGAATACTCAGCGTATTTTGTTTCGTCGAAGGCGTGTTGTGGGAGCAAATAGATGCCAACGATGAGAAACTGACCAAGCTGGGAGGCATGCTCGGGCAAGTAAACAATGCACTGCGTTTATTCGAGCATCGAGCTGCCGCGCGTAGCTTAGTTTATGACATCGGGCACTTTCACCATTGGGCTGGACTTATTGAGTACACGCCAGACCACGGGCGTCGACTGCTTGCTCAACAGGCTTTCAAGATTTTCGAAGAAGTCGTTCTGCCGAGGCTGCCCAGTCTTGAAAAGCAAGTGATCCACGGGGATTACGCTCCCAATAATGTCGTGGTGGACCCACAAAGCGAAGTGTTCGTGAAGGCGATCCTCGACTTTGGTGACACTGTCCACACCGCAGTGATCTTTGACCCTGCGAATCCGGTCGCGCATCTGATCGGTCGCACTGAGGATCACCCTTGGCAGGATGCTTTTGCCTTTGTCGCCGGGTACCAGCAGAGCCGGCCGATAAACGAGTCAGAACTTCCACTTTTGCCAATTGCGGCTCTCGCGCGGCTCACCATGCTCGCGTTGATCAGGCACTGGAAGGCGGAGCGCGCACCTGACCAGCGCGAGGAGCTACTCGCTAGTGCCGAGTATTACTGGATGAACCTAGAGCGGGCCATGGCCGTACCCCTGGATGACGTCATCGCGCGATTCCGCCACCGCGCCGGTGATCCTAGTCTGTGAGCGCAGCGACCGGATGCCGGGTCGGCTTGAGGCAAACTGCGGGTTTCACAAAGTTCGGGACACAGATTTCAGTAAGTCGCGGCCAAGGATTTCAGTAAGTACGGGACATCCGTTTCAGTAAGTCGCGGACAAGCTGATGACGGGTTTAGAGATCGATTTTCGTGAGCGCCGATCTGGCATTTTGCCCTCGCATTTTAAGCGAGGGACATAATGCCGAGACGAAAGCAAGCGAGACATACGAGCGTGAACGACGTCCGATCGATGCCGCGGCTGACGTTTGAGCAGGAGCTTCCTGTGCGCGCCGTTTCGGACCGTTTGAAGATCAGCAAGACATCGGGTTCAACGTATCTGCTGGGAGCGCGGGAAGCTGGCCTTGCGGTTTGGCCGCTGCCAGCTGGGCTGGATGATGACGAGATACTGGAACAGCGGCTATTTCGTCGGATGGGACAGCCGCCGCGCGAGACCGCTGAGCCGGACTGGCCGAAGATGGCGAGCGAGCTGAAGCGCAAGGGGGTATCTGTTGTGGCAGGAATACCGTGAGACCCATCCGGGCGGCTATGATTACACTGGTTTTGTGGCCGATTCGCTGAATTCGAGAGCCACGTCAAGCCAACCTATCACAGTCGTCACGTTGCTGGTGTTGCGATGGAATGCGACTATGCCGGGCACACGATCCCCGTCATCGATCCGTCGATAGGAGAGATCCGCGCGGCGCAGATTTGCGTTGCGGTGCTGAGCGCGTCGCAATTGACGTTCTCTTATGCGAGCTTCAGCCAGAAGCTGCCGGATTGGATTTGAAGCCAACCAACGGGCCTTCAGCTAGTCGGCCCTGAATAACGGTTAAGGCGTTGATATTCCGAACCCGTGAAGACGGGTGAATGCATCAGATTTCGCCCTTTTCGGCTGGAGTGCTTGCAGGCACCAGGCAAGCCAAAGAGCGAGAACCGTGAGGATCAGGCGCAGATTTTGGCCTGCGGCGACGAGCAGCGCATTGATCGCATCGCCAGCATGGCCGAGGAGGAAGTTGCGGTCCAGTCGGCCGTCGGTAAGCGCCAAGCTGACCCCATCTGGCGCGGCTTGAGGTGATGAGCGAGACATACTGACACTGAAGCAAGGAGCCGAGGAGCTTGCAGTGTCAATTTCTATGT
>NZ_JAMYVL010000043.1:0-20198 GCF_040323955.1 Mesorhizobium sp. M0018 | reverse complement strand
AGGGCCTTGGCCGCCTGAGCACCGTCATGTGTCCGCCGCTCCGCTAAACACGGGGGCTGCGCGGCGGACACGCCGACGTCACCGCAATGCCACGCCATTTTGCAGAACTTGACGCACACAACTTGGCAGACCCAGCGTCTCGCTCATTCCTGCGGCGATGAAGGATTGGCGAAGGCTGACGTGAAGTCCGATCTCCCCCCTTGAGGGGGAGATGGCCGGCAGGCCAGAGGGGGGTACTGCCCCGCCGGCGTCTCAAACAAAAAACCCGGCTTCGCGCCGGGTTTTTCAAACGCTGCGAGCCAACCAGCCTCAGCTCACCTTGACCTTGGCGGCGGCAGCCTGGTCCTCGGCCAGCTTCTGCTGGAACATCTGCGCGAAATCGATCGGGTCTAGCATCAGCGGCGGGAAGCCGCCGTTGCGTGTTGCCTCGGCGATGATCTGCCGGGCGAACGGGAACAGCAGCCGCGGGCATTCGATGAACAGGATCGGCAGCATGTGCTCCTGCGGGAAGCCGCTGATGGAGAAGACGCCGCCATAGACCAGCTCGACGTTGAACAGCACTTCCTGGTCGAACGACGCTTTTGCGTTCAGCGTCAAATTGACGTCGAACTGCTTGTCCGAAAGCGGGTTGGCGTTGACGTTGACATTGATGGCGATGCCCGGAGCCTTGTCGCGGCCGCGCAACGAGTTCGGTGCGCCGGGGCTTTCGAAGGACAGGTCCTTCACATATTGCGCAAGCACGTTGAGCGAAGGCTGCGCCGCATTTCCATTACCGTTGGCTGCGCCGGTCGGCGCGTCGTCGTTGCTGGCCATAAGCTGTGGTCCTTTTGCCTGGGCAGCGTTGCTGACCGGATTGAAATTCGGGCGTTCGCTATCATGGCCGGCCCGACAAGACAAGTTTGCAAAAGACGCCGGTTGCCTTGCAGCTACTCGTCCTTGAGGCGGCGCCAGGGAGAACCCGGTCCGCGCGTATGGTCGTCGGCCCGCGAATAGTCGCCGTCGTCGAGATCGATGGTCTTGCCGCGTTGCCTTGCCCGCAAACCACTGCTGAAATCGGTTGCCAGCACGATGCGGCCTTTCAGCATCCGCCAGGCAAGATCGCGCACCGGCGGCAGGAACAGCAGAAGGCCGAAAATATCCGAGATGAAGCCGGGGATGATCAAAAGGATCGCTGCCAGCACGATCATGGCGCCATGCGCAAGCTGGCCGCTCGGATCACGCCCGGCATCCATTTCGGCACGGACCCTGGCCATGACGCCAAAACCCTGGTGCCGCAGCAGCAGGGCGCCGGCGACACTCGAGGCCATCACCAAGCCGACTGTCGCCAGCGCGCCGACCTGGCGGCCGACAATAACGAAACCGGCTATCTCCAGCAGTGGAAGCGCGAGAATGAACAGGGGAAGCAGCGAGATACGCAAATCTTGACCGATCGTTTTCGATGTTTTGCCGGCCGGCGAGCAATCGCCGCTGGCACCAGAGCTGTTAGATAGGTATGGCTGCCTTTGATTTGAATGATTGCGCCATGCGTTCTATATGCTTTGGATACTGAACGCTATGTGATCGCGGCCCTTGCTTGGCCGCTGGTCCGGCCAAAGCAGGGATTGATTGGCGCAAGATATGGGCTTCTTCGACTTCGGCACGATTTTCTTTCTGATTGCGGCGGTGGTGATCTTCTTCCAGCTGCGCAACGTGCTTGGCCGACGCACGGGCAACGAGCGCCCACCCTTCGATCCATATACGGCAGCGCGCAAAAACGACAAGGATGCCGCCCAGAAACCCGAGAACGTGGTCTCGCTGCCGCGCAAGCGCCTGGCGGGAGAGCCGGCGGCCGATGCCTATGTGGCGATCGATGCCTTTGCCAAGCCGGACACCGATCTCAACCGGGGCCTGCTGGCTATCAAGGACTATGCGCAGACCTTCTACCGGAAGACCTGCGGCGCCGGCGCCAAGATGTCCTACGAGATTTGCGTCATGGCCTACGCCGATGGCGACCGCAAAACGCTGAAGAACCTTTTGTCGCGCGAGGTCTATGACGGCTTCGTCGCGGCCATCGGCGACCGTGAGGCGAAAGCCGAAAAGATCCAGTCCTCCTTCGTCGGCATCGACAAGGCCGACATCGTTTCGGCCGAGATGAAGGGCAGCGAGGCCCACATCACGCTGCGCATTGTCAGCGAACTGATTTCGGCGACCCGCGACAAGGCCGGCGCCGTCATCGACGGCGATCCCGAAACCGTCGCCGAGGTCAAGGATGTCTGGACCTTCGCTCGTGACGCGCGCTCGCGCGATCCGAACTGGAAGCTCGTCGCCACCGAAGAAGAAGACTGAACTGGACGGCGGCGGAGGCTGTCGTGTCGCTTTCTCGAGCCTTCAGCGAAAAATCCTTTGGCGAATTGCCGGGCTGGGGTGAGGACGACCATCTTGCTGCCTTTGACGCCTTTCGCCGCTCGGCCTTTCATATCCTGAGCAAACCCTACCGCTCCGGCGCGCTCGGCGTCGACTACAATGGCTTTGTCGACGCCTATGCCGAAGCGCGCACCGTTTCGCCGGCGAATCGGTCGCAGGCTCGAAGCTTTTTCGAGCGCCATTTCGTTCCGGCCCGTATCGATGCCGAAGATGGTGGTCCCGGCCTGGTCACCGGCTTTTATGAGCCGGAGGTCGAAGCCTCGCCGGTACGCACGCAACGGTTTTCGGTGCCGTTGCTGGCGCGCCCGGCCGACCTAGTCGACATCGACGACGGCAATCGTCCTTCAGCCTTGGATCCTTATCTCGCCTTTGCTCGTGCGGCGCCGAACGGCCCGGTCGAATATTTCGACCGCGGCGAGATCGAACGCGGCGCGCTTGCCGGAAAAAGGCTGGAAATCGCCTGGCTCGCCGACAAGGTCGACGCCTTCTTCATTCACGTGCAGGGCGCGGCACGCCTCAAGATGACCGACGGCAGGCTTCGCCGCATCACCTATGTCGCCAAATCCGGCCAGCGCTTTACCGGACCGGGCAAGATCTTGAGCGAGGAAGGCGAGATCCCGCGGGAGAAAGTGACGATGCAGTCGATCCGTGCCTGGTTCAAGGCGCATCCGGAACGCGTCGACGAGATCCTTTGGCGCAACCGCTCCTACATCTTCTTCCGCGAGATGGGCGTCGACGACCCAGAGCTCGGCCCGATCGCTGCCGCCAAGGTGGCGCTGACACCCGGCCGCTCGATCGCCGTCGACCGGCTGCTGCACACGTTCGGCACGCCCTTCCATATCGATGCGCCGTCGCTGACCGCTTTCGACGGAAAACCGTTCCGGCGGCTGATGATCGCGCAGGACACCGGCTCGGCGATCACCGGGCCGGCCCGCGGCGATCTGTTTGCCGGGTCGGGCGATGCTGCCGGCGAGATCGCCGGCGTTATCCGCAACGCCGCAGATTTTTATGCGCTGGTCCCCCGGCCGCTGGTTTCAGGAGCAGGCCGATGACCCGGCGCATCGATAGGCTGAGCGAGGACGACCGGGTGCTGTGGAACCTGGTGGCGCACACGGCAAAACCGCTGAAGGGCAGAACCGCCGTCGAAATTCCGCACGTCGGGCCGGAGATCGACGAGACCAGGCAGGCGCCGCCGCCGGCACAGGTCGCGGGCAATGCTGCCACGGCCGCAAAGCCGAAGGCGCAGCATGTCTCCCACGCACTCGATGAACCGACGCTGGACAAGCTGTCGAAGGGCCGGCTGCCGATCGAGGGCCGCGTCGACCTGCATGGCCTGACGCAGGACGAAGCCTATTCGCTGCTGTTTTCCTTTCTGCACCGGGCGCATGCCGGCGGCATCCGCTACGTCCTCGTGATCACCGGCAAGGGCTCTTCGTCGGGCGGCGATGGCGTCTTGCGGCGCGCCGTGCCGTCATGGCTGTCGACACCCGCCTTCCGGCCCCTCGTCTCCAGCCACGACCATGCCGCCCGCAAACATGGCGGCTCGGGTGCGCTCTATATCCGCTTGCGGCGGGCGCGCTCATGAGGAAACGCCGATGAGGGACGCACCTATGAGGATGCACCCATGAAGGTGCGCTTGTGACCCCATTCGGCGAAAAGCTTCGCGTGCTGCGAAACGAGCGCGGCGTCAGCCAGAAGGACATGGCCAAGGCGATCGGCGTCAGCGCAGCCTATCTCTCGGCGCTGGAACACGGCCGCCGCGGTGCGCCGAGCTGGACGCTGATCCAGAAGATCATCGGCTATTTCAACATCATCTGGGACGACGCCGAGGAACTGGCGCGGCTGGCCGAAACCTCGCATCCGCGTGTCAAGCTCGACACGTCGGGCCTTAGCCCGGCGGCGACCGAGCTTGCCAACCTCCTGGCCGACAACATCGAAAAGCTCGACGAAGCCGAACTTCGCCGCATCATTGCGTCGCTCCGCGCCGCACTGGCACGACCGAAATGAGCTGCCTTGTTACTGGACAGAGCCGACCAGCACCTGCTGGCCGCCGCGGATCGACACCCAGCGGCCGGTATTGTCGATCGCCTGCCGCTTGAGGAAACGATAGCCGGTCTGGTCCCAGGAACGGACCTGGTCGGTCAGATTGTCGAGGATGTAGTCGCCCTTGTCGGTGCGCACCGTCAGCACGGCGTGGCCTTCGCCATCCGGCTTGCGCACGACGGTCATCAGCAGATCGGAAAACGAGACGCCCAGCCGGTTCAGCTCACGGCGCTTTTCCAGGACATAGTCCTCGCAATCGCCGACGCCCTTGTCGGGATAGGCCCAGACCTCGTCCTTGCCGTAGATGTCGAAGTCGCTCTCCGGCTTGACGGCGGCGTTGACCCTTGTCGTGACGCTGAGCAGCTTGCGCCACAGCGAGCCGGTCAGGCTGGCGGGCGACAGATCCTTCGGGCGGATCGAACATTCGGACGCGTAGCTCTTGCAGAAATCATAATGGCCGATCGGCTGCGAGGTCGGGCCACCTGTTATCATCGGGCTGGCTGCCGAGGCCGAACCGGCCCAACCTGCCGCCACAGTAAGTCCGGCCAGCGCACACAGGCGCAGCGTTCTCGCCATTGGTGAGGAAATCATTGTCCCCGCTTGTCCCTTGTTGTTAACGAAACGTTAAGGGGTATTTACAGTCCGTGTCAATTATGAGGATGGATTGATTTTTGCGGCATGGTTACCCGCGTGGCGCCAACGCGACTATTGTGCAACAGGTCGACCGGCCGCACGGCCCCGCCAACCGATGATTTTGGCATTGACCGACCTGATGCGGATTGACAGGCATCATCACTGGTCGCCTATTTCTTGCCGGTCCTGACCAGCTTGGGCTTGACCGCAACACGGTTCTGACGGCCGTAGCTGGTAATGAAGTCGACGATGCGCGGCACGATTTCGGAGCGGAAGCGCGAGCCGTTGAACACACCATAATGGCCGACCGCCGGCTGCATGTAATGGGCGTGCCTGTCGGCCGGGATGTTGATGCACAGGTCGTGCGCAGCCTTGGTCTGGCCGAGGCCGGAGATGTCGTCGTTCTCGCCCTCGACCGTGAACAGGGCGACATTGCGGATCGCCGAAGGGTCGACCGCCACGCCGCGATGCGTCATCGTGCCCTTGGGCAAGGCCTGGCGGACAAACACGGTGTCGACGGTCTGCAGGTAGAATTCCGCCGTCAGATCCATCACGGCCAGATATTCATCGTAGAACTCGCGGTGCTTCTCGGCATTGTCGCCGTCATGCTTCACCAGATGCATGAAAAAGTCCTTGTGGGCGATGATGTGGCGGTCGAGGTTCATGCTCATGAACCCCGAAAGCTGCAGGAAGCCAGGATAGACCTCGCGGCCGAAGCCCGGCACCGGCCAGGGCGCGCGCATGATGACGTTGTCGCGGAACCAGTCGATGCCCTTTTCTTGCGCCAGCAGATTGACCGCCGTCGGATTGCGGCGCGTGTCGATCGGCCCGCCCATCAGCGTCATCGTCGAGGGCACGAACGGATCACCCTTGGCTTCCATCAGTGCCGCCGCCGCCAGCACCGGCACCGAAGGCTGGCACACCGCCATCACATGGGTGTCGGGACCCAGCGCACGCAGCATGTCGACGATGTAGTCGATATAGTTGTCAAGATCGAAGCTGCCGTCGGCCAGCGGCACCATGCGGGCGTCGACCCAGTCGGTGATATGCACGTCGGCATAGGGCAGCATCGCCTCAACCGTGCCGCGCAGCAGCGTCGCGTAGTGGCCAGACATCGGCGCGACGATCAACAGTTTCGGATCCGGTCGGCGCCCAGCAGGAACCGCCCGCTCGAAACGGACCAGGTTGCAGAACGGCCGCGACCAGACGGTATGTTCGCTGACCTCGACGGTTTTCCAGTCGACCACGGTCTTGGTCAGGCCGAATTGCGGCTTGCCGTAGCGGCGCGTCGTGCGCTCGAACAGTTCGGCCGTTGCCGCAACCGAGCGACCCCAGGACGTGTGTGAGACCGGGTTGAGCGGATTGGAGTAGAACAGGCGCACCGCATCGGCATAGAGGCGCGCCGGCTGCAAGGCGGCGTGGTTCAGTTCGTAGAGCTGGTAGAACATCGAGAACCCCGCTGCCGACTGCGATCGAAGGGCCGACGAGCAGCGCCGAGCCTTGAATGCCTTGCGGGGAAGTTAGCAACAATCTGCTGCGATGCAATACGTCAACTTGCCTGATTTAGGCTCGTTCTTTCGTCCAAGGCGTTGAGAATCCGCCTGGAACGGCAACAGCCGGCTCAATGTGCACCTGCGAAGGCCAGGCAGGCAGCACGGCTATTGGGACGAGCGTCGGAGGCGGTGTCCGGCCGTGGCGGCCGTTAGACCCGTGCCATGCAGACAGCGGTGTGACCCGAGCTGATGAAGCCAAGCTGACTGGCGGCGCCCTTCGACAGATCGAGCATCCGCCCCTTGATGAACGGGCCGCGGTCGTTGATGCGCACGACGACACTGCGGCCATTGTTGCGATTGGTCACCTTCAGCTTGGTGCCGAACGGCAGGCTGCGATGCGCGGCGGTCAGCGCCGACGGGTTCATGCGTTCGCCGGAAGCGGTTCTGGAATGCAGTGAGTACCAGGACGCACGGCCGCACTGAGCGGCGGCGCTGGCAGTGGATGCGCCGACCATCAGGCCAGCCGCGATCGTGGCCGCGACAAGCGCGGTCTGGTTGCTTTTGTTCATGTGTTGGGGACTGGCTCCGTTGACAGACCCGCAGCGGTTAGGGACGAATGAGGCAGCAAATGCGGCAATGATCTGTCGGTTCCATGGCAATGTTACACGTTTGGAGTCGACGCGAAACAATTTGTCAGAGATTTCCCGCAGCGCGGCACAGCTTCCTTGATGATCTTTTCACCGATCTCCGCATGTCTTGCGCAGGATCAGAGGTTAGCATCCAAGTAGAAGTTGGCGTGATTGGGCTGCTTCTTTTAGCTGTTCCATTTCGGCCGGAATGCGGCTGATGATCGACTTGGAAGGGAGTTCTAGCGATGAGATTGATCAAAAATCTGCTGGCCTTGATTGTGCTCGCCATCGGCGTGCTGTGGTCATTGCAAGGCATCGGTTGGGTCCAGGGCAGCTTCATGACCGGCCAGTCGCAATGGCTCTATGCCGGCATCGTGACCGCGCTGGTCGGCCTGGTCGGTCTGGCCTGGGCAAACCGTTCGCGCGGTTGAGCAGGCGTCCATGCTCAGGCGCCCGCCGGAGCAGCACACAGCGGACCCGTGGCGGCCGCTCACCGCGACCAGTACTGCCAGCCCCAGTAGAAACTTTCGTCGCGCGGCGGCAGGCGGTTGCGCTCGGCATCCAGCTGGACCGGCGTCGGCGTTTTGCGTTCGCCGTCAGGCGGCTGTTTGTCTCCGGCCTTGATCAGGCGGAGCCAATGGCCGAAATGCGCAAACAGTACAGCGGTGGAATGGGGCATCGTCACGTCTCCGGTCCGGTTACTCCCGCCCCGCCCACGGGACGAGAACCCGCTCGATCCTGCGGATGATGAATTCGAGCACGAAGGCAATGGCAGCGATCACCAGTATGCCCATCACCACCACGTCGGTGACGAGGAACTGGGCAGCGGACTGGATCATGAATCCAAGCCCGCGCGTCGCGGCCACCAGCTCGGCGGCGACCAGCGTCGACCAGCCGGCGCCGAGCGCGATGCGCAGCCCGGTCAGGATCGAGGGCAGCGCGCTGGGCAGGATGACGTGCCTGATCACCTGGCGCTGCGTGGCGCCAAGCGAGCGCGCTGCATTGATGCGCTCCTGCGAGACGCCGCGAACACCCGATGCCGTCGACAGCGCAACCGGCGCCAGCATGGCAATGGCAATCACCAGGATCTTGGACGGCTCGCCAATGCCGAACCAGATAATGATCAGCGGCAGATAGGCGAGCGGCGGGATCGGCCGCAGGAATTCGAGCAGCGGATCGAAGATGCCGCGCCCGATCGTGCTGATGCCGATAGCCAGCCCGATGGGAACGCCGACGAAAACGGCCGCGACTAGCGCCGCAAACACCCGCCACAGGCTGGCGGCGATATGCTGGAGCAGCGTTGCGTCGACAAAGCCGTCACGGGCGACGACGACAAATTTGTTCCAGACTGCCACAGGCGACGGCAGGAAAACCGGCGACACCAATTGCAGGCGGGCCGATGCCGTCCACGCCGCCAGCATCATCAGAATGGTGATCGCGCTAACCACGCGGGCCGAAACGCGGCTGCGTCCCGGCCGCGGCCGCGACCATGGCACCGACAGCGCGTCGGCTCCGTCGTCGACCTTGCGCTGCGGCCGCTCGGTATAGGAGGTAACGGTCATGCTGCCTCCCCTTCGAAGATCGCGTCGGTCAGCTCGCCGCGCGCTGCGGCGAAGGCGGGATCGGCCTTGATGCTGCGAATGGCCTCGCCGGCTGCATAGCGCCGGCTGAAGCCGGTCTCGAAGCTCCACACCACCCGGCCAGGGCCGGGAGCGAGCACAATGATACGGGTTGCCAGCACCAGGGCTTCCTCGATGCCGTGCGTGACCATCAGCACGCCGACCTGGCTCGCCGTCCACAGATCGAGCAGCGTTGTCTGCATGCGTTCGCGTGTCAGCGCATCGAGCGCGCCCAGCGGCTCGTCGAGCAGCAGGAATTGCGGCTCGGCCGCCAGCGCCCGGGCCAGGCCGACCCGCTGGCGCATGCCGCCGGAAAGCTCCCAGATGCGCTTGTCGCCGGCGCCGTCGAGTTTCACCAGCGCCAGAAGGTCGTCGGCAGTCCGCGCCCGTTCCGCGGCCCTGACACCGCGCAGCCTGAGCGCAAAGGCGACATTTTCCCGCGCGGTCAGCCACGGAAACAGCGCGTCGTTCTGGAACACGACGGCGCGGTCAGAGCCTGGCGCCGTGATCGGCCGGCCGCCAATCGTGGCGCGTCCGCGCACAGGCTCGACCAGGCCCGCAGCGACGTTGAGCAACGAGGTCTTGCCGCAGCCGGAGCGGCCGACCAGGACAACGAAGTCATCCTTGGCGACATCGATCGACACATTTTCGACCGCCGGCGCCGGCTGACCGTCATAGTGGACCGAGACCTTGTCGAGCACGAGATGCGTCATGGGAACCTCGCCGATATTCCGATCTGTCTGCCCCGAAGCCGCTCCTCGCAAGCGGTTCGGGGCAGGGAGCACGCGGCGTCAGGGAAGGAGAACCGCGCGCGTTGGCGTCAGTTCGAGGCAAGCGCTTCGCTGACATATTTCGACGACACGTATTCCGAATAATCCGGCAGCACGGCGTCGATCTTGCCCTGCTCCTTGAGGAAGGCCGATGTCGCCTCGACCGCTTTGACCGTGCCGCCACCGAGGAACTTGTCCGAGGCTTGCTCCTCGAGCGTCGGGAAGACATAGCCCCTCAATAGTTGCGGCACGTCCTCCAGCTTGGCCCCGGTGATCGTGGCGATCTTCGCCGCTTGCGGCGACGTCACCGACCAGGCGTCCGGCTTGGCCAGGAACTCGGCATAGGCCGCGCCCGTCACCTTGACGAAGTCGCGCACCGCTTCCGGGTTCCTTTCGGCGAAATCGGTGCGCACGATCCAGGCGTCGAAGGTCGGCGCGCCCCAGGCGGCGACCTGCGAGGAATCCAGCACGACCTTGCCCGAAGTCTTGATCTGGCCGAGTGCCGGATCCCAGACATAGGCGGCGTCGATGTCGCCGCGCGCCCATGCCGCCGCGATCTCCGGTGGCCGCAAATTGAGAATATCGACCGACTTCGGGTCGACACCCTCATGCTTCAGCGCGGCAAGCAGGCTGTAATGCGTCGTCGAAACGAAGGGCACCGCCACCTTCCTGCCGGCAAGGTCGGCGGCCTTCTCGATGCCGGCGCCGTTGCGGGCGACAAGGGCCTCGGATTCGCCGATCAGCCCGACAATGAAGATTGTCTGGATTGGTAGCTCGCGGCTCGCCGCCGCCGCCAGCGGGCTCGAGCCGACATAGCCGATGTCGACCGAACCGGAAGCGATGGCGGCGATCACGTCGGCGCCGGAATCGAATTTCCGCCAGTCGATTGCCGCCTTGGTCGCGCTCTCATAGGCGCCGTCGGCCTGCGGCACCTTCGAGGGCTCGACGACCGTCTGGTAGCCGATAGTGATCTTGAGGTCCTGCGCATCGGCTGGGCCGAGAAAGGCGGCGCCAGCCAAGGCCGCCGAGGACAAGAGAACGATACGTCGCGAAATGGTGGACATGAAACGCTCCTTGGAAACGAGGAAAACCCGGATTGCGTTTCATAGTCATCTAACTCTATCGTTCTTGTAGAGTTAAATCCTTCCAATCGGTGCGGTCTTGTTAGAAAAAGTCATCTGGCTATGGCAGTTCGCGCGCTTCTGGGTGACGGCTCGGGTGAGAACCATCGTCCTTGCCCGGGAACCTCTTCCACGTCGTCCTTGCGCGCAACAAGGATTTTCCCGTTTTCGCCCCTGCATCGGCAAATCCATACTGTGGATAGCCAAGAAATTGGAAACAAGTTCCCTGTGTTCGCGGTTAAGTCTAGTATCCTTATCGACATTGAAGGATTGGAGAGGACGATGAGCGACGCCACCCTCCTTGTTGCCGCGCGCGGCATGCTTTGGCCTTCAAATTCAGGGGCAGAAGCTGCTGTTGGTATTCTCGCCGATCGGGACATTCCTGCCGCCGGCCAGTTTGCCGGTGTGTCATTCGCGGTGGCTCCTGTGCTCGCAAGAGCACAAGCCCCGGCCAAAATGGCCATTGCGGCGTGAAAACGAAGCAAAATCAACGTTTCTCGGCTTGTATATCATGTCACTAGAATTTATCTGTAGTGACAGCTTGGACGCGGCGGGGAGGCACGCCAGGCGTTTCGCAACCGGTGGCCTTGCGCCATCGCATGACAGAGAAACGTGCGGGTTATGCTCACGAAAAAAGGTAAATACGGCCTCAAGGCGCTCGTCCATCTGGCGCGCCTGCCGGTTGGACAGCTCGCCTTCGTCAACGACATCGCCACAGGAAACAATATTCCGAAGAAGTTCCTCGATGCCATCCTTGGCGAATTGCGCAATGCCGGTTTCGTTCAGAGCCGCAAGGGCAAGGAAGGCGGCTACCGGCTGGCACGCCCAGCGGACGAGATCAAGGTCGGCCACGTCGTGCGCGTGCTCGACGGGCCGCTTGCCCCCATTCCTTGCGCCAGCCGCACCCAGTATCAGCGCTGCGAAGACTGCAACGAGGCGACATGCCAAGTCCGACACCTGATGCTGGAGGTTCGGCAGGCCATCGCCGAGGTGCTGGATCAGCGCAGCCTCGCGGAAATGCGCGACATCGCCGGCGACGAGGATTTTTCGGCGGCGTTGAAAATCCAGGCCTGAACCAATCTCTCCTGAGCCGGCGACGATCGCCAGGACAGCTGGTGTGCGCATGACCGGGCGCGCTACGCCAAGTTCGATCATCATTGTCGGCGGCGGCGCCAGCGGTGTCGTGCTTGCCGCTCATCTGCTGAAGTCGCCCAATCCCGATCTACGTGTCAGCCTGATCGAAAAACGCCCGCATTTTGGGCAAGGCATGGCCTATTCAACGCTGCTGTCGGCGCATGTGCTGAATGTCAGCGCGTCGGGCATGAGCGCCTATGCCGACGATCCCGGCAATTTCTCGCGCTGGCTGCTTGAACGCGGCCTGGCAACGCCGGAACAGGCGCCGGTCTATGCGCCGCGCAGCGTCTACGCCCGCTATCTCAAGGAGTTGCTCGACGAGCTCGAGGCGCGTGAGCAGCAGACGGGCCGGCTGCGCTTGATCCGCGAGGAGAGCCTGTCGATCTCGCCGACCGCGTCAGGCGTCGAAGTGGCGCTGGCCAACGGCACCAGCGTGGTTGCGCATCTTGCCGTGCTCGCCACCGGCCACGACGAAGAGCCGGGGGCGGGGCAGGGGCATGCGATCAGGATGGGATCCGAGGCGGACACTGCGCTCGACCCCGAAGCCCGAGTCCTGGTGCTGGGCACCGGCTTGAGCATGGTCGATGCCTTCCTGTCGCTCGAGCAGCGCGGCCACCGCGGCGCGATCGTCGCGGTGTCGCGGCGCGGCCTGCTGCCTTCGCCGCATCGCAAGGGCAATCCGATCAAGCTCGACGTTGCCGACATTCCGCTCGGCACCCAGCTTTCCTATTTCGTCGGCTGGTTCCGCGACCTGATCCGGGAAAACCAGAAGGCCGGCATCGACTGGCGCGACGTCGTCGACGGTCTGAGACCCTTCAACCAGAAGATCTGGCAGAACTGGCCGTCCTCGGCCAAGCGCCGCTTCGTCGAGCACACCAAGGCCTGGTGGGACATCCACCGCCATCGCATGGCGCCGGAAGTCTACGCCCGCGTTGCCGAGGCGGTGCAAGCGGGCCGCATCCGCCTTGTCGCCGGCCGCGTCGTCGAGATCGCCGCCGGCGACGGCTTCAGCGTACAGGTCCAGTCGCGCCACACGCAGCAGCTCGAAAGGTTCGACGTCACCCGCATCTATGATTGCACAGGCATCGCCAGGGACATCTCGACCACCTCGAACAGCGTGGTGCGGTCGCTGGTCGAGCGTGGACTGGCACGGCCGGATCCGCTGCGCCTCGGCCTCGACGTGACCGCGAACTGCGAGGTCATCGCCGGCGACGGCACGGTATTCGCCAATATCCTCGCCGTCGGTCCACTGACGCGCGGCACCTTCTTCGAAATCGACGCCATTCCCGATATTCGCGTGCAGTGCGCGCGGCTGAGCAAGCGCTTGCTCGGATGAGGGCGCCTCTGTCTTGACGCGATCTCGGATGCAAGACCGCTGTCGCCGGGTGAAAAGATCTCGACCGCATAGCCGCGTTCGGTGAAGGCGAACCAGGGGTGCGGGAGCTCGCTCCACCAGAAGCCGACCAGCCAGCCCGTGGTGGTCGAGACTGCCAGGCGATGACGCCACACGTTTCGGCCGTCTCGCATCGACCGGATTGATGTCGCGCACGCTCGTCTTCGTTCTCCTCCATGGATTTTGTAGTCGGCGAGGCCATGAGCCGCGACCCTGGCCAGATGGCCGGGCAAATTCTGCTTTCGTCGTCACCGTGCCTTGCCTACCATGGCGCATGACCCAACGCGGAAGACTCTACGGCTGTCCGGTCGAGTTCGCGCTCGACGCGCTCGGGGGCAAATGGAAGACGGTGATCCTGGCGCGCATCAAGGAACAGCCGATGCGCTATTCCGACCTGCGCCGGCTGATTCCCTCACTCTCGGACAAGATGCTGACGCAGCGCCTGGCCGAGCTTGTCGAGATCGGCTTCGTCAGGCTCCAGACGTCGCCCGACGGCAAGGGGCGCTACGCCTTGACCAGGCGCGGTGAAGATCTCGCCGCCGCGCTCCAGGCGCTCTACGACTGGGGCAGCGTGCACGGCCGCGCCGAGGGCGTGCGTTTTCGCACCGACAGCGCAGCCACCATCTAGATCAATTCCGGGAAAAGCGCGGAGCGGTTTTCCGTCCGTAATGTGTGAAGACAAAGCGATGGAGCGGTTCGGCGTTGCCGTGAAACGGTGGGTCGCGCGGCAAGCCGATTGCCCTCAACCCGCGCCGGCAAGCGCGCTGCAGAAGCTTGCGACGTCGGTGACGACGGCTTCGCCGAGGAAGCGTAGCGTTGCCATCGAGCGGTCGCGCGCTTCGCGGTTGCCGAAGCCACAGGCATCCTCGATTACCACGGCGACAAAGCCATTGTCGGTCGCCTGGCGAACGGTCGGCTCGATGCCGATCTCCATGGCGATGCCAGCGAGCGCTATCGTGCGCACGCCGCAGTCGCGCAAGGCAAAGCCGAGCGCGGTGGAATCGAACGCCGACATCGTGAGCTTGTCGAATACCGCCTCGTCCGCGCGGGGGTCCAGCTCGGGCACGATCCGCGTCGCTTCGGCGTCGCGCAGGAACCACGGCTCGACCGTGTCGGGGCTGTCGCGCCGCTGCCAGGCCATGGCGGTGCGCAGCTGCGTCGCGCCCATCCATTTGCGCGGCAGCGACAGGTGGCGCGTGAACGCCACCCGCATTCCGGCCCCGCGCGCCGCTTCTAGCACCGTGCCGGTGCGCTCGACGAGGGTGGCGGCGCCGGCCACCTGCCGGCAGATGCCGACCTGCATGTCGTAGACCACCAGCGCCGTGCGGCGCGGATCGCACCACTCAGCCAGGCTGGCCGGGATTTCGATCCCGTCGCTCGACCGGATCATGCCGCAGTCCGGTCCCATGGCTTGGCGATATCGACCGTCGGATCGAACAGGAATTCCAGCGGCAATGGCGCGTCGAAGGCGATGAAGTGCCATTCTAGCAGCCCGGCCTTGGACAGCGGGAAGTCCTCGGTGTAGCGCCGCGCTTCCGCGACGCTGTCGAGCTCGAAGACGATGATGACGCCGCCAATATCGGCGCGCGCATAATTCTCCCGCACGATCCCCGCCTTCCAGAGCCGCCAGACATTCGACACTTCGTCGCGCAGATAAGGCCGCAAATCGTCGAGCGTGACGCCGGGCTTGAAATTGTCATAGGCAAGAATCTTCATCGGCCGTTCCTTGCATTGCTGTTCGCCCAGCGCCGGGTAGCATGGCGGAATCGGCGGCCGCAACGAACGAGATGGTGCGTTGAAACGCTCGCACAATTGCCGTTGATCCTATGGGCGGCCGCGGGATAATTTTTGCTGAAGAGGAGAAAAGCGCGGTGACCATCGAAAGGCTGAACCCCGAGGGCATGCACAGCAATCCGGCCTATTCGCACGGCGTGTCGCTGCCGGCATCCGCGCGCATCGTGCTGGTCGGCGGCCAGAATGGCGTCGACGCGCAAGGCCGGACCGTCGCCAGGGACGATCTCGCTGCACAGACCGCTCAGGCGCTTTCCAACCTGGCAAAGGTGCTGGAAGCCGGTGGGGCAAAGCCTGAAGACCTCGTCAGCCTCTCGGTCTATATCGCCGGCGACCTGGACATAGGGCCGGCCTTCGGCGCCTGGATGGCGTTCTGGGCAAACCGTGGCGCGCCGCCGATCATCAAGGTGCTGCGCGTCGCCGGCCTCGGCAATCCGGATTTTCTGATCGAGATCGAAGCCCAGGCCGCGATCGCCTGAACCCTAAGCGGGTTCTGCAAATCTTTTGCCCCTGCCTGCAGGCCGACGAAGTTTTCGCGAAATTCCATTCCCCTGCTGGCGGCCGGATTGGCACGATCTATCTTCTTTCCAACTGCAAACGGCTGGAAAAGACGGTAGGTTGCCGTCTTCCAGGGCGGTTGCTCATTCTGGCAACGGAGCATCTGACATGAGCAAGCACAAGATCGTGGCATCGGACGATGCATCGTCCCGCCTGCGCCCGCCTTATGCCTCGGTTCTCGACCTGATCGGGCAGACGCCGGTCGTCGAGCTGACCAAATTCGACATCGGCAAGTGCCGGCTGTTCATCAAGCTCGAAAGCCAGAATCCCGGCGGCTCGATCAAGGACCGCATCGCGCTGTCGATGATTGCCGCCGCCGAAAAACAGGGCAAACTGAAGCGCGGCGGGACGATTGTGGAGGCGACCGCCGGCAATACCGGTCTTGGTCTCGCGCAGGTCGGCATCCCCAAGGGCTACCGCATTATCCTGGTCGTCCCTGACAAGATGTCGCGCGAAAAGATCCAGCATTTGCGGGCGCTCGGCGCGGAGGTGCGGATGACGCGTTCCGATGTCGGCAAGGGTCATGCCGAATATTATCAGGACATGGCCGAAAAGATCGCCGCCGAGCTGCCCGGCGCCTTCTATGCCAACCAGTTTGCCAACCCGGCCAATCCGCTGGCTCATGAAACCACGACCGGACCGGAAATCTTCCAACAGCTCGAAGGCGACGTCGATGCGGTTGTCGTCGGCGTCGGGTCCGGCGGCACGCTGACCGGGCTCGGCCGCTACTTTGCGAAAGTCTCGCCAAAGACCGAGATGATTTTGGCCGATCCGGTCGGCTCGGTGCTGGCGCCGTTGATCAAGACCGGCAAGATGATAGAGGCCGGGAGCTGGACCGTCGAAGGCATCGGCGAGGATTTCGTCCCGCCCAATGCCGATCTGTCGCTGGTCAGGAAGGCCTATTCCATCCCCGACAAGCAGAGCATGCTGGCGGTGCGCGACCTGCTTTCGAAGGAAGGCATCCTCGCCGGCTCGTCGTCCGGCACGTTGCTTTCGGCAGCGCTCCGCTATTGCCGCGAGCAGACCGTGCCGAAGCGCGTCGTCACCTTCGTCTGCGACAGCGGCAACAAGTACCTGTCGAAAGTGTTCGACGACTTCTGGCTGGCCGAGCAGGGCCTTGCCGAGCAGGAGCAGCATGGTGATTTGCGCGATCTGGTGATGCGTTCGCACCGCACCGGTGACACCGTGTATGTCGGTCCGGACGAAAGCCTGCTCAACGCCTATGGCCGTATGCGCCGCTCGGACGTCTCGCAGCTGCCGGTGCTGGACGAGGGCAAGCTCGTCGGCATCATCGACGAAAGCGATATCCTCGCCAAGGTCGAAGGCCCCTATGACAGCCGCTGGGACCGCTTCAAGGCTCCGGTCAGTACGGCCATGACCTCTACCCTGCACACGCTGCAAGCCAGCCAGACGCTGGACGCGTTGCTGCCGGTGTTTGATCGCAACGAGGTCGCCATCGTCTTCGACGGCGACGAATTCATCGGGCTGATAACACGCATCGACCTGATCAACCATCTGAGGCGCGCCCGATGACCGTCAAAGCCACCGTATCGGGCAAAAACCGCCTCGCCTTTTCGACGCGCACCATCCATGGCGGCCAGAGCCACGACCCGACGACGGGCGCGGTGATGGTACCGATCTATGCCACTTCGACCTACGGTCAGCAGAGCCCGGGCGTGCACAAGGGCTTTGAATATGCCCGCAGCCAGAACCCGACCCGCTTCGCCTTCGAACGCGCTGTGGCCGATCTCGAAAGCGGCACAGCCGCCTTCGCCTTCGCTTCGGGGCTGGCAGCGATCGCCACTATTTTCGAACTGCTCGATTCCGGCGCCCACATCGTCGCCACCGACGACATCTATGGCGGCACGTTTCGGCTGCTCGAGCGGGTGCGCAAGCGCTCCGCCAACCTCCAGGTCGACTTCGTTGACTTCACCGATCTTGCCGCGGTCGAGGCGGCGATCCGCCCGGAAACCAAAATGCTCTGGGTCGAGACGCCGACCAACCCGCTGCTGCGTGTCGTCGACCTCGAAGGCGTCGCAGCACTTGCCAGGCGCAAAGGCGTGCTCTCAGTCGCCGACAACACTTTCTGCAGCCCCTATCTGCAGCGGCCGCTGGAGCTCGGCATCGACATCGTGGTCCATTCGACGACAAAATACCTCAACGGCCATTCCGACATGGTCGGCGGCGTCGCCGTGGTCGGCGACAACAAGGATCTCGCTGACCGGC
Organism: Mesorhizobium sp. M0018; assembly: GCF_040323955.1. Taxonomy (NCBI): domain Bacteria; kingdom Pseudomonadati; phylum Pseudomonadota; class Alphaproteobacteria; order Hyphomicrobiales; family Phyllobacteriaceae; genus Mesorhizobium; species Mesorhizobium sp. M0018. Next base: position 2,385 of record NZ_JAMYVL010000043.1, on the reverse strand, counting down.
TGAAATTTCTGCAGAACGCCATCGGCGCCATTTCCGGGCCGTTCGACAGTTTCCTGGCGCTGCGCGGACTGAAGACGCTGGCGCTGAGGATGGAGCGTCATTCGTCGAACGGCCAGAAGATCGCGCACTGGCTGGAAAGCCGTCCCGACATCCGCCGTGTCATCTATCCCGGCCTGCCCAGCCACCCGCAGCACGCCATCGCCAGGCGGCAGATGCACGCCTTCGGCGGCATGATCACGGTCGAGCTCGACCGCGACCTCGCCGGCACCAAACGCTTCCTCGAACATACGCAACTGTTCACGCTGGCCGAAAGCCTCGGCGGCGTCGAAAGCCTGATCGAGCACCCGGCGCTGATGACGCACGGCTCGATCCCGGCGAAAAAACGCGCCGAGATCGGGATTTCGGATTCGCTGGTAAGGCTGTCGGCCGGGATCGAGGATGGCGACGATCTGATCGCGGATCTGGATCAGGCGCTGGCGAGCTGAGCCCGCCAACAAGAACCTGCGAGACGTCGGCAGGACAGTGCCCCCCTCTGCCCTACCGGGCATCTCGGCCACGAGGGGGGAATTTGGCCGTCATCTTGCGCTTTCGCCAACCTCCAACGCTGAAACACGGACGGGACGGCGAAGCTGCCGTCTCCCCGCTTGTGGGGGAGATGTCCGGCAGGACAGAGGGGGCGTGAAGGATCGCGAACGAGCGGCGCTTATTCTGCATCCATATCCATGTGTCTTACATTCTATTCCGTTGACCTTGGCGCCATCTGGCAGAATTGTAGCTTCCTGATCCACCTTGCTGCCTGGCTCCGGAAGCTATGAACAACCGACAACGCAACCAACCGACGGCAAGCGATACCCCGCTCACCTTCGCCATCCTGGTCTTCCCAGGCTTTCCGATGATGGCGTTCAGCTCGGTGATCGAGCCGCTGCGCGCGGCGAACGTGCTGGCCAAGCGGGACTGGTACCGCTGGATCATCGTCGGCGCCGCCGAAGGCCCCGTCGAGGCCTCGAACGGCGTCGTCATTCAGCCCGGCTTTTCCGCCCATGACGCGCCGAAGGTCGATCGCATCGTCGTCTGCTCAGGCGGCGATGCCGATCATCTCGTCGCCGAGGATGCCGTGAGCTGGATCCGCAAAAGCCTGCGCGGCGGTGCCCATATCGGCGCGGTGGCGGATGCCGCCTTCTTCCTGGCTCGGGCCGGCCTGCTCGACGGTCATGCCTGCACCTTGCACTGGACCAGCCAGGCTGCCTTCACCGAAGCGTTTCCGGACATCGAGCTGAGGCGCGATCTCTATGTCATCGACCGCAAGCGCTTCACTTCGGCCGGTGGCGTCGGCAGCCTCGACATGATGCTGGAGATCATCACCGGCGATTATGGCGCCGAACTGGCCGCCGGCGTCGCCGAATGGTTTGTGCACAGCCCGCTACGCTCCAGCGTCGACCGCAAGCTGATGCCGCTCAGGCTGCGGACCGGCGTGCAGAACGAACTGGTGCTGTCGGCCATCGCCATCATGGAGGATGCGGTGGAGGAGCGGCTCGGCATGGCGGAACTGGCGGGGCGACTTGGTATCTCCTCCGATAAGCTCGAACGCAATTTCCGCTCCGAACTCAGTATCTCGCCCAACGGCTATTACCGCCGCCTGCGGCTGAAGCGTGCCGCCGACCTCCTGGCGCATTCGACGCTGATGGTGCGCGACGTGGCGCTGGCCTGCGGCTTCGCCTCGATGTCGAGTTTTGCGCGGGCGTTTCGGGAGGAGCATGGCCATGCGCCGAAGGTGATGCGGAGGCATTAGGTATTTCGGATGTTGGCGGGACAGCGCCCGGGACAGCGCCCCCCTCTGTCCTGCCGGACATCTCCCCCACGAGGGGGGAGATTGGCAGCTTCGATGCTCCGCTCCTCCTGCGACGGTGGAAATTCACGAAAGCGGCGATGACGAGCCGATCTCCCCCCTTGAGGCAGGGCTATCGCAGATGGAAAGCCGAGGCTTTCGCTCTACGACGTACCCCCACCCTAACCCCTCCCCACAAGGGGGAGGGAGACTTCCGTTGGCGCTGACCTCGGCAAATTGCCTGCCTTTCGGCGCCAAAAGGGGAAGTAAGGGCGGGCGGCAGCGTTCCCTCCGATAGTGTGCTGAAGGTTCTGCAAAAAGATAGTGTGCTGAAGGTTCTGCAAAAAGTTTTGGAGAGAGAACGGCGCTTGCTCTGAGGGGCGAGCGGCCATGGCACGGTGGTGACGTTGCGATCACCGATTCCCGTGGAAGGGGAAGTGCCATGACCAATCGAGAAGTTAGACTGAGCAGAGGCGAGTTGAAAGCGTTGCTGTTGTCGGATGAGGACGGCTTTCGCCAGGCATTGCAGAGTGTCGTGCAGGAGGTTCTTGAAGCCGAGA
>NZ_JAMYVL010000042.1:0-23407 GCF_040323955.1 Mesorhizobium sp. M0018 | reverse complement strand
CGATCCCGTCGAGCATGTAGGCGAGCTGCGCCGGTGATATGGAAACCGTGCCGTCCGCCGGCGACGGCCATAGAAACCGGCCCTTCTCGAGCCGTTTTGCATATAGCGACATGCCGAGCCCATCATGCCAGATAATCTTGACCAGATTGCCGCTGCGGCCGCGGAAGACATAAAGATCGCCGGCATGCGGATCCCGGCCCAACGTCTCCTGAACCTGCAGGGCGAGGCCTTGCATTCCGCGACGCATATCGGTCCGGCCGACCGCCAACCAGATCCGCACCTGGCTCGGGACCGGGATCATGAAACACCCAGCGCCTTCACCATCGCCGTCGCCAGTGTCGGCGGCGTGGTCAGCGGTATCCGCAGCCGCACCTTGCCGGCGATCTCCAGCTCGATCACCGCTGGTGGCGCCGCCGGCACCGAAGCGGCGACAGGCTTATCGGGAACCACGACAACTTCGGCAAAGCCCGTCTCGCGGGCTCTCAGCGTGCGGCGCCACTTATAGATCAGGCTGGTTGCGACATCGTACTGACGCGCTACCGCCGCCACCGTGGACCCGGGCGCGAATGCCGCGGCCAGGATCCGGCACTGATCCTCTTCACGCCAACGACGACGACGCTCCGGTCCGGTCAATAACGTCACATGGCTCATGCTGTGCTGCTAACTGCGCTCGAAAGGACGCCTTAAGAGCGCAGCTTCGCTACCGGGCCATGCTCCCGCAAGGCGGCCCTCGCCGGAGAGGTACTGCCGAAGCATGATTGGGCAATCCGTTTCGAGGGCATCGAATGCCCCTTGATGACTGGGGGATTTTTAATTTTGGATAAGTCTTCGGTTTTTGGATAAGATTTCGGGGCGCCCAGAGTGGCCGCCGAGTTGTTCGCATGAGCGGCTCGTGATTGCCTGAGGAGGGTGGCATGAACTTTCTCGTAACCGGGGGGGCCGGCTTTGTCGGTTCGGCAGTCTGCCGGTATTTGTGCAGCAATCTGGCTCATCGTGTGACCAATCTCGACAAGCTTACCTATGCAGGAAATCTCGCTTCTCTCCGATCGATAGAAAACGCCCGCAATTACAGATTTGAGTACGCCGACATTTGTAACGCGGGGGCGGTTCTAGACTTACTAAATCGCGACGAAATCGACATCGTCATGCATCTGGCCGCCGAAAGCCATGTTGACCGGTCGATCATTGGACCTGCCGCCTTCATCGAGACCAACATAGTTGGAACGTATCAAGCGCTGAATTCGGCGCTGGAATATTGGCGCAGACTCCCCAGCGAGAAAAAACGCCGATTTCGGTTCCTCCATGTTTCGACCGATGAAGTGTTCGGCGATCTGCCCTTCGACAGCAGTGTCTTCACCGAACAGACGCCCTATGCGCCATCCTCCCCTTATTCGGCATCAAAGGCGGCGTCCGATCACCTGGTGCGTGCGTGGTACAAGACTTACGGGCTGCCGGTCTTGCTGTCGACCTGCTCGAACAATTACGGTCCTTTCCAGTTCCCCGAAAAATTGATCCCGCTCGTAATTTTGAATGCGCTCGACGAGAAATCGCTGCCGGTCTACGGCAGGGGAAGTAATGTGCGCGACTGGGTTTTCGTCGACGATCATGCACGAGCCTTGGCTATGATCGCGACCCAGGGTTCAGTCGGCGAGAGTTACAATGTCGGAGGCGGCTCGGAGCGCACCAGCCTCGCGGTGGTCGAGGCGATCTGTGACGTTCTCGATGACAGGCGGCCACGGTCCGGCGGCCGGCGCTATCGCGACCTGATTGTGTTCGTCCCTGACCGTCCGGGCCATGACCGGCGCTATGCGATCGACGCCTCAAAGATCGGGCGCGATCTCGGCTGGGCCCCGCGCGAAAACTTCGCTCGCGGTCTCGCCAGGACGGTCGACTGGTATCTCCAGAACGAATGGTGGTGGGGGCCGATTAGTCACGACCGCTATGCCGGCGAGCGACTTGGCGAAGCGCGCAAGGGGGCTGCCTGAGGCGTGTGGTCGTCAAGAGGACGAGCCGGTGATCCCAGGCTTTGATGGCGCATCATTGTCTATGGGACAGGTTCTACACGGCCGCGTCGCGACGACAGAGGCAGTCCGTCGAGCAATACAGCATAGTCAAGAGGGCCTGAGGGCGCTGGCCAAGCACTACGGCATCGATCAGAAGACAGTTAGAGAATGGAGGAACCGGACCTCGACCGCCGATCTTCCGACCGGCCCGAAAAACCCGAGATCGACAGTGCTGTCGCTCGAAGAGGGAGCGGCGATCGTCCCCTTTCGCAAGCACACGCTGCTGGCGCTGGACGATCGCCTCTATGCCCTGCAGCCCTCGATCCCGCATCTGACGCGCTCGTCATTGCATCGCTGCCTTCAGCGCCATGGCATTCCGCGGCTGCCGGAGCTGGACGCTGACAAGCCGGCCAGGAAGAAGTTCAAGGCCTATCCGCTCGGCTATTTCATATCGATCTCGCCGAGGTGCAGACCGCCGATCGAAATCGACTCCAACACCGTCGAGCGCGCCATCCGGCCGCAGACAATTACCCGAAAGAACAGCCTCTTCGCTGGCAGCGACGGCGGCGGACGGACATGGGCCACCATCGCCACCCTGCTGACCACCGCCAAGATGAATCAGGTCGATCCGCACGCCTGGCTCACCCTGACCCTCGAGCGCATTGCCAATGGCTGGCCAAACAGCGATATCGACGCCCTCATGCCATGGAATTACCAGCGCTGAACGGCATCAGCTATCCGCTTACAGACCGCCGAGGGTAAGCTGCGCCTTTTCGTGGCTATCGATCGGACGTCGAAGTTCGCCTATGCGGAACTGCACCCGACGGCGGGCAAGATGGCGGTGGCCCGGTTCCTTCGCAATCTGATCGCGGTCGTGCCCTGTGCCATCCATAACTGCGCCGGCATCTCGCCGACTTCATCTCAGCGTACAATTTCGCGCGCCGGCTTAAGACCCTCAAGGGCCTCACCCCGATGAGTTCATCTGCAAAATCTGGGCAAAAGAAGCCCGAACGGTTCCGACCCCACCCGTCCAACTCCGGGACTAAACACTCGCCGGGCAGAAATTTCCCGTTTTTGCTGGCCATACGGAAAATTCATTCCCGAACCATTCGGCCGCAGGCTTGTCTTGCATTGTTCTGCGCAAGAACGATCTGCTAGAACGCCCGCACGAGAAATAGATTGTCCAGAAGTGCAGCTTGAACCAGGCGGCTGAAGATCGCGCCCATTGATGATACAGGCCCTTCCGTGGATCGGTACGAAAGAACGCTTACAGTCCATGAACATCGCACTTACGCACCTTCAGCGGCTTGAGGCTGAATCCATCCATATCTTTCGCGAGGTGGCCGCGGCCTTCGCCAAGCCGGTGATGCTCTATTCGGTCGGCAAGGATTCGTCCGTGCTCATGCACCTGGCGATGAAGGCATTCTATCCGGCCAAGCCGCCCTTTCCCTTTCTCCATGTCGACACCACGTGGAAATTCCGCGAGATGATCGCCTTTCGCGACCAGATGCAGCAAAAGCTCGGCTTCGACCTCCTGGTCCATGTCAATGAAGACGGTGTGCGCGACAACATCAACCCTTTCGACCACGGCTCCAACACCCACACGCATGTGATGAAAACGGTGGCGCTGCGGCAGGCACTCGACAAATACGGGTTTGACGCAGCCTTCGGCGGCGCGCGGCGCGACGAGGAGAAGTCGCGCGCCAAGGAGCGCATCTTCTCGTTCCGCAACGCCCAGCATGTCTGGGATCCGAAGAACCAGCGGCCGGAGATGTGGAAGATTTTCAACACCCGCGTCGCTGCCGGTGAATCGATCAGGGTGTTCCCGTTGTCGAACTGGACCGAACTCGACATCTGGCAGTACATTCTCCAGGAAGACATCCCGATCGTGCCCCTGTATCTGGCCAAGGAGCGGCCGGTCGTCGAGCGCGATGGCATGCTCATCCTGAGGGATGATGAGCGCATGCAGCTGCGGCCCGGCGAAACAGTGGAGAACCGGATGGTGCGGTTCCGCACGCTCGGCTGTTATCCGCTGACCGGCGCGATCGACTCGGAGGCCGACACTCTGGAGGCCATAGTCGGCGAAATGCTCACGGCGCGCACTTCCGAGCGGCAAGGTCGCCTGATCGACCGTGATGAAGCCGGCTCGATGGAAAAGAAGAAGCGCGAGGGGTATTTCTGAGTATGCGCCACATCATGGCCAAGAGCCTCGCCCCGACCGACGGCGTCCGCGACTATCTGGCGGCGCAAGAACGAAAGTCGCTGCTGCGCTTCCTGACCTGCGGCTCGGTCGACGACGGCAAGTCGACGCTGATCGGGCGCCTGCTTTCCGACACCAAGCAGATTTTCGAGGACCAGCTGGCCACGCTCGAGCGCGATTCGCGCAAGCACGGGACCACCGGCGATGATGTCGATTTCGCGCTGCTGGTCGACGGCCTCGAGGCCGAGCGCGAGCAAGGCATTACCATCGACGTCGCCTATCGCTTCTTCGCCACGCCAAAGCGCAAGTTCATCGTCGCCGACACGCCCGGCCACGAACAGTACACGCGTAACATGGCGACGGGGGCATCGACCGCCGATCTCGCCATCGTGCTGATCGATGCTCGCCAGGGCGTACTGCGCCAGACAAGGCGGCATTCGATAATCGCCTCGCTTCTGGGCATCCGCCACATCGTGCTCGCAGTCAACAAGATCGATCTTGTCGGCTTCGACGAGGCGGTTTTTGAACGGATCGTCGCGGATTACGGGCAATTCTCGCGTGAGCTCGGCTTCCAGACGATCGTGCCCATTCCGATGTCGGCCCGCTACGGCGACAACGTTACCGGCCGTTCCGATAGGACGGACTGGTATTCCGGCCCGACGCTGATCGAACATCTCGAAACCGTCTCGGTCGACGAGGCCGCGGTCGAATTGCCGTTCCGCTTTCCGGTCCAATATGTGAACCGTCCCAATCTCGATTTCCGCGGTTTCGCCGGCACCATAGCGTCCGGATCGGTTGCGCCGGGCGACGAGGTGGTCGTCGCGAAATCCGGCAAATCCTCCCGTGTCAGGCGCATCGTTTCGCATGGCGGCGACCTTCAGCAGGCTATCGCCGGCCAGGCCATCACCCTTGTCCTCGACGACGAGGTGGAAGTCTCGCGCGGCAATATGCTGGTATCGCCGGCGGCGCGGCCGCACGTCGCCGACCAGTTCGCCGCCAACATCGTCTGGTTCGACGAACACGCGCTGCTGCCCGGCCGCTCCTACATCGTGCGCACCGAGACCGACCAGACCAGCGCCACTGTCACCGACCTGAAATACCGGGTCAACGTCAACGACTTTGCCCATGAGGCGGCCAAGTCGCTTGAAATGAACGAAGTCGGCATCTGCAATATCTCGACGCGGTCGCCGATCGCCTTCGATCCGTTTGCCGAGAACCGCACCACCGGCGCCTTCATCCTGATCGACCGCATCACCAACGCTACGGTCGGCGCCGGCATGATCCTGCATTCGCTGCGCCGCGCCGAAAACATCCACTGGCAGTCGCTCGATGTCGGCAAGCGCGCCCGCGCCGATATGAAGAACCAGCGGCCGGCCGTGTTCTGGTTCACCGGGCTTTCGGGCTCGGGCAAGTCGACCATCGCCAATCTGTTCGAAAAGAAGCTGTTCGCCACTGGGCGCCATACCTACATTCTGGATGGCGACAACGTCCGTCACGGCCTCAACCGCGATCTCGGTTTCACCGACGCCGATCGTGTCGAAAACATTCGCCGCGTCGCCGAAGTGGCACGCCTGATGGCCGACGCCGGGCTGGTCGTCATCGTGTCGTTCATTTCGCCGTTCAGCGCCGAGCGGCGCATGGCGCGCGAATTGATGGCCGACGGCGAATTCGTCGAGGTGTTTGTCGATACCCCCTTCGAGGAATGCGCCAGGCGCGATCCGAAGGGTCTCTATGCGCGGGCGTTGAACGGCGAGATCAAGAATTTCACCGGCGTCGATTCACCCTATGAGGTGCCGGAAAAGCCCGAAATCCATCTCAAGACCCTCGGCAGATCGGCCGAGGAGATGGTGGACGCCCTGGAACACTGGCTGAACGAGCGGGACATTGCCGAAGACCAATATGACAGCGGCGGCGGTATCTGACGACGAAGCGATGCTCGCCGTCTTCGAGCACCTTGCTTTGGCGGCAGGGCGAGAGGTGATGCGCGTCTTTCGTGCCGGCTGTGCGGTCGACAGCAAGTCGGACAGTTCGCCGGTGACGGAAGCTGACCGCGAGAGCGAGAAGATCATCCTTGCCGGGCTGCGCGCCGCATTTCCCGAGATTCCGTGCGTGGCCGAGGAAGAAGCTTCGGCCGGCATCATGGCACCGGATCTCGGCGACGCCTTCTTCCTGATCGATCCTCTCGACGGCACCAAGGAGTTCGTCAACCGCAGGACCGATTTCACTGTCAACATCGCGCTGGTTCGCCATGGCGTGCCTGAGATCGGCGTTGTCTTCGCGCCTTGCACCGGCCGCTTCTTTTCCGGCCGGCCGGGCAAAGCGGAAACGATCGAGATCAATGGCGACTACGAGATCGTCGATCGCCAGCCGATTTCGGCAAGGGCCGGTATGGTGCCGCTAACCGTCGTTGCCAGCCGCTCCCACAACACGCCGGAAACCGACGCCTATATCCGCGCGCTGGGCGCTGCCGAGATCGTCTCGGTCGGCTCGTCGCTGAAATTCTGTCTCGTTGCCGGCGCCGAGGCAGACGTCTATCCACGCTTCGGCCGCACCATGGAGTGGGATACGGCCGCGGGTGACGCGGTGCTACGCGCCGCCGGCGGCATGACGCGCACGCTGGATGGTGAGCCGCTCGCCTACGGCAAGCGCAACCAGAGTGACGACGAGGATTTCGCCAATCCGCATTTCATCGCCAGCGGCAAGGCTGCTGGCATTGGCTAGACGGTGATTGCGCAGTTCCAGACCCGTACGAAAGTGCGGGTGTTGCAAGGGACTTATGCAAGCGACCTCAGATACTGCTCGAGATCTCTAAACACAGCGGTACGATCCCATCCAGCCGACAGTTGGGTCGGCGTGGCCGATTTGCTTCGTGTCCGGTCGATGCTGCGGGCCTTCACACGGTGTATCCAAATTGCTGTATACCGATACGCTTGAACGGCTATACGAGGCAGTGATGGCGTTCCACATCAAGAATCCCGAGACTGACGCGCTGGCCCGCCGGGTCGCCGCGCTTAAGAGGACTGGTCTGACAGAGGCCGTCCATGCCGCGCTCAAGCATGAGCTTGAGCGCGAACAGGATAGACCGTCCCTGGTGGAGATCGGCGTCAGGTTCTGCCGTGATCTGCGAGCCCGGGGCAAGCCTGATCGCGGCAGGCCCGCCGACAAGGCGTTTCGCGACAGCCTGTACGAGAATCACTGATGTTCATCGACGCCTCGGCCCTGACGGCGCTGATGACCAACGAGGATGATGCGCGAACTCCTGGCCGGGACCCGGCGCGCCTGAACGGTGTTGAACCGGACTTTACTTGGCTGGCCACGGTCCAGATTGGATCACGTTCAAGAACCTAAAGTGCGGCGGGCTTGCTTCGGATGGTTAAGGCCAGGAGCGCCTCCGAAAGTCGTTTCTTCGCCCGCTCCACCCCGTTCTCGTCGATTGCCTCAACATCGAGGAACAAGTCGAGACCAGTCGCATGCTCGCTGATGACCTGAGGGCGCTGGGCGAGTTCACCCAGGAGGCCCTCGACTTCGTAGGGGACAACCTCCCGGCTGATCCCCTTCATGGCAATGGGTGCTAACGGACGCGCCCGGACAAGGTCGCGCACGAGCGCGTAAGTCTCATAGCTGAGGCAGATGCCGCCGGGCTCGGCAATCGACTGCAGCCGGGCCGCCAAGTTCGCCTCGGCTCCAATGATCGTGTAGTCCATCCGATCATCGGAACCGAAGTTCCCAACATTGCAATAGCCCGTGTTGATGCCCATACGAGCTCGGAAGGGCCGTTCAACTCCGCGGTCATGCCACACCCTGTTCAACTGCTCCAGCCGACGCTGCATGTCGACAGCCATGCGCAAGCAGGCTCTCGCGTCTTCCTCGACGCCTTGCGTCTCGGGGTCTCCGAAGAACACAAGAAGCGCGTCGCCGATGAACTTGTCGACGGTGCCGCCGTGTTTGAGCGCGATCGTCGACATCTCGGTGAAGTACTCGTTGAGGAGAAGCGTCAAGTCCTCGGGCTGGAGCCGTTCCACGATCGCGGTGAAATCCTTGACGTCGGAGAAAAAGATTGTGAGCTTCTTGCGCTCGGTCGCGATGGTGACGTCCTTCTGGCCGCTGAAGATACTTTTGTAAATTTGAGGCGAAAGGTATTTGGCGATCTTCAATGAAATCGCGGCCAGGAAGTCGTTTGCCTCCGAAAGCTCCTTGTTGATGCCCTGAATCAACGCGGACTGCCGACGCTGCAGGAGAATGAACGTCAGGCCCGCCGCCGCCGCGAAACCGAAATACAGGAGCAGATACTTGAAGGTCAGCACGTTCGCAGCAATAGGCTGATTGACTGATATCTCCTGGATCCCTCGGACATCCCCCACCTTCCAGTCCGTCTTGGGGCTGTCCGGGTGTGAGTTATGGCAGGTCACGCACACTTGTCCCATTATGACAGGGGCCGCGGCGCGCACCTGCCGGTCAAACAGTGAGCCCGAGACCTCGATGATCGGCTCCTTCGGGTTGGCGCGCAAAGCCAAGATTGCATTCCGCTCGAACGCATCGAGCTGGTGGGGCGCGCGACCTTTGAAAGGCAGATCCGAGACGAACCGATATTTGACCGAGCCGTCATGAGCGCTGATGCGGTTGCCCAGTTCGATCGAGAGGGTTGCTGGAATAGGGATCGCGCCTGGCACGTCCCGGTAGTTGTGCGTCGCAGTCACGGCGCCGTTAGCTTGCAGCACGCGTCCCACGACGTCGCTGCCGTAGAATCCGCGCATTTCGTCGATGATGCGGCTGATTTCGCTGGCTTGCCTGCGCAGCATCCGTTCCGATAGGTCTCGGAGGTCGAGCCAGGCTGCAACGGGCAGACCGACAAGGCCGATGACCACTGCCGCCACCAGGAGCGGTCCCATAGTGCGCTGCTGTCGCGCAATCTGTTCACCCAGTCCAGCCATTGTGCAAGCGCCCGGCCGTCTTAGTGTGTGAACTATAGCTCATTCCCGGCGCGGTACCAGAGTCAGTCTTGGCTCGATGAAAACACGTCAGCCCTGCAACGTCGGACCGACCTTGAGCGGTTGTTGCTAAGCCCCGACCGTTCACAGCGGATTTCGCATTCTGGCGCTGGACGGACAGTGAATCAGGAAAGGGATGTCGCAACGTCGGTTGTGGCCGGATGCGCTCCGCGATAACCGCTCAGGAGTCAAAAATCACCTCTGACAAGGTTGAGACTTGCAGTCGGACAGCGGGTCGGAAAAGAAAGTGTCCCGCAAAACGTCTCCGCGCGTCGGTCGACTATGGAATGGGCCACCGCGGCGGGGCGGCGCGCGTTGCCGGCAGCATGACGCGGACCTGGATAGTGCGCCGCTCGCCTGCGGTAAGCGCAACCTGGGCGAAGACGAGGATTTCGCCAATTTGCATTTCATTGCCAGCGGCAACGCTGCCACGGCCGCTTAGGCATCATGATGAACTCCAATCCCGTTCCCGGCTCGTCGGCCCCCAATGACGCCGTCGCGGATGCGACGCCTGAGTGAGGCACTTGTTCTCAGGCGAACGCTCGCGGCAGGGAATAACCATCCGGTGTGGATCGTGGCAGCGGCCTTTTCGCGTGTTAGACTGCTTGCATGGAGATCGACGCCGACAAGATCGACGAAGCCGTTCTGGGCCTGCTTTGGCTGACGCTGCATGAAGAGAGGCGCGCCTGGAAGGGGTTGGATTGGAATGCTCTGGATCGCTTGCACGAGAAGGGGCTGATCGCAAATCCGGCAAACAAGGCGAAGTCGGTGGTTCTGACAGATGAAGGACTGCGGCGTGCTGAGGAGCTATTCCGAACCCTGTTCACCCGCCCGGCGCCCTGAGCCAGATTGCGGGACGGGTGCCTGCGAGCTGATAGCGCACATGGCTGAATTTCGCGCTGACCGCAGGCGGGACGGCCAGTGCTCTCGCCGTGGCGGATAAATTGGTATTCGAACGGGCGCATCCAGTCTGTTAAAGGCAGTGGCAGAGAACACCGCAGCCGCGGCCCTCAATCAACGGCATTGTCGCGAGGTCCACCATCCGCAAGATGCTTTCTGCCGGCGAAGCGGCCTGCGACCCGGAGAACCGGCTTATTGCGGCCCAGCTCGAGAGGAGTTGGGAAGCCACGCTCAGGCGCGTGGGGACCTGCGAGGCCCGGCTGAGCGAAGTCCAGCGTGTGGAGCCTGTCGACGCGGTTCCGGACTTCACGGGCCTCGCCCAGGATCTCGAGGCCACCTGGAACGCGCCGGGTGTCGACATGCGCTGTCGTCAGCAACTGCTGCGCGCGCTCATCAAGGACATCGTGGCGGATGTCGATGACGATGCGCGCGACGTGATCTTGACCATCCACTGGCACGGAGGCCAGCACTCGCAGGTACGGGTTCGCAAGCCCAAATCCGGAGAGCATGGCCAGCGTACGCCTGAGGAGGCTCTGGCGATCATGCTCCATGGCAACCCGATGGTCGGATGCCGAAATCGCTGCCACACTCAACCGCATGGGCATGCAGACCGGTCAGGGAAAGACCTGGACCGCGCGTCGCGTCCAATCGCTGCGCACGGTGCACAAGATCAGCGGCTATCGCTCGTCCGACAAGAATGGCGAGTGGATCACTATGTCGGATGCGGCCGCGAAGCTCGGCGTGTCGCACGTCAAAATCCGCCGGTTCATCAGGGATGGCCTCTTACCCGCCGAGCAGGTCATGCGCGGCGCGCGCTACCAGATCCGCGCCAGCGACCTCGAAGACGAACGGATCAAGGCCGAACTGGCGCGCAATACTCCGGGTCGCATCCACGACGATAACCAGGAATCGCTGTTTTCCGCCATTTGAAAAGGAGGTGCATAATGAATCTGGGGGTTCTGTGTAGTCGCGGGCGCGATTGGGCAGGCACCCACGGGTCGCGACTACATTGAAGCCTGATGAACTGAACCGCGGGATGGCGGGCGGGGCTATGGGGATTTAGGGCTCGACAGTGTGTCCGAGGCGCCGGAGCGGGCTCGCCGATCGCTCTTGGGCGGTCGCCCGTCGTCGCGATACAGGACCATCTGCGACGCGAGAGACGGCGCCATTTGGGTCGTTGACGCTGAGGTGCAGCGTACCGCGCACCGGCGACCGGACCGGGCTCAATCCATGCGCTGTCCTGCCGCCAACGGCGCCATCACCCAACGCGTCAGTCGCCTTCGTGTTGTCGCACCTTGCGTTAGCGACTGCATCTTCTGCGACTTGGAGAGAACATCGGCAAGCGCTATCCGCGGCCAAGATGGTCCGGCAATTCAGCCGCTGTCGTGGCGGCCGGGAGCGCACTTGCAGCTTCTGGCATCCTAAAAGCGATGGCAGACATTCAAGCAGGTGGGATTGAAGTCTCAACTGATCCAAAGGCGAAGATCCCGAACGGACCTTTCAATGACCGCGTCGTGCCCATCCCGTCTCTTCCGACGATCGCCGACCAGGGACCTGGGAACACTACCATAAACTGCGGGAACATTGGAGCGGCAAGGCCACGAGTTACTCGCTCGCGCTTGGCCGACGCTGGCTACGCCGTACCAGAAGGTTGGCCACGACCAGGAGCACTATAGACAGCGCCATCATCAGGGTCGCGGCGGCGGTGATTGCCGGGGAGAGCTTCTCGCGCAAGCCGATGAACATTTCGAGCGGCATGGTGCGTTGGTTGGCGCTGGCCAGGAACTGTACCACGACGACCTCGTCGAACGAGGTAACGAAGGCGAAAGCGGCGCCTGACAGCACGCCGGGCAGGATCAGCGGCAGCATCACCCTGAAGAACGATGTGATGGGCTTTGCTCCGGAGATGGCGGCAGCGCGCATCAGATTGCGGTCGAAGCCGGTGAGGCTCGCTCCCACCGTGACGACGACGAAGGGACTGGCGAGCGCGGTGTGCGCCAGGATGATGCCGGCATAGGTGCTGGCCAGGCCGACGCGGGCATAGAACAGATAAGAGCCGACGGCGGTGATCACCACCGGCACGATCAGCGGCGACAGCAGCAGCGGCATGACGATGCGGCGGCCGGGAAACTTCTCGTCGGAAAGCGCAATCGCTGTCAACGTGCCGAGTATCGTCGCGATCAGCGTCGTCCCGAACGCAACGATCAGGCTGTTGCCGATCGCCGATTGCCAGCGTTGGGTGCCAAGCACGACCGCGTACCAGCGCGTCGAAAATCCCTCCAGCGGAAAGATGAAGAAGGCGCCGCTGTTGAACGACAAGGGGACGGGAACGAGGATCGGCACGAGCAGGAACAGGATCACCATGCCGCACCACAGCCACAGCAGGGTGATGCGGATTCTTTCGCCTGTCGTCGGATAGGGAGACAGCAGCATGGCTACACCAGCTTGAGACGGTCGAGGCCGAGGATGCGGGCGAAGATGCCAAACAGCGCCAGGGTGAAGACGAGCAGGATGAAGCTCAGTGCTGCCGCCATCTCCCAGTTCAGCTCGACATTGACGTAGTTGGCGATGAAATTGCTGATCAGCTGGTCGCTTGCACCGCCGATGAGCGCCGGCGTGATGTAGTAGCCGAGGCACAGAATGAAGGTGAGCAGGCAACCGGCCATGACGCCCGGAAAAACCTGTGGAAGATAAACGCGGCGGAACGCGGTGAAGGGTTTTGCGCCGAGCGAATAGGCGGCTTTCATCTGCGAGGCCGGGATCGTGCGCATAACGCTATAGATCGGCAGCAGCGTGAACGGCAGCTGGATATGGGTCATGGCGATGATCAGTCCGATGCGGCTGTACATCAGCTCAAGCCGGTCGTCGGCAATGCCGAGCCACAAAAGCAGGTCGTTGACCAGGCCGAATTTCTGCAGGAGCACGGTCCAGGCCGCGGTTCGCACCAGGATCGACGTCCAGAATGGCAGCAGCACCGCGACGATGAGGATGGCGGCGAGGCCCTTGGGTACCGAGGCGATGAGATAGGCGAGGGGGAAGCCCAGTATCAGCGTAGCCAGCGTCACCGCCGCGGCGACGAAGAATGTGCGCATGAACACCTGCAGGAAGATCGCCTGTTGCGGCGGCACTCTTTCAATGCCTCCATCGGCGTTCCAGCGCAGATCGAGCGCGCTCAGCAGGTAGAACGACGTCACGCTATGGGTGCCGCTCTCGATGACCGGCCACGTGCCCGGCGCCGACCAGAACGGCACGGCTTTCATCACCTCCAGCGGCGGCCTGTCGGCAGCCTCAAGTTGGCGTACCGTCTTGAGCACCTGGCTGCGCGCACCGGGCAGGCGGGCGTTCAGGCTTTTGGCGAGCTCATATGCCGTGCCCATGGCCTGATTGTCCCTGAGGTCGGCGGCAAGGGCCAGGAAGGCGGCATCTCCTGGCAGTCCCGCGCCGTTCCAGCCGCGCAGCGCCTGGCTGGTCTGCGGCAAAGCGTCGGCAATCGTCGGGTCATAGACGGCGCGCGATAGCAGCAGGACGATCGGGATGCCGAAGCTCAGCGCCAGGAGCACAAGCAAAGGCGCCGCCAGCGCCAGTGACCGCAGCCGATCGCCGAACTCGGCGCGCCGAAGTTTTGCCGTGACCGATTTCGCCGCTTTGATATCGGCGGCCGACCGGTCGCGCGCGAGGCGCGGCCGTTCCAGCTTCGTGGGCTCAAGCGCCGTCATTTTTCCTACTGCGCGAGCCAGGCGTTGAAGCGCTTGACCAAATCCTCGCCGTAATCGCCCCAGAATTCGGTGTCGGCGACCAGGTAAGCGCTCATATGGTCGGGCGCATTCGGCAATTTGGGCAAGGCGTCCGGCGCGACAAAGGAAGCTGCATCGGTGCGCACCGGCCCGTAGGTGATGTAGCTGGCCAGCTTGGCGTTGATTTCCGGCTGGCTGATATAGGCAAGGTACTTGTAGGCCAGGTCCGGACTCTTGGCCCCCTTCGGAATGGCGATCATGTCGTATTCGAGGATTTGGTTGTTCCAGACGATCTTGAACGGCGCCCCATCCTTATCGATGGCGTTCTGGATACGGCCGTTCCAGGCGGTGGTCATCACCACTTCCTTGGATGCAAGGAGCTGCGGCGGCTGTGCGCCGGCATCCCACCAGACGATGTCTTTCTTGATGGTGTCGAGTTTCTTGAAGGCGCGGTCGACGCCTTCCGGCGTGGCCAGCACCTTGTAGACATCGGCCGGCGCGACGCCATCGGCCATCAGCGCCCATTCCAAATTCTGCGCCGGGAACTTGCGCATCGCGCGCTTGCCGGGAAACTTGGTCGTGTCGAAGATGTCGAGCACCGAGGTCGGCGCCTCTTTCAGCACGTTGGGATCATAGGCGAGCACGTCGCCATAGGCGTCGAGGCCGACGCCGCAGTCGAGCGCGGAGCCTTCGAGGAATTTTTCGCGCGGCGCGATCTTGGAATAGTCGAGGCGCTCGAGAATGCCGGCGTCGCAACCTTGCAGCACGGTCGCGGTCTCGACCGTCACCAGGTCGATCGGCACGTTGCCGGTGTCGACCATGGCTTTGACCTTGCCGAGATCGCCGAGATATTCCTGCTCGACGATCTTGGCACCGGTCTCCTTGCTGAACGGCTCGAACCATGCCTTGCGCTGGGCATCCTGCCAGGCGCCGCCGCTGGCCATGATCGAAAGCTCGTCGGCGAAGGCGACATGTCCTGAGGTGATGAATGCTGTGGCTGCCGCAAAGGCGAACAGCCGGGCTCTTGTAATTTTCATTGTTGTTATTCCCCTGTTTTCGAGATGGAACCGTCCGTTGCGGCATCTGCCGGAAAGGCACGGCAGTCGTTGGGCGCGCAGGAAACCGTGACCGGTCCCCCGTTGCCCATGGTCATTTCGGGGCCGACCTTGACGGTCAGCACCTGTCCGTTTTCCAGCCGGGCCAAAAGACGCTGGTGGTCGCCGAGATAGATGCGGCCTTCAACCGTGGCGGCCAGCCCATTTGCTCCGTTCGAGGCGGGCGCAAGCTTCAGCCGCTCCGGGCGGATAGCGACATGGCAGGCATCGCCCTCCGCAACACCGATGGCGAGCGCTGTTACCGAACCGCCGCCGTCCAGCGCGACGCGGCACTCCTTGCCAGAGACGCGCTCGACCTTGCCGAGCAGGGTGTTGTTCTCGCCGATGAAGCTCGCGACGAACGAAGTTTGCGGCGCGTTGTAGAGATCATCCGGCGAACCGAGCTGGGCAATCCCGCCATTGTTAAAAACGGCGACGCGGTCCGACATGGTCAGCGCCTCGCTCTGGTCGTGCGTCACATAGACTATGGTGACACCGAGCATCGTGTGAAGTTGCTTGATCTCGAGCTGCATGTGCTCGCGCAGCTTCTTGTCGAGCGCACCGAGCGGCTCGTCCATCAGCACCAGGCTCGGCTCGAACACCAGCGAGCGGGCAAGCGCGACGCGCTGCTGCTGGCCGCCGGAAAGCTGTGCCGGCCGCCGGTCGCCGAACTGCCGCAGCCGCACCATGTCGAGCGCGCGGCCGACGCGGGCTGCGACTTCCGTCCTGGTAATCTTGCGGACGGAGAGCGGGAAGGCGACGTTCTCCTCGACGCTCATGTGCGGAAACAGCGCGTAGTTCTGGAACACCATGCCGATGTTGCGCTCGTAGGGCGGCAGCCTGTCGACCGACCGGCCTTCAAGCGCAATGACGCCGCTGGTCGGCCGTTCGAACCCTGCAAGCATGTTGAGCGTCGTCGTCTTGCCCGAACCGGAGGGTCCAAGAAGGGTGAGGAACTCGCCGCGCGCAACGCCGAGGTTCAGCCGCGATACCGCGAACGTGCGGCCGTCATAGGATTTCTCGACATCGATGAATTCGACAAATCCTTGGCTGCCGGCATCGGCTGCCCGTGCAGGACCGGCGCTGTCACGCGACAGGGCTGTCGCTTCGGCCATCACGGACGCAAGTCCGTCGATCTGCGGCAGAAGCTGCATGTCGAAACGAGGTGGCGTTTACCGTGCATGTATGGGTCTCGCATGACGCTGCCGCACAATGGCGGCAAACCAAACTTGTATGCTCACACAATCGATCGCAAAAGAACCATAGATGCAGACAAGTTTGGCCGTCAAGCGGCTTTCTTCGGGATTGTGTGAGATTGTTCGGGCCGGATTTAAAAATACCTGCCGGACAAGTGCTATTGTCTGGAGCATTGTCTTATGCTAGATGCGCCGATAGCCAGAGCGTCAACACACCGAAACCGCCAATCCGCATGCTTCAGGACCTGCAACTCGCCTCGGATGAAGGCCCGGTCTATCGGCGTCTTGCGGACGCTATTGCGGAACGGATCACGGCCGGCACACTTGCAGTTGGAGACCGGCTGCCGCCGCAGCGCGAGATTGCCCGCGCGCTGGGCATCAATGTCACCACGGTGACGCGCGCACTGTCGACGCTGCAGCAGCGCGGCCTGCTCGAAGCACGGCCCGGACGCGGCACAACGGTCGCGGCCCGCAATGGCGGCGAAAGGCCAGGTTTCGTGTCAGCGCCGAGCGACGACACCGGCGTCATCGATCTTTCCGTCAACAGACCTGCGACCTCGGCCTATCTCGATGCGCTTGGGCTGCTGCTGCCGCGCCTGTCGAAGGACCGGCACTATGCCACGCTTCAGGACTATCATCCGCCCGAGGGGCCGCTTTGGGCGAGGATGGCAATCGCCGAGTGGATGCGACCGGTGGCGGGGGAAGGCGATCCCGGCCGCGTGGTGCTGGCGGCGGGCGCCCAGCATGGGCTGGATTGCGTGCTTGGCGCGGTGACCAGGCAGGGCGAGGTCGTGCTCGCCGACGAAGTGACCTATCAGGGCATCAACGCACTGTGCCGGGTGCATGGGCTCGACCTCAGAGGCGTCGCGATGGACCGTGGCGGCATGCGGGCCGACGCGTTCGATGCGGGCTGCGCGCAGCTCCGCCCACGCGCGGTCTTCCTGGTGCCGACCCTGCACAACCCGACGACCATCACGTTATCCGAAGAGCGCCGGCACGAGCTGATAGCTGTCGCCCGCCGCCACAACGTCCTCATCATCGAAGATGACGTCTACCGCCCCCTGGCAGACAATCCGCTGCCGTCGCTTGCCAGCCTCGAGCCCGAACTGACGATCCATATCGGCGCCATGTCGAAATGTCTTGCCCCAGGGCTGCGCCTCGGTTTTGTAATCGCGCCACGCGCCATAGCCGGCCAGGTCGCAGCGGCGTTGCGTATCAACTGCTGGAGCATCAGTCCCTTGACGGCGCTGATCGGCGCGCGGCTGATAGAAGAGGGCCTGGCGGCGCGCATCATAGAAACGCAGAAGCAGGAGTTGCGCCAGCGCCAGGCCATCCTCACTGAAATCCTCGGCCGCTACGATGTCCAGAACCACCCAACCTCGACCCACGCCTGGCTGCGCCTTCCGGAGCCGTGGCGGGGCGCGGGTTTCGCTCGCACCTGCCTGGAACGTGGCGTTGCCGTGCTCCCGGGTGATGCCTTCGCCGTTGGGCGCGAGCCGGTACAGCACGGCGTGCGTATCAATGTAGGCGCTGCGCGCTCGCTCGACGATCTGCGCACGGCCCTGAACTCGATGGCCGAACTGTTATCTGCCGGCCATCTTCAATTGCCTGGTTTCGTCTAGGAATTTAAAGATGGCAGCGTCGGAATCGGTCGAAATCGCCATCGTCGGTGCCGGCGTTGTCGGACTGGCAACTGCACTCCGGCTCGCAGCTGAGGGTTGCGAAGTCCTGCTCATCGACCCCAATGAGCCGGGCTCCGGCGCCTCGTTTGGCAATGCCGGAACGATCGCCGAATATGCCTGCATGCCGGTCGGCAATCCGGCTCTGCTGCGCGCGCTGCCAAAGCTGCTTCTCGATCCCGACAGCCCTTTTTCCTTGCGCTGGCCGGCGCTGTTGCAGCTTGCGCCATGGCTGGTTCAATTCGTGCGGCAATCGCTTCCCGCCGCCACCCGCGCCAATGCGCTGGCGCTCGCCGGTTTACTGGCCGAGGCCCTGCCGGCCTGGGAAGAGATGGTGGAGGAGGCTGACCTGACAGACCTGCTGCGCCGCAACGGCTGTCTCTACCTGTATCGCCGCGAGAGCGATTTCGCCAAGGCCGCTGGGGGCAGGGCGCTGCGCGCCGGGTTTGGCGTCCATCAAGAGGTTCTGACGCCGGAAGCGGTGGCCGCGCTGGAGCCTGGCCTGCCCGCGACCGGGGCCAGCGGTCTGTACTTCCCCGACTCGATGAATGTCACCGATCCCGAGACAGTGATGCGGCGGCTGCTCGATGCCGCGGCCGACCGCGGCGTTTCGGTGGCGCAGGCTGAGATAACCGGACTGCGGGTTGAGGCGGACGGTGTCAGGCTCAGCGGTTCCGGCTTTAACATCAAGGCGAACACGGTGGTTATCGCCGCGGGCGCGCAATCGCGGGCGTTGGCCATACAGGCCGGCGACAGGATTCCGCTCGAGACCGAACGCGGTTATCATCTCGAATTTCCGACCGAAGCGCCTCTGCTCAATCGTCCGGTCTGTCCGGTCGATCTCGGCTTCTACATGACGCCGATGGCCGGCCGGCTGCGTGTCGCCGGAACCGTCGAGCTCGGCGGACTTGCAGCGCCGCCAAATGCGCGCCGGCTGGCGCTGCTCGATCGCGGTGTCAGGCAGTTCTTTCCACAACTCGGCCAGCCTTCATCCGAATGGCTCGGGTTCCGGCCATCGCTGCCCGATTCCCGCCCGGTCATCGGCCCGTCGCGCGGCAGCTCGAGGGTGATCCACGCTTTCGGCCACGGCCATCTCGGCCTGACGCTGGCGCCGATCACGGCGCGCCTGATTGCCGAGCTGATCATTGGTCGCGGCGATCCAGCGCGCATAGCACCCTTTGCGGTGGACAGGTTCGGCGCCTGAAGTCCACGCGGTCTGCGAAAAGACAACGTCGCCTGGGTTCGGAGGTGGGAGAGTGAATTTTCTACCTTGGCAATGGTCAGCTCGCACGCGGAAAGCAGACCATCTGCCAGGGTGGCGCAACCGCGACCTCAGCAGCGGCACCAGCATTGTCAGGTTTTGGCTGCCTAAGCGAGTGGGACACCAGAGCCATTCTGGGTCGATGGTCACGCTTTGTGCTTGGAAGTCGCATAGAAAGGCAATGTGAAATGCACAAAGCAGCACGAGGAGTGGACCCCGATCATAACGCGTAGGCCCCGCTAACATCGGCTGGGTCCGCAATTCAGCTAATCCGGCCGTGCTTCCGACGCGACAGCGTCCAGGAGCAGGGTAACCTCGACATTGACGCTGGTGATGGCTTGCAAGTGAAGGGGCTGATCTGACCCAACGGGCGATCGAGACTACCAACGGGTAGTCCTCAACCGGCACCTCATGGATCTTGATCGACGTCCCCGTACGATCCAACAGCAAAAGCAAAGGAGTCGTCCCCTCGTCAGATTTGCTCGCGATGGCGGCAACTCGCTGAACATCCACATGGCTGTCAACGCGAACGTTGAAGAGTATTCGGCCTCCAGATTTGTCGGCGCAGTCGCCCGCTACGGTATCGAAGCTGGCCGCCGGAAAATCTGCCGCTTGGACAATCATCTCGATCAAAACCGTCTCAAGTTGTGGCGTGCTACCTCGGCTGATCGGCATCGTCTATCCCGGAGAGTCTGGCAGGGCGACGGGCATGACCTATGACGCGTTTGGCCGGCGCACGGCCACCACCAACACGCCGGCCGGCGGCGGCTCTGCCGTTACCACCTTGTATACCCGGTGTGGCAGCGTGATCTGCCAGGCGCGCGATGCAGGCGACATTCGCCAATCTGTTCAGAGGCGTATTCCGTATCCACAGCTATGATCAAATGCTCTTCCGATAAAGGTGTAGGACGCGATGCCCGTGACTTGCCGTGTCGCCAATTTTAGAAGTTTTAGAATAGTCGCATGGGGCCCGCGAAGGCCAGACTCCGCCAGTGCCTGAAGGTCAGCTAGTGAGGCGCGCAACGAAGGACCGGCAGTGGCCGCAAGACGGACTTTCGCAAAAACAGCTGTTATAGTGCTCGGCTGGCGGAGATAAATGATCCGGTTCGGCGCAGGCACGGTGGAGGGCTATCATGCCGCTCAAGGTCATCGGAACGGGTTTCGGGCGCACCGGAACTGACTCCATGCGAGAGGCGCTCAACCTGTTGGGCTTCGGACCCTGCCATCACATGTTCGAAGTCGATGGGAGCGCCATTCAGAAGCAGCGCTGGAGGGCCTTAGCCAAAGGTGCGTCGGCAGACTGGGAGAGTCTGTTTGAGGGCTACTCATCCTGCGTGGACTGGCCCTCCTCTTATTATTGGCGCGAATTGATCGAAGCGTATCCGGAAGCACGGATCGTTCACACGGACCGCTCGTCCGAAAGCTGGTGGACAAGTATCGAAAGCGCGTTTCAGGTGACGCGCCGCGGTCAGGTCGACCCGGACTCTCTGGGGGAGACCCTCGTTTTCGGCAAGGTCTTTGGAGGACGCGTCGATCGCGCTCACGCGATAGCCGTCTACGAATCACATCGGCACGACATACTCACCACTGTGCCGCCTGGCCGACTGCTCGTGCATGCACTCGGGCAAGGATGGGAGCCGCTATGCCGCCATCTTGGCGTCCCGATCCCGGAGCAGCCGTATCCTATGCGGAACAGCGCCGAGGAATTCCGGCGGCGGGCCGAGACACGCTAAACGGGTCTGCTTGAAGCAAGGCGAAGCCGCCCTCCACGGCCGAAATGCGGCGCGATGCGATTGTTCACTGTGCCGTGCGGGTTCGAACCCGGCACGACGGCGAAAGTGACACGGCTGGATCCGGTTGTGCCCGCCACTCAATCCACGACTTCTCTACCTCGGGGCAAAGCGACACCAACGCCACAGCTAAAGCAGATGGCCGGAAAGGCAGTTCAGTCAGTGGTCGTCGCCTGCGGCCGGCAAAGATGGACGTGGCGGGCCAAATTCCGCCACGTCATTTTGCGAACGCGAACGCGTCCCCAAGATACGTTCAGCCCTCGATGGAGGCCAGCAAGTCGTGGTTGATGACGTCCGCGTGCGTCGTCAGCATGCCGTGCGGGTAACCCATATAGACCTTCAGAGTGTCGTTCTTAAGAAGTTTGACCGACAGCCTGCCCGAATCCTCGATCGGCACGACCTGTCATCGTCGTCATGCATGACCAGCGTGGGCACGGTGATCTTCTTCAGATCCTCAGTGAGAAGGCCTTGATGGCTTCATAGTGAGCCTTGGCGCTACTCATCATGGTAAGACCATATGTCCGCCTCTGCGATGAGGTGGCTCGCCCTACAGTGCGCGTCCGAGCGTTGCTCGGGGCGGGCCGAGCCGATCCACACCACAGGAGGACGAGCCACCTCATCGGCAGAGGCGACATACAGTCTTACCCAACATGCCCTGATGCTACCAATTCTGAATCACGCAACACAACAAAAGGCCTTCTTCGTTCAATCGACGGCGATTCGAGCTATTAGGGCCGTCTGCGAGTCCTTATGCTCCTCATCGAAGCGGATCGGCAGCGACACGCCGACGTCGGCATGGCTCAGTGCAACAACGTTCACGGAGGACGACATGTGTAGGATGATCATGGCAGTGCTAGGTCTGCTGCTCGCTAGCTTGCCGGCCACGGCGCGGGTCGTCCCATTCCCGCCAGGCTTCAAGACGCAATCGATCGAAACCAACGGCACGAGCCTTAATGTCCGCATCGGGGGACAGGGCCCCGCCGTCGTGCTGCTGCACGGCTTCGGCGACAGTGGCGACATGTGGGCGCCTGTTGCGGCAAAGTTGATGCAAGATCACACCGTAGTCGTGCCAGACCTGCGCGGCATGGGACTGTCCGCCCATCCCGACACCGGTTACACAAAGAAAAACCAGGCCGTCGACATTGCCGGTATCCTCGACCATCTGAAGATCGAGAAAGCCGACCTCGTCACCCACGATATCGGCAACATGGTGGGTTACGCTTTCGTCGCCCAGTATCGCGACCGAGTCACCCGCTGGGTTGTGATCGATGCGCCGCTGCCGGGCATCGGCGATTGGGACAACATCATCCGCTTGCCGTTGCTGTGGCATTTCAACTTTCGTGGTCCCGACATGGAGCGGCTGGTAGCAGGGCGCGAGCGTATCTATCTCGACCGTTTCTGGAACGAGTTGTCAGCCAATCCGAAGGCCATCGACGAAGCAACGCGCAAGCACTACTCCGTACTTTACGCGCGACCTCACGCCATGCACGACGCCTTCGAGCAATTCGCCGCCTTTAACCAGGATGCGGCGGACAACAAGGAGTTGTTGGCGAAGGGCGGCAAAGTCTCGATGCCGGTGCTAGCCGTTGGCGCTGAAAAGTCTTTCGGCACGGCCCAGGCAGACGATCTACGCTATGTCGCGACCCATGTGACTGTTGGGATCGTACCGGGCTCCGGCCACTGGATCATGGAGGAAAACCCGGACGCCACGGTCAAGCTCATTACGGACTTCCTCGCCAAGTAGCCTATCCGCTGCCCGCTAAGGCCGGCGCGCAAACCCGACGGAGAGCTACAATGACCAGCCAGCCCATGCTGGCCAGGACATCTTCTGACGCCGAGCAATTGTGTCGTCGTGAGCATCGACCATTAGCCGATCCAAGATGGCGTCCGTTGCCTTGATGGATCGGCGGACCCTGGTGTCCAATATCGTCGCTGTGGCGAAAATCGCGAAACTCTACAGCGCGCCCGCTGGTGGAGAGCATCTTTTGGCCGTGCAAGGAAGCCGTCGAGGCTCATCCAGTGGACGGGATTTGTGCCGGCGCCTGGCCGATGAACTCCAAATAGAGATGCAGCTCTTCAGGCAAGAAGACGGCCCGCCACGTTCCGTGGGGGGTCGCTGGCGATGCTATGGGCAAGAACGGTCATGACGATCACTCCTCTCGCCCGGCTTCGCCGATCTGCACGCGAGATTTCCATCCCCAGAAATGAGTATTGACTTCCGTCTGCGGATGCCTGGGCCGGCAAGTGGCCCGTAGCGATAAGGACGGTTCTCGCTGTTTGAGGACCGCAACGCGTTGGCGAGTCCAGTCTGAGCGATCAAGCCCGCGCTCTGGACGAGCGCCCGTCCTCACAGAATGTTCGCCCACCGGGACAAACGTGACGCAACGGAACGGATGGTTCACCCGTAAAGTCTTGGGAAGGTTGCGAAAGGAGACCAGCATATGACCTGCGAACGAGACGTCGGCACGTTCGAAGAGCCCGTGACCGTTTTGCTGTCCTCGGGCAAAGTCAGTGTTTCGAGCACCCGCGAAGCCGCCGAAATGCTGCTTTACCGCTGGCCCA